>NZ_JBWKOP010000003.1:0-524248 GCF_059416145.1 Rhodoferax sp. GW821-FHT09E07 | reverse complement strand
TTCGTTTGTTTGTTCATAAACACTTCTACCTCTTGGAATTGAGGTTATCAGGTGTCTACAAAACCCGGGGCGATTCAAAAAGTAGTTTTGCAGCGAAGGTTTTATAAACGAATCTATGTGCTTTCCCATTTTTAACACGCTTCATTGACCACAAATCTGTTTGGATGAACTTGATGCACGTGAAACCGACAAAGTTGTTGAAAGCGGGTGTCTATTTGCTACGTGTAAGAAGCATCTGTCTGACGTTTGTGCAAGCGTTGGTTGGTTGGTTGGCGTTGTGTTGGTGCCTTGGTCTACCAACTGCGGTATTGGCAGAAAGAACCAGCGTACACGCGGTAGAACTCGCCGAACAGCATGAGGCGGAGGGCAAGCAACGAGAAATTGATGCATTGACGCAACGCAATGCACGACAGACGGCCGAGCTGCGCCAACGCGAACTCCAGCAGTACTGGTTATGGACACTGTTCGGAAACGGCGCTCTTGTTTGCGCCGGAGGCGCGTATTTTTTGCTCTATCTGCGGCGTTCCAATCGCAAGCTGAAAATACTGAATGAGAAAGTGCGGCTCTCTCAGAACAAGCTACAGGCTACCCTTGACGCGATGCCGGACTTATTGTTCGAGCTGGGGCTGGATGGCCGTTACTACAGCGTGCATCCCCCCCAATCCAGCTTGTTGGTTGCACCACCTGAAGATCTCATCGGAAAAACGGTGTTTGACGTTATGTCCGCTGAGTCGGCGGAGGCCTGCATGTCGGCACTGCGCGAGGCTCACGAAACCGGCACGTCGTTTGGTAAACAGTTGGAACTAAAACTTCCCCACGGAACGTTCTGGTTTGAACTCTCGGTCGCTCGCAAAAATGTCGTTGCAGGGCGGGAACCGCGCTTCATAGGTCTTTCTCGGGACATCACCGAGCGCAAGCGCATGGAGCAGGCGTTGAGCGAGCGAGAGCAGCGTTACAGAGGAATTTTCGACAATGTTCTGGATACGCTTTATTTACTCGAAGTGACGCCCGACGGGCGTTTTCGCAATCTTGAAGTCAACCCTGCATTTGAGAAGTCGTCAGGCATCTCCAACACAGCACTCGTCGGAAAATTCGTCGAAGAAACGGTTTCACAAGAAACGGCCAGGCTCGTTATTGCCAAATACCGTAGATGTATTGCGGCGGGCATTGCGATCGATGAGGAATTATCGCTCGATATGCCCAGTGGGCTGCGCCACTACCATTCAACCCTTATTCCCGTGCGCGACGACAGCGGTCGCATTCACCGCATAGTGGGGATCTCGCGCGATATTACCGAACGTAAGCAGATGGAGCGTCGCCTTGAGGAGTCGCAGCATTTGCTACGCCAGTTGGCGGCGCGCAATGAGGTTGCGCGTGAGGATGAGCGTCGGCATCTCAAACGGGAGTTACACGATGAATTGGGGCAGTACTTGTTGGCGTTGCGCTTGGGTATTTCGGTGCTGGACTTGGAGTTCGGGGTGAGCAATGCGTCTCTGCGGGAAAAGACGCTGCGCTTGGTTGATATGGTGGATTCCACTATCAAAGTGGTGCGCAATGTCGTGACTTCACTACGTCCTGCGGCGCTCGACATGGGCATCGTGTCGGCCCTGGAGTGGTTGGCTGGTGACTATGCTGAACGAACCGGCATCCAATGTGACCTGCATCTTCGCGAGGAAGATATCCATCTGGACGACAAGCGTGCCACGGCGATTTTCCGAATCGTCCAAGAATCGCTTACCAATATCGTGCGGCACGCGCAAGCGACTCAAGTGAATATCACGCTGCAGCAAAAAAGCGATTCCGTCTGGTTAGAAGTGCGGGACAATGGCAGAGGATTTGATCCTTCCCTGCGCCAGGAAAAATCCTTTGGATTGGTCAGTATCCGGGAGCGAGCGCTGCTTTTGGGAGGGACGGTGGAAATATCTGGTACACCGGGCTGGGTAACAGTCCGTTTGGAATTTCCTATTCACCATCAGCCAATGAATGCGGTAGAGACATGATACGGGTATTGATAGCTGATGATCACGCCATCGTGCGCGAGGGGTTGAAGCAACTGTTTGCATTGGACGTCGATGTCGTTGTGGCGGGTGAGGCGACCGATGGTGCTCAGGTATTGGATGTTTTGCGCAGAGAGCGTTTTGACGTGGTGCTGCTCGACATGACCATGCCTGGAGTAAGCGGGGTGAATCTAATTAACCGTATCTGTGCGCAGGACGGAGCTCCGCCCATTCTGGTTCTCAGTATGCACAACGAACTGCAGGTTGCTCGGCGTGCGCTCAATGCGGGCGCTTCGGGTTATCTGACCAAGGACAGTCGGCCCGAGATCTTGATCGCGGCCATTTGCAAGGTGGCGGCCGGCGGGCGCTTCATTGACCCCAGTCTGGCTGAGCAAATGGTGTTCGAGGTGGGGAGTTCTGCGCAACGCCCGCCTCATGAGCTTCTTTCGGACCGTGAATTTCATATTCTGCGGCTGTTGGTTCGGGGCATGAGCGTTAACGAGGTCGCCGCAGAGCTGGCTATTAGTAACAAGACCGTCAGTACCCACAAGGCGCGGCTGATGCTGAAAATGAACTTTCAGAATAACTCTGAACTGGTGCGTTATGCCGTTGCGCATGGCCTGATTGAGTAAATCCCTACAGACAATCAAGATCGCCTGACAGCGCAATACCACGATTACCGATACGCTCTCGGTATATGCAGTATCGAGTTGACAATGATCCGGTTGCTGGTCGCTGACGATCATGCCCTCATGCGAGAGGGTGTGAAGCAGATAGTTGCCCTGAGTGACGACGTGGTGGTTGCGGCTGAAGCCGAGAATGGTGCTCGGGTCATGGAGCTTCTGCGCGAGGGGGCGTTCGACTTGATGTTGCTCGATCTCACCATGCCCGATGTCAGCGGCGTAGACCTGATTTGTTGGGTGCAAGCCAAATTCCCGGCACTTCCCATTCTGGTGCTGAGCATGCATAACGAACCAGCAGTCGTCGTGCGGGTGCTTCGGGCCGGCGCAACCGGCTACCTGACCAAAGACAACGATCCGCAAGACCTGATGGCCGCCATCCGAAAGGCTGCTGCTGGGGGGCAGTATATTGACCTGAAATTGGCTGAACGCATTGCGTTTGCTGGGAGCAACGATGGCCAGGCACCCCGTCACCAACGGTTGACGGATCGCGAACTCCACATCCTGCGGCTGTGGAGTCTTGGCAAAAGTATCAATAACATTGCCGAGGAATTGGCCATCAGCAATAAGACAGTCAGCACGCACAAGGCGCGTCTCATGGAGAAAATGGGCATTCGCAGCAATGCCGAGCTAGTGCGATATGCACTCGCCCATGGTCTAGTGGACTAGCCACATGAAGGCAATCCTTACGGGCGTTGCTTTTCTCCTTACACCAAAAACAAGAATTCCTTATGGTTATCCGGGTGCAGCGTCTCTACGATTCGTTCGGCGAACGTGTCATAGCGGAAGGGAATCCATGGGTGAATTTCAACGGATTGCTATTGTCAGTGTCGATTTTCGCCGAGATCTGACTCACGTAAGACCTACCCTGTTAGTTTTGAAAGCAGGGGATTTTAGGAGTGGCAAACGTGGAGATATTGAATGTCATCAGGTGTTGGGCATTGCGGGAAAACATGTCCGTCCACGATCTAAGTTCCTATGAGAGTGAGCTTAGCTACTCAAGGCGGGTTGACTCAAGCAAGTTCGATTCCCATGCCGAAAAGCTGGCCTGCTGATTGGAGGAGCGGGTCAAGTACGCCAGCGATGGGCAATGCGCCTTGTTTGAAACGCGCAAGGTGCCGGTCTACGGAGTCGATGAGAATGTTACAGGTGTGATCGGTATGGCCCGCGATGTCACTGAACCAAAGGAAGCTGAGCTGGCCTTGCGGGCTAACGAGGCGCATATTCAGTCGCGTAATGAACTCTTGCAAGCCATCATTGAGAGCTCGCCCGAGATCATCATTTTTGCGCTGGATACAACGTACCAATACTTGGCCTTCAACCGCAAACACCGGGTGATGATGCAAGCCACTTGGGGAAACGACATTAGCATTGGCATGAACATGCTGGATGTGATTGGCGATCGCCCAGGCCGCATGGTAGCCCACGCTAACATGGGTCGGGCTTTGGCAGGCGAGAGTTTTGTGTTGGAAGAAACCGATGGCAGCGAGCTGCTTTCCCGCCAACATTGGTTGAGCCATTGGGCTCCCATCCGCTCGGAGGCCGGTGTGGTCGTGGGCCTGACCTGTTTTGTCTTGAATATTTCGGAACGCAGGATCGCGGAGGAGCGGCTGCGAAGATCCCGCGATATTGTGCGTGCGCTGGCTGCGCACCAGGAAACCGAGCGCGAGAAGGAGCGTAGACGGCTGGCCTACGAGATGCATGAAGACCTGGCCCAGAACTTTGCAGCCCTGCGTCTGCACCTCGCATCGCTGGAGATGGGCGATGCCGACGCCAAACACGCGCAAGCGCTCAAAACTATGCACGGCATTGCAGACTATGGCATCGCCCGCATTCGCGGTATGGTATCTGTGTTGCGGCCTGCGGTACTCGACTTGGGATTGGTTTCCGCCTTGCAGTGGCTCACGGACGATTTCAAGGGCGTTGGCCTCGACTTTGTCCTGACCCTACAGGATGGCATTGTGCTTAGCGATGCGTTGAGCACATTCTTGTACCGTGCCACGAAGGAAGCTCTGTTGAATGTCGCCCTGCATGCGGCGGCCACGCAGGTGTCTGTTTCGCTCGTTGCCGCCGATGGCGTCTGCTGCCTGGTTGTGCACGACAACGGTTGTGGCTTTGACCCGGCGGTACCGCGTGGCAACGATTGCTTTGGGCTGATCGGTCTGGCCGAGGGAGCGCTTCACCTGGGTGGCGAGCTATTTATTGACTCCTCTCTTGACCATGGCACCACGCTGAAGATTCGCATCGTTGGCGTGTGATAGGAGTGGGTTGCCGTAGGGCCATCCTTATGGGCCTTGTTGTGTATCCCTACAAGCAAATCAGACCGGTCCGATGGTCCGATGGGAAGGATTTTTGTAGTCTGTCGTCTTCCGGCTATTCCCAACGAGCGCCTCATGATTTTCAAACGTATGAAGTTATCCCAGCGTCTGGTGGCTCTGTTGCTCATCATTCTGCTGAGCTTTGTAGCCTATGGGGCCTGGTCTTTCAAGGTACTAAGCACCCTGAAGGTCAATGGACCGTTCTATCAGCGCATTGTGCAGGGTAAGGACCTAATTGCCGACATCCTCCCACCCCCTGAATACATCATCGAGTCCTATCTGGTGACCCTGCAGCTGATGGCCGCAACGCCCGCCCAGCGCCCGACTCTGATTGACAGTTTCAAAGCTTTAAAGAAGGACTATGACAGTCGGCACGACTTTTGGGCCAAGGAAAATCTGGATACGGCGCTCAAGGACCAACTGCTCAACCAAGCCGACAAGCCGGCACAGGCGTTCTACCAGGTCGCCTTGGGTCAATTGATACCTGCCTTGGAAAAGGATGACATGGCCGCGGCCAATGCTGCGCTGGACACCATGAAGCAAAGTTACGATGCGCATCGCAGCGCCATCAACACCCTGGTGGAGCTGGCCAACAAACGCAATGCAACCGACGAAGCTAATGCCAGATCGGCAATCGAGAACGCTAACTGGGTCATGCTGGTGCTACTGCTGTCCTCCAGTGGCTTGGTCGCCCTGATCTTCTGGAGAATCGCGCACGGGTTGCTAGCTCAACTGGGGGGCGAACCCGACGATGCAGCCGATGTCGCTACCAGGATTGCGTCTGGCGACCTTACGGTGACCATCCATACCGAGCCCAATGACCGAGGCAGCTTGATGGCGGCTATGAAAGCCATGCGCGACAGCCTGGTCGGCATCGTGGGTGGGGTACGCGCGGGCACCGACATCGTCGTCAGTACTACCAGCCAGATTGCCGCAGGCAATCAGGAACTAGCGACACGTACCAAAAACCAGGCCAGCGCGTTGGAGAAAACGGCCAGTGCGATGGAGGAACTTACCAGTACTGTGAAGGCCAATGCGGACAATGCGCGCCAGGGCAACGAGCTGGCGACCTCGGCGTCACTAGTGGCCGTCAGAGGGGGTGAGGTGGTGTCACAGGTGGTTCAGACCATGGGCTCCATCAACGACTCTTCCCGCAAGATCGTGGACATCATTGGTGTTATCGATGGCATTGCGTTCCAGACCAACATCCTGGCCCTGAACGCTGCCGTGGAAGCGGCCCGGGCCGGGGAGCAAGGCCGCGGCTTTGCCGTCGTGGCGTCCGAGGTGCGTGGCCTGGCCAAACGCTCGGCCGACGCCGCCAAAGAAATCAAGACTCTGATCGACGACTCGGTTAGCAAGGTCGAGGTTGGCAGCCGACTCGTTGGCGAAGCTGGGGAGACGATGGGCGATATCGTCGACAGCGTCAAAAAGGTGACCGACATCATGGGTGAAATTACTGTCGCCAGCCGAGAGCAGTTCCTGGGCATCGAGCAGATCAACACCGCCATTGCGCAGATGGACTCTGTTACGCAGCAAAACGCCGCGCTGGTTGAGGAAACCGGAGCCGTGGCCCGCGCCCTGCAGGACAAGGCTAGTGATTTGTCTCGGATGGTAGGCGTCTTCCACTTGAATGGGATACCCATGATCAACCGGGGTCAATCTCGAAACGCTGCTGTTTTGATAGCGTCTCGCGCCCTTTAAACAAAGGCATGACGGCATGCAGCAACAGAAAATCACCTCCATCCATGAATTTTTGGCCTTCAAACTCGGAAGCGAGGAGTACGGCATCGACATCTTGCGGGTGCAAGAGGTTCGCTCCTACGAGGAGCCCACCCGTATGGCGCACGCGCCGGCTTTCATCAAGGGAATGATCAATCTGCGCGGCGTGATCGTGCCGATTATTGACATGCGCATGAAGTTCAACCTGGAGCAGGTGAACTATGACGACGCGACGGTGGTCATTATGCTCAACATCGGCGAGCGGCTGATAGGTATGGTGGTTGATGGAGTGTCGGATGTCATGGCTCTCATGCCGGACCAACTGCGTGCGGTGCCCGAGTTGTCATCGGTCATCGGAAACGAGCACCTGTTGGCCCTTGGTGCGGTGGATGACCGCATGTTGATCTTGCTGGACATCGTCACGCTCATGGGCAGCGCCGAAATGGGAGTGGTGACCCGGACGCAGCATTGAACCGCGGGAGGAAAGCGACTGCTCCCGTCATGACGTAGGAATGGGCCTACCAAATTCTGGCTCCATCCCTACACCTTTGACACGTTTCCTTACACGCAAATCAAGATCGCCTGATAGTTCATCGTTCCCAATTCGTTCATTCTTCATACAAGTGTCATGGGGCTCTTTTTTGAGTCCGTCACAGCCACCGTACAAGGCAACCCTGGGAATGGACGAGCATGCGAAAGACTGTAAGTGGGTGTGGTGTCTACAGGGCGAGTGTGCCGGTTGTTGTATGTGGTGCCTTCGGCATTGCGGCCATCGTGGTTCCTTTGGACCTGTCACCGCTGGTTCTGGCAGCGGGCATGGCCTTGATCACCATGGGCACCGCCTGGTGGGCCATAGGGCAAGTCCGTGCACTGTGCCGGCGCGTCGAACACCGAGTGCGCGCCCAGTCTATGGCAGGTCTGGAGCCTCTGTGCGTGGGCGTGCTGCCGGTCTGGTCCAGCCAGATCGAAATGGCGCGCTCCCAGACTGAACAAGGCATCAACGACCTGGCGACGCGCTTTGCAAACCTGTCTCAGCACCTGCAAAGTGCGGTCGCCGCCTCACATAGTAGTGCCAGTGGTGATGGTGTCACCAAGGGTGTGGTGGCGCTCCTGAACGACAGCAAAACTGAACTCAATGCAATCATCGCTGCGCTGCGCTCCAGCCTGAAAGAAAAAGAAGACCTTCTGCAGGAGGTGCACGGCCTGTCGAGTTTTACCGAAGCGTTGCAGCAAATGGCGAAGGATGTGGGCGCCATCGCCCAACAAACCAATCTGCTGGCCATCAATGCCGCCATCGAAGCTGCGCGTGCTGGTGAAGTCGGGCGCGGCTTCGCAGTGGTGGCCAGTGAAGTGCGCATGCTCTCCAAGCAATCGGGGGAGACCGGCAAGAAGATCGCTGAAACCGTGGACACCGTCAACAAAGCGATTGCCAGCACGCTTCAAGTGTCGCGCCAATACGCCGAGCAAGACGCCCAAATGGTGTCCCATTCCGAGCGAGTGATCGAGACCGTGCTGGGGGAGTTCGGCAACACTGCTAACGACCTTAGCCACTCCGCCGATGTGTTGCGCGAGGAAAGCCAACGGATGCAGAGCGAAATCTCCGATGTGCTGGTGGCACTGCAGTTCCAGGACCGCGTCAGTCAGATGTTGGGCCATGTTCGGGACGACCAATGCAAGCTCCTCCTGACCTTGGAGCAGAGCGCGCACGCCATTGCTGAGGGCACCCCGCCCCAACCCATCGCTACCCATGCATGGCTGGAGGAGCTGGCCAGCACCTACACCACGCAAGAGCAGTACGCGACGCACGGTGGCATTGGACCAACACACGTAAAGACACCCAGCGACTCAACCGAAATTACATTTTTTTAGGAGAAATACGTGGCTAAAACTATTCTGATAGTGGACGATTCCGCCTCTCTGCGTCAGGTCGTCAGCATTACCCTCAAGGGGGCGGGTTATGAGGTCATCGAAGGTTGCGATGGGCGCGACGCCTTGACCAAGCTTAACGGCCAAAAGATCCACCTCATCATTAGCGACGTGAACATGCCCAACATGGACGGCATCACCTTCGTCACCGAAGCCAAGAAGCTGCCCGCCTACAAATTCACCCCCATCATCATGCTCACCACCGAGGCCGGCGAGGCCAAGAAGCAGGCAGGCCAAGCCGCGGGTGCCAAGGCCTGGGTGGTTAAGCCCTTCCAACCGGCACAAATGCTGGGGGCCGTTGCCAAGCTGATTCTGCCTTGAGTGGTCCCTCGCCTTACACCCAAACACAACCCACCAAGGAGACGCCATGGGAGTGACTGTTGAACGAACCAAGGATGACCTGTGCTGCATCCTCGTCGAGGGCGAAATGACAATCTACACCGCGCAAGAATTGAAGGATCAATTGTTGGCGCCGCTGGAGCAATACAAGCAAGTTGAACTCAATCTGGGTGCTGTCACTGAGATCGACTCCGCTGGATTGCAATTGTTGGTACTGGTCAAGACCGAGGCGCATGCACAGGAAAGAGCCTTGAGCATCACCGACCACAGCCCTTGTGTACTGGATGTCTTCGACCTGTGCGACCTGGAAGGCTTCTTTGGCGACAACGTATTGGTCCACGTAGCGGAGCCCACTCCATGAATTTCGACGACGCGCTACAAACCTTCATTGCCGAAGCCCGGGACCTGCTGCAGCACATGGAAGAGGCGCTCTTGTGCATCGAGCAGGTTCCGGACGACGCAGACACCGTTAACGCCATCTTCCGCACGGCGCATACCATCAAGGGTTCGGCTGGACTCTTCGGCTTGGACGGTATCGTGGCCTTTACGCATGTGGCTGAGAGCGTGCTGGACAAGGTCCGCGCCAACGAGCTGGATGTGACCCCCGAGCTGGTTGCCGTGCTGCTGCAAAGTGGCGACCACATGCGGGAGCTGGTGGACCACGTCGCCCAGGGCTGTGAGCCATCCACGCAGGTGTTGACCCAAGGGCAGGCGCTGGTCGAACAGCTGAATGACTATCTGGACGACAAGCCCACGGCGCAGGTGTCCGCATCTGTAGTCAAGGTACCTCTGGAGTTTGTGCCAGTTCCCCCCGCCCACGGAAGTGGCGAAGTACAAGCCGATCACTGGCACCTGTCGTTGCGTTTTGGGCACGATGTGCTGCGCAACGGCATGGACCCCCTGTCTTTCATCCGCTATCTGGACACGCTGGGCCGGGTGGTACACATCGTCACGCTGCTGGATGCCATTCCCCCGGTAGCCAGCATGGACCCCGAGACCTGCTACCTAGGTTTTGAAATCAGCTTCAAGAGCGAAGCCGACAAGGCCACCATCGAGAACGTGTTCGAGTTTGTTCGCGATGACTGCCGCATCCGCATCCTGCCACCGCACAGCAAGATCGACGAATATCGGAGTCTACTGGGCGACATGCCTCAGGAGCAGGATCTGCTGCTAGGTGACATGCTGGTGCGCTGCGGCACCTTGACGCAAAACGAGCTTGACACTGCGCTGCGCATACAGGAAGCGCAGTCCCACATGCAAGGTGAGGCCACGCCGCCCATTGGTGAAGTGCTGGTGGGGCAACACATGGTGCAGTCTCCGGTGGTGGACGCCGCGCTGGAGAAACAAAAGCAGCGCAAGGACGGCAAGGCCGCTGAGGCCAATCTGATCCGTGTAGATGCCGACAAGCTGGACGCCTTGATCAACCTAGTCGGCGAACTCATCATTGCAGGAGCCGGCGCCAGTCTGGCCGCCCGGCGCGCCGGTGTCCCCGAGCTATTAGAGAGCACGGCAACGATCTCTCGGCTGGTGGAGGAAGTGCGGGATTCCGCGCTGGACCTGCGCATGGTTCAGATTGGCGGCACCTTCAATCGCTTCCAACGGGTGGTGCGCGATGTTGGCAAGGAACTGGGCAAAGACATCGAGCTGCGCATTAGCGGCGCCGACACTGAGTTGGACAAGACAGTGGTGGAGCGCATTGGCGACCCGTTGACCCATCTGGTGCGCAACTCTATGGACCACGGCATCGAATCGGCCGAGCTGCGACTGGCCCGGGGCAAGCCGGTCAAGGGCACGCTCAAGCTCAACGCCTTCCACGACGCGGGCAGCATAGTGATCGAAGTCTCCGACGATGGCGGCGGCCTGAACAAGGAGCGCATTCTCAAGAAGGCCATCGAGCGAGGCTTGGTCACCGAGGGCCAAGCCTTGAGCGACAAGGAAATTCACAACCTGATCTTCGAGGCCGGCTTTTCCACCGCCGATGCGGTGAGCAATCTATCGGGCCGCGGCGTAGGCATGGACGTAGTGCGACGCAACATCGCCGCCCTGCGCGGCACGGTGGACCTGGACAGCGTGGAGGGCCTAGGCAGCACGGTGCGTATCCGCCTGCCCCTGACGCTGGCCATCATCGAAGGCTTCCTGGTGGGCGTGGGCAACGCCACATACGTTATTCCACTGGACACGGTGGTCGAGTGTATAGAGCTCAGTGATATGGACCACGAGGGCGGCAGCGATAAGCGTTACCTCAATTTGCGCGGTGAGGTGCTCCCCTATCGACGCCTACGCGAGCACTTTGAAGTGCTGGACCAGCCGACACGGCGCGAAAACGTTGTGGTGGTGCGCTATGGAGAACACAAGGCCGGTCTCGTGGTGGATCGCCTTGTGGGAGAGTTTCAGACCGTTATCAAGCCGCTGGGCAAGGTGTTCAACCAGATTCAAGGCATTGGCGGCTTCACCATTTTGGGCAGTGGCGAGGTGGCGTTGATTCTGGACGTGCCAGGGCTTATGAAGCAGGTTATGACAGCCGAGGAGTCTGTGGAAGAGCCCAAGCGGGCGCTGGGGCACCGATCGCTATAAAAGTAGTAGCTGTATATGCCCAATTGACGGAGGCTGGCAGCATAAGTAGTTAGTAACAATTGAGGGGATTTTTCATGTTCAAGAGTATGAGAGTAGCGACCAAACTAGGCCTGGGGTTTGGTCTGGTGATTGTGTTGCTGATAGTCAGCACTTTTGTCGGTGTGTCCAACATGGGGCGCATGAACGACAAGACGGTTGAAATCACCGAAGACCGATTTCCCAAGATTGACGTTGCTGGCAACGTGCAGGTCCGAACGATGGACAACGCTCGCCTGATCCGCAACCTGTTCCTCTTGACCTCCGAGGATGCGCTGGAGTCGAACCGGCAAAAAATTCATGCAAACCGTGCCAGGAACACTGAAGACTTGGCAACGCTGGACAAGATGATCAACACGCCCAGGGGGCGTGAATTGTTCGACATCGTTAAAAAGTACAACGACAGCTTGAACCTGAAGTACGAGACCTTGTTTACGCTGCTCAAGAGCGACAAGTCCCGTGCGCTTGATTTCCTACTGACGGAGTATGCCCCCAACAACGTGGCGTTCAACGATGCACTGGAGGACTTTCAAACCGCGGTGACCACGCAGATGAAGCAGGCTGGCAAGGATGCCACCGAGCAGTACCAATCATCCCGTGCGCTGATGCTGACTCTAGGTGCAATTGCAACCCTGATTGCCGCGCTGATGGCATTCTTCATTGGCCGTAGCCTGTCCCGCCAGCTCGGCGGTGAGCCCGATGCCGCAGCCGAGATCGCTAACAAGATTGCAGCAGGCGACCTCTCTAGCCAGATCTCGCTCAAGTCGGATGACCGCAGCAGCCTCATGGCGGCGATGAAGGCCATGCAGGACACTATTCAGCGGTTGCTCAGCGACATGGACCACATGTCGCATGAGCATGACAAGGGCGACATTGATGTCATGGTCGATAGCAGTACGTTCAAGGGCTCGTTCAAGGCCATGGCCGATGGCGTGAACACCATGGTGAGCGGTCACATCGCGGTCAAGAAAAAGGCCATGGCTTGTATCCAGGAATTCGGTAATGGCAACCTTGACGCCCCCATGGAGAAGCTGCCTGGCAAGAAAGCGTTCATCAACAACACCATCGAGCAGCTGCGCGGCAACCTCAAGGGCATCGTTGGAGAAATCCGGGACATCGTTGCCTCAGCCAACATGGGGGACTTCAGCACCAAGATGGGTCTGGAAGGTAAGGCGGGCTTCACCAAGGATCTCTCCGAATTGCTCAACCAACTTTCCGATACGGTTGACACCGCATTCAAGGACACTATCCAGGTAGCGCAGGCCCTGGAGCGTGGTGACCTGACGCGGGTGGTGACTCGCGACTATGAAGGTGCTTTCGACCAGGTCAAGCAAGCCCTCAACAACACAGTGGCAAAACTCTCGCAGGTGATTGGAGAGGTCAACGCGGCGGCTAGCAACATTGCCTCGGCCAGCGAACAAGTCTCTACCACCGCCCAGAGCATGAGCCAGGCCAGCAGCGAACAGGCCGCCAGCGTGGAAGAAACCAGTGCCTCCATCGAGCAGATGAGTGCGTCGATCAACCAGAACACCGACAACGCCAAAGTCACGGACGGCATGGCATCGCAAGCTGCCAAAGAAGCGGTGCAAGGCGGTGAGGCCGTCAAGGCAACCGTAACGGCCATGAAATCCATTGCCGGCAAGATCGGCATCATCGACGACATCGCCTACCAGACCAACCTGCTGGCGCTGAACGCCGCGATTGAAGCCGCCCGTGCTGGCGAGCATGGCAAAGGCTTTGCCGTGGTGGCCGCCGAAGTGCGCAAGCTGGCCGAACGCAGCCAGGTGGCGGCCCAAGAAATCAGCGAACTGGCTGGCGGGAGTGTGGAGAAGGCCGAAAGCGCGGGCAAGCTGCTCGACGCCATCGTACCTGCCATCGGCAAGACCTCGGAGCTGGTGCAGGAGATCGCCGCGGCATCGAGCGAGCAGTCCAGCGGTGTGGGCCAGATCAACACGGCCATGAATCAGCTCAACCAGATCACACAGCAAAACGCCAGCAGTAGCGAGGAGCTGGCTGCCACGGCGGAAGAGATGAGCGGGCAAGCGGCACAACTGCAGGAAGTGATGGGCTTTTTCAGAACCGAGGAGCAGGCCCCAGCGCAGAGGGCCAAACCGGCTCATCCTACTTCTGTAGCCCCCAAAGCCCCAGCAAGCCGGGTGACAGCATTGAAAAACATGCGGGTGAGCGAAGCCGGCTTCGTGCGCTTCTGAGAAGGCTATGCCATGAACGCATTGTTAGCAGCCAGACAAAAAGCGCCAGCGGCCCTGATGGTACAGGGCGTGGGACGACAAGCAGATCAGCACCAGTACCTGACCTTCATGCTCGGAGGTGAGGTCTATGCGATGGGTATTCTGGCCATCAAGGAAATCATCGAATATGGCAACCTTACCGAGGTGCCACGCATGCCCAGCTTCATCCGTGGCGTCATCAACCTGCGTGGTGCGGTGGTACCGGTGATTGACCTGAGCGCGCGCTTTGGCAAGTCTGCAGCCACTGTCACGCGGCGCACCTGCATCGTGATTGTGGAAGTGGCCAGCGGCAACGCCGCGGAGGTCGAAACGCAAGTGGTGGGGGTGATGGTGGATGCGGTCAACGCGGTGCTGGATATACCGCAAAATGAGATTGAACCCCCGCCGTCGTTTGGTGCCGACATCCGCGCCGACTTCATGATGGGCATGGGCAAGGTCAACGGCAAGTTCGTGATCATCCTCAACATCCACCATGTGTTGTCGGTCGAAGAGATGGCGAATTTGGCGGGCGTGGTGGTCGGAGAGAGTTTGCCCGCCTAGATCGAGCGACATGCGGTTTTATCAACGAAATGGAAACTCTGGGACTGAAGATGGAAAAGTAAATGCGCGTGGCTGCCACGGCGGAAGGTCAGAGTAGCCAGGCTTCCCAACGACAAGAAGTCATGGGCTTCTTCCGGCTTTCTTCAACTTCCGCGTGCGTCGCTACGTCAACAGGTGTTACTAATAAATGGAATTACTCGAGCTGCGCTCCATCCAATTCTCTCGTAGGCTTGAATTGTCCGGAGAGTGCGATGAGCAATGGTGTTTGCTTGCAATGACTGCATGCAACGACAAATTGAATTGCGTGCGCAGCCTTGCCCCGGAATCATGCAAAACGTAAGCTCAAAGTGCCCGGACCAGGGCTGAAAAGATGACAACAGCAGTGCTTGCACTGCCTGCCAGTGTTGGATTGGCAGATAAACGCGAGCTTTTTATGGCCAGACTCTTTGATAGCACCTCGTTGGCTGGGCGTGCACTGCGACAGGCCGCAGTGCGCATCGGCGTCGTCGCCTTGTTGGGTGGCGTGATCTCCTATTTCCTGAACCAGTCGGCCATTGAGGAGTCGGTGATCAGGCAACTCCTGCTTTCTACCGAGCAGGCGCTGCAGCGTGAGTCTTTGCCGTTCGAAGAAATCAAGAACCTGCAACGCAACTTTTTGCGGGATTTTCAGGATATCTACACGCGCCCCGGTCAAACCCAAGCACTGGTGCGCGACTTTGATCGCTTTTTCTATCGCCACACGGATGGGTCCTATACCCAACGCCCAGGCTTGTTTGAAGGTAACGCGCTGGCAGATGGTCGGCGGTTTGCAGGGATGTCTGCAACTTATGCCCCTGATATCCCACCCAATGACGACACCAAGGCGAGGTTCGCACTGTCCTACCTCTTATCGCACAAGTACGGCTCGGGAGCCCGTGGCCGATTGTTCAATTTCTATGGGGTCGTTCCGGAAAAGGGATTCCCTATCTACCAATCCAGTGACATTGCGAAGGTATTTACCTACGTCGGTGCCGACGCGCTGAAACTTGAGACCTACGAGTTTTATGCGAGGGGATTTGCTGCACCGGATGAAGACATCATCTTTACCCGCATGTACTGGGACGCGTCCAACAATGCCTGGATGACAACGGTAGCCACCCCGGATGCCGTCGATGGGCTTGGCAAGCACCGCATGTTGGCGTGTGTGGATGTACTGTTGGATCAGCTGATGGAGCGTACCGCACGCCCCTCTATTCAAGGCGCTTACAGCACTATTTTCCTGGCAGATGCCCAAGGCACTCTGATCTATCACCCGAGATTTCTGGACGATATCAAACGTAGTGAGGGAACAGCCTCCATCCAATCTCTGCGCATTGCGAGTGACTACACCTTGCTTCAGGCCGCGAGTGCGTTGGTGCCGGGTGCGGCCACCGTGCTTCATACGCGAGAAGAAATCGTCGCGGTGGGCATGATTCCCGGAACCCCCTGGGTGTTGAGCGTGCACTATCCCCGAGTACTAATGAATCCGGACATTTATCGCAATCTAACGATCGTGGTTGCTTTGGGGCTACTGACCTTATTGGTGGAAGTCTTCTTGCTGCGTTCGATTTTGCAGAAACAGGTGGCTATTCCGCTCTATCGGTTGATTCGCGCAACACAGCAGTTCGGGGTCTCCAAAGAACGCTTGAACAAGGACGCTCTTCCTCTGAGGTCTGCCGATGAAATCGGTGCGTTGGCGCGTGAATTTGCAACCATGGTGGAGCGTGTGCAGGACAGCCAATCCCAGCTGGAATCCAGGGTTCTTGAGCGTACGGCCGAACTTGAGGCAGCCAACCGGCAGTTGGCGGAACTCAGTGTGACTGATGGGCTGACCGGTATTGCCAATCGCCGGCATTTTGACAACGTGCTGGAGCTGGAATGGAGTCGCGCACAGAGGGCAGGTACTTCGCTGACACTGGCCATGATCGATGTGGATTGGTTCAAAAAATACAACGACCAATATGGTCATCTGGCGGGTGACGATTGCTTGCGCAACGTCGCCCAGGCATTGAAAACGCAGGCCTGCCGTGCGGGTGATCTGGTTGCCCGCTATGGCGGCGAAGAGTTCGTGTTTCTGTCTACCTCCACGGCGCATGCCGGGGCCATCCCGTTTGTGGATCGTTTGTGTGCCGCCATACAGCGGTTGGGGCTGGAGCACGTGCTTTCACCATATGGCCACGTTTCCGTAAGCGTGGGTGGGGCCGTGATGGCTCCCAAGGATGGGGGGAGCCTGGAGCAACTGTTAAAGATGGCGGACGAAGCCATGTACCGAGCCAAGGTCCAGGGTCGCAATCAAGCAATGGTGGCGGAATAGATGCGTACGTTCAGTCAATCCAACAAGCGTGGAGTTTCAGAAAACCTATGGGCATGAAGTCACTGGGCGGGCAGGCCGTGAACCGAGGGAATTTGTGGCTAGCGACGATCCGCGATGCCTTTATCGTGCTCATGCCATTGACGTTTTTGGGGTTGGTGGCGCTGGTTTTACAGCACTTCCCGTGGAGCACCTATCGAGATGCAATGACGTTTCTGTGGGGCGATAGCTGGCCACAGCATCTGGAACGGGTCACGAAGGCCTCACACGGCATTTTCGGGATGGTTTTGGCGGCTGTCGTTGCCACATTGCTCGCGCGTAGGATCATGCGTCCCTCATTCGAGTCCCCAGAAGTGCCCGCGATGGTTGTTTCCATCTCTGCGGTCACCAATTTCATGTTGATGGTGTCCGCACGCCCTTTCTTTGTGGATGGTCTGGGGCACGGGGGCATGCTACACGGAATCGTGGTGGGGATTGTGACTGCTGAGTTGCTGCAGCTCGCCATTCAGTGGCATTGGCCTCGGCTGAGCGATACCCCCTATGACGCAGACTCCATCTATCACCACGCCATGCGCTTGACACCGTCTGTCCTTGTGGCTGGATTCGCTTTCTTCTTGGTTGTTGAGATTCTTGCCCGACTGCCCGTCGTTTCTCCCTATGTACTGTCGCCGGTAGTCATTTGGGCGCAACTGCAGCAGGCCGATGCCACTTGGGTGTTGACCAGCCTGGCCACCGTGCTGAATCAAATTGCATGGCTCTTCGGTATCCATGGCGCGCAAATTCTGGACACCTACGGTGCGGCGCTTTTTGCGCCTATTGGGTCGCCTTACACCAATGCATTGGCCTGGAGGCCTTTGCTTAATCACTTTGCTCTCATGGGAGGGGCGGGTGCCACGCTGAGTTTGGTGATTGCCATCTTGTTATATGTCAGACAAGGTCCACAAAGCAGGGTTGCGAAGTGGTCTGTATTGCCGGCACTCTTCAATATCAATGAGGCCATACTCTATGGCCTTCCGATCGTGCTGAACGGTGCTTATTTGGTGCCTTTCCTTTGTGTGCCACTGTTGTTCGTCTTGACGACGTTGGCGGCAAGTGAGTTGGGACTTGTCAGCTTCCTCGCAGTGGATATACCTTGGACGACTCCGCCTATTTGGTCCGGTTGGTTGCTCACGGGCTCTTGGCGAGGGGCTGTATTGCAGAGTATGCAAATTGCTGTGGGGGTCGCCATTTATCTCCCCTTTGTCCGAGCGGCTGAAGTGAACCGCAAGGAACGAGAGGTCCGTGCGGTATCGCGCGCCCTGAAACAGGTTGCCGATGAAAGCCAGACACTTGGTAGGTTCGTTATTCGCCATGACCAGACCGGCTTCATCGCCAGAGGCTTGCTGGCTGATCTTCGCGGTGCACTTAAGTCTAACGATGGCGGACTGTGGCTTGCCTATCAACCCAAACATGATGCACAGGGACGCATGATGGGAGTAGAAGCCTTGGTGCGATGGAATCACGGTGCTTTTGGCCCTATTTCACCGGTGGTGATGGTGGCACTCACGGAAAACGGCGGGACCATCCACGACTTGGGAACCTGGGTGCTGGAGCAGGCCTGTGCATGCAAGGCGCGGTGGAACGCACAAGGCTATCGCGATATGACCATGGCGGTGAACCTTTCTCCTCTCCAACTGGAAAACTATGCTTTGACCAGCAAGCTAGAGCAACTTCTACAGCACTATGGTTTGGAGCCGGAAGAACTTGAATTGGAGATCACCGAATCTGCGGTGATTCCCGACAGTCAAGCGGTGGAACAGACCCTGCATAAATTTTCGGATATGGGTGTTCGTCTTGCCATGGATGATTTTGGTATGGGGTATTCATCGCTTTTGTATCTGCGGCGTTTCCACGTGCACTCCATCAAGATCGACGGATCCTTGACGCGTGATGTTTTGAATAATTGCATCAACGCCGACATTATTCGCACCATTGTGGGGTTGGGGCGATCCCAAAATGTGGAAGTGGTTGCGGAGTATGTGGAAACCTTGGAGCAACGACAGATGTTGGCAGATCTGGGGTGCGACATCTTTCAGGGATATTTCTACAGTCCTGCGCTGCCTGAGCAGCAATGCATTGAGTATTTCGCCAAGAGCCGAAGCTTGTAACCCACTCTGTTCACACAGGCACTTAATTTCTTCTGGGCGGATTTTTTTATCTGAGTGCTTTTGATTGGGATAGCGCTACCGTCTCGACGGTCATTCGACATTGCACGCATTGACAAGTCGAATTTCTCCTACATCCTTGACGCAGTACGTTGGCAAAACATAAGCTCACTTAGTTCGACTGCTCCACTAAAAGTCGATCCGTTGGAAACGCTGCGCGGAGAACACTTTT
This sequence comes from Rhodoferax sp. GW821-FHT09E07, assembly GCF_059416145.1. Classification (NCBI taxonomy): domain Bacteria; kingdom Pseudomonadati; phylum Pseudomonadota; class Betaproteobacteria; order Burkholderiales; family Comamonadaceae; genus Rhodoferax; species Rhodoferax sp. GW821-FHT09E07. The sequence continues at coordinate 505,165 of NZ_JBWKOP010000003.1, read as the reverse complement.
TTGCGGGCAGACGTCGAGTAGAAGTTAACCAATAATGAACAAGCTGTCCGTTCCCTCTGCTTTCAAAGACGATGTTGATCAATCCAATGTCGCGGTCGAACTCGGCTTGGCCCACAGGGGGTGGTACATCTATCGTCCGCATGGCGAACAAGCGATCTTTGCATTGAACCGGGCTACCGTTGCGGGGATGCAGGTGACAGAGACCCGGCTGGGACGTTGCATTGGGCGGTTCGATCCTCGAAACCAGGATGACTCCTATATATCCATGGGGCTCTCGGTGTCTGGGGTCAGTGCCTTGGAAGGCCCCTATGGCCGCATCACACTGCAGGCAGGGGATGTCTCCCTGTGGCATAGCAGTGTTCCAATGAATTTTCATGTTCAAGAGCCATACCATTTGCTGAACCTGGTGTTTGCCGACAAATATTTGAAGTCGGAGATATTGGACATTGCCTCGGTCACTGGCATGCACTTCAGACCGCAGGATCCTTTCGGATCGATTCTCTGTGGCTTTATGCAAGGGATCTTGAACGAGTGGTATTCCCTATCGGAGGCCGACCTCTCCTTGGCACTCTTGGCAGCAAGAAGCGTGATGGTCAAGGCGGTACAGAAGAAGAAAGGTGAGCAACTCGTCAACCCAGATTCCAAGCGTTTGACAGCTGCCATGCGGTTTATCGAACACCATTTGTATGACCCTGAACTAACACCGAAGAAGATCGCAACAGCCTTGCACATGTCGTTGCGCAGTCTGTATCTCTTGTTTGCTCGGGTGGACTTGACGATACAGGGGTTCGTTCGCGACCGTCGCCTGGAGGACTGTCGGCTTGCCATCGCCAGCAAACGTTCGGATTTGAATATGAAGCAGCTGGCATTGAGCCGCGGATTCAATGATCTATCGGGCTTCAGTCGTGCCTTCAAACGCAAATACGGAATGTCGCCTATGGAGTTTTACCGGTGGGTTTTGACCCCTTTGCAAGAAGTAAACGTTCCTATTGACGGAGAGTTTTGTGGCTGAATTTATGCGTTCTGAGACAGCGATGTCCTTTTCATTGCTGATCGTTGCCCTCCTGTTTGGGGCCATTTTTTTTGCAATTTTCCATATACGTAGGCGATACCTGGAGTTGGAAGTTCAGATTAAAAAATACGTTGCTTCAAACAGGATTTTTTTGGGGTTGGAGGCATCTCTCTCGCAATTGCACGTTTTGGAAAAAGTTCATTTACTCAATGTTCAGCAGAAGCTGGCCCAAGAGGTCGAAGAGTTGTTGGGTGCACTCTGGATGGACATTGAAGCAGCGTTGAAGCAGTTTGCTTCACTGAACTATGTTGGGAAACAGAGCTTTTCATTGCTGTCCGTGCGCGGGGGGTTCGATCTTTACAAGCAAATGCAGCAGGACTTCCTTGGACATTCCAAGTTGGGTGAAAAAGCATTTGCCCAGCAGGTCCTCAATTCACGCGGGAGAGATCTGCGTGGCAGCCTAGAGAGCGTTCTTAAATCTGGACGTGAAAACAATTTCAAGTATTTATTCACTGAATACAAAGCCAATGGCGTACTGGATTTCGCTTGGACGGTGTATCCCGTCGTATTGATATTTCTCTCTTTCGCAACGTTTATTGGCATCTATGTATTTCGCTGATTCCAATTTTCCACTTCGGTCTCCGCAGCGTGGATCGCTTTCATGGGTAGTAACTGGCTGCTGTGACCATGCATAAATTTCGTATTGGAACTCGCTTGGGCATTGGCTTTGGTCTGGTGCTCACTTTGCTGTTGCTATCCATTGGTATAGGGATTTGGCGTCTCCAAGAGTTGAGCACTGTGACACGCCGTCTGGCAACTGTTGACAAGGAAAAGTACGATCTGGCGGCGCAATGGCACGACGGTATCGATCTGAATTGGACGCGTACCAGGGCTGCCCTGTTAGATCCCGATACCAACCAAGTGGCTGTGTGGCAGAAAGAAATGGATGCTACGTCGCAACAGATTGACGTTGCGAAGAAGAAGCTGGAGACGCTCACCGATACGGTGGATGCGCAAGGGTTTTTGGCTGCAATAGCCAAGGCGCGGGATGCCTACCGAAGTCCGCGAAGTGAACTGATAAAGCAACATCTGGCGGGCGAGGATGTGAAGGGGGCAGTAACAGAGAAACTTGAGCCACTGGCAAAGGCGTATGTCGCGGAAATTCAGCGCCTCAAGGTCCATCAAAACGATGTCTACGAAAACGCATTGCGTGATGCGCAGGAGGATGCTCGCCGAGGTCAAATAGTCGTTGTGTGCATCGGCGTTGCAACTTTGCTATTGGGTGTCGGCATTGCTTGGCGGCTAACTCGGTCTATCGTGAATCCTATTTGTGAGGCGACGTCAGCGGCTGAATGTATTGCCAATGGTGTTTTGGATGGAGATATCCCGGCACCACATGGACGAGATGAGTCGGCACAACTTCTGCGTGCACTGGAAAAAATGCAGACGGGACTCGCAAGTCTCGTGCAAAAAGTGCGTGAGGGTGCAGAAAGCGTATCGATTGCATCCAGTGAGATTTCACAGGGAAATTTTGATCTCTCGGGTCGAACGGAAAACCAAGCAAGTGCATTGCAACAGACTGCCTCTTCGATGAGCGACCTCAGTACTACGGTTCGCCTCAATGCGGAGAATGCCCAGTCCGCCAACGCACTTGCCTACGCTGCATCTCAGGTGGCCGGAGACGGTGGAGCGGCAATGGCTGACGTGGTCAAGACGATGAAGGAGATCAACCAAAGCTCTGGAGAAATATCTGAGATCGTTGGTGTGATTGAAGGCATCGCGTTTCAAACCAATATCTTGGCGCTGAATGCCGCCGTCGAGGCAGCTCGCGCGGGAGAGCACGGCCGCGGTTTCGCTGTTGTCGCGTCAGAAGTGCGTAGCTTGGCGGGAAGGAGTGCCCAAGCAGCGCGAGAAATCAAGTCATTGATAGGTACCAGTGTCGAAAACGTGGATCGTGGGTCTTCGCTGGTAGACCGTGCAGGTGCAACGATGCTGGAGGTGATTGAATCTATCCGAAAGGTGACGGAAATCGTTGCAGAGATTAGTCGCGCCAGTGAGGCGCAGCGTGTGGGCGTTTTACACATTGAACGGGCCATCGTTCAAATGGACCAGTCCACTCAACAGAATGCCGCATTGGTGGAGGAGATGGCCGCAGCTGCCTCTAGTTTGAACGGCCAAGCACAGCAGCTGTTGGGGGCGGCGGGGGTGTTCGTCCTTCGATTGGCTCCCCATTAGGAATTTGTACACGCCAGTTGAAGTGGGATAGAGAAACTATGAAATTTATTAAGAACTTGAAAATTGGTTCACGTCTCGGCATTTGCTTCGGCGTCGTGTTGATTCTGCTGGCTTGTGTAGCTGGCCTGGGGCTGAGTCGCATGGCCCAAATCAACGAGGCTACGGAAAAAATCACGCATGTCAATATTCCAGAGATCAAGCTGGCTGTGAGCATGCGTATTAGCGTCAACCGAGTTGGTGCGGCAGCGCGTGACATTGTGTTGTTGACAGATGACGCAGAGTCGATGGCAGCGGCCGAAGATTTGAAGAGGTTCCGCACTGACTACGATGCAAACGAGGAAATTTTGGGGAAGATGCTGGAAACCCAATCCGACACGATGTCGAAAAAGAAAGACCTCTTTTTTAGAATTAAGGAATTAAAAAACCAAGCACGCCCGTCTTTGAGCAAAGTGGTGGAGTTGGGGCTGGCGAACAAAAACGAGGAGGCAGTCGCGGTTCTCATGAAAGAGGCCCTGCCTGCACAACGTGCTTGGTTGTCTGCATTGGGGGAGCTGGCCGATTTCGAGGCCAAGGCCAGTGATGATGCCGCTACGGCCGCAGAGCAGACTTATGAGGATGCAAAAACTCTCGTTCTTGCTCTCAGTGCCTTGGCTATGCTATTGGGCATTGGGGCGGCCATTTTGATTGCTCGCTCCATAGTAATTCCCATCAAGAGTGCTGTGCAGTTGACGCAGACAATCGCTGCAGGAGATTTATCCTCCCGCATCGAGATCCATGTTCGTGATGAAACTGGCGAGCTAATGGTTGCTATGAAGGATATGCAGGAGAACCTGACGAAAGTCGTTTCGGCGGTACGCGAAGGCGCTGAAAGTGTTTCTACGGCCTCCGCAGAAATCGCGCAAGGCAACCACGATCTCAGTGCCCGCACCGAAAACCAAGCGAGCGCTTTGGAGGAAACCGCTACCTCTATGGAGGAGCTCAGCGCCACCGTGAAGCAAAACGCTGACAATGCCCGCCAAGCCAACCAGTTGGCCCAAAGTGCCAGTACCGTGGCGATAAAAGGAGGCGACGTAGTTGCGCAGGTCGTCGACACCATGAAAGGCATCAATGACTCCTCCCGAAGAATCTCCGACATCATCAGTGTGATCGACGGGATCGCTTTTCAGACCAATATTTTGGCGTTGAACGCGGCGGTGGAAGCCGCACGTGCGGGTGAGCAAGGCCGGGGTTTTGCGGTAGTAGCTTCCGAGGTGCGCAGTCTGGCTGGACGTAGTGCTGAAGCAGCCAAGGAAATCAAGACCCTTATCAATGCGAGCGTGGAACGGGTTGAACAAGGCACGCTGCTGGTGGATCAAGCGGGCGCCACGATGACCGAGGTGGTGGGGTCGATTCGCCGGGTCACCGACCTCATGGGTGAAATCAGCGCTGCGAGTTCAGAGCAAAGCGCTGGGGTGGGCCAAGTGGGAGAGGCGGTGACGCAGATGGACCAAGCCACCCAACAAAACGCGGCGCTAGTGGAGCAAATGGCGGCAGCGGCTTCGAGTCTTAAAAGCCAGGCCCAGGACTTGGTGGGCAACGTTGCGGTGTTCAAGCTGTCCGGCGAAGGGGGCGGATATGCTCCAAATCGACAATCCGGCGTGGTACACAGTCGCAGCATCTCATTTCAGGCAAAACAGGCCAGGTTGGCTGCACCGGAGCTGGCGTAAACATAGTGGGTCCGTCGTTACCATTCAGTTGCAGTTGCGCATTCCCGCGATTGAAAGGTTCTGCTTATGTACTCACACTTGTTTGTCGGTGTCTCCAACTTTGAGCGCGCTTTAGCCTTCTACACCCCCGTGCTTCAGGCGCTAGGTCTGTTGCCCCGCTTTTGTGAACGCAGCCGACCGTGGGCAGGTTGGCAAAAACCGGGTGAGGCCCGTCCGCTCTTTCTGATTGGCCAACCCTTTGAAGGCGAGCACCAGCCCGGAAATGGGCAGATGACGGCCTTTCTGGCGGAGAGCCGTGCGCAGGTGGACGCGGTGTACCAGGCCGCACTGGCGCATGGCGGTACCAGTGATGGGGCGCCGGGCTTGCGGCCCGAATACCACGCCCACTACTACGGCGCCTACTTTCGAGATACGGAGGGCAACAAGCTGTGTGTGGCGTGCCATGACGCGCCATAGCGCGTCGGATATTCCCAATCAATAAAAAAACCCGCTAGTGCATTGCCAGCGGGCTTTTTTGGGGGAATCTGCAGAAGGTGCTCAGCCAGCTGCTTAGGCAAACGCCCCCGCCGTTTCCTGCATGCGGCTCGACACTTCGCCCAAGTGGTGCAGGCTGTCGCCGAAGGTCATTTCCATCTGCGTCAGGCGCTTGAAGTAGTGGCTGACGATGTACTCGTCGGTCACGCCGATGCCGCCGTGCAGTTGCACGGCCTGCTGGCCGATGAAGCGCATGCTTTGGCCCAACTGGTACTTGGCGCGGGCCAGCGCCGCGCGGCGCTCGGGCGCTGGTGCGTTGAGCTTCAGGCTGGCGTAATAGCTCATGGAGCGGGCCAGTTCCAGTTGCATCTTCATGTCGGCCGCGCGGTGGCGCAGGGCCTGGAAGCTGCCAATGGTCACGCCAAACTGCTTGCGTGTGTTCAGGTACTCGGCGGTGATCGTCATGGTCTTGTCCATCACGCCCACGGCCTCGGCGCAGATGGCGGCGATGCCAATGTCCACGGCGTGTTCCAGCGCGGTCAGGCCGTCGGTGGTCAGCAGTGTGGCAGGGGCGTTTTTCAGCACCAGCTCGGCAGCGCGGCCGCCGTCCTGTGTGCCGTAGCCGCGCGTGCTCACGCCGGCCGATTCACGCTCCACGAGGAACAGTGCCAGCTGGCTGTTGACCTTGGCGGGGACGATGAAGGCATCCGCCTGGTCGCCCACAGGCACTACGCTTTTTGTAGCATTCAGCACATAGCCACCGGGGGCTTGTGTGGCTTTGGCTTCGCAAACGTCGAGCCGGTAGCGCGCGCCGCGCTCCTGGTAGGCCAGCACCACCAGCTTCTCGCCGCTGGCCACACCGGGCAGCCAGGCAGCCTTGGTGGCAGCGTCGCCATACCCGGCAATCACGGCACCGGCGATCAGTGACTGGGCCAGGGGCTCCATCACGATGCCGCGACCCAGCTCTTCCATCACCACCATGCCCTCGATGGGGCCCATGCCCAAGCCGCCATCGTCTTCGGGTACGTACAGGCCGGTCAGGCCCAGTTCGGCCAGCTCGTTGAAGGCGGCACGGTCAAATCCGCCGGCCTTTTCAATCGTGCGGCGGCGCTCAAACGTGTAGCCCTTGTCCACCCATTTGCGCACGGCGTCACCCAGTTGTACCTGGTCGTCAGAAAAATCGAAGTCCATGTCTGTGTCCTCTTGTAATTAACCCAGCACGACCTGGGAGACGATGCCGCGTTGCACTTCATTGCTGCCGCCGTAGATGGTGGTCTTGCGCAGGTTGAAGTAGGTGGAGGAGAGGGGGGCGTTGCCCACCTCGCCACCGGGGAAGTCGCCTTGCCAGCCGGCCTCCATGGCCTCGCGGATCAGGGGCAGGGCGAAGGGGCCGGCGGCCAGCATCATGAGTTCGGAGTAGCGCTGCTGGATCTCGCTGCCGCGGATCTTCAGCAGGCCGGCCACGTCCAGCGACTGCTTGCCAGATTTCTCCGCCGCCAGCACGCGCATGACCATCATTTCCAGTGCGATCACGTCCACTTCCAGCTTGGCGATCTCGTCGCGGAAGCGGGTGTCTTCCCACACGCCTTCGCGCTTGGCAATGCGCTTCAAGCGCTCCAGCTCGCGCTTGCTGCGGTTCACATCGGCAATGTTGGTGCGCTCGTGGCTCAACAGATGCTTGGCATAGGTCCAGCCCTTATTCTCTTCACCAATCAGGTTCTCGGCGGGCACTTCCACGTTGTCGAAGAACACCTCGTTCACCTCGTGGCCACCGTCCAGCATGATGATGGGGCGCACGGTGACGCCGGGGCTCTTCATGTCGATGAGTAGGAAGCTGATGCCGGTTTGCGGTTTGCCTTCGGTACTGGTGCGCACCAGGCAGAAGATCCAGTCGCCGTACTGGCCCAGTGTGGTCCAGGTTTTCTGGCCGTTGACGATGTACTTGTTGCCCTGGCGCTCGGCGCGGGTTTTGACCGATGCGAGGTCGGAGCCGGAACCGGGCTCGCTGTAACCTTGGCTCCACCACACCTCGCCGCTGGCGATGCCAGGCAGAAAGCGCTGGTGCTGTTCGGCATTGCCAAACGCCATGATCACTGGCGCCACCATGACGGGGCCGAAGGGCACGATGCGCGGCGCACCGGCCAGCGCGCATTCCTCTTCAAACAGGTGCTTTTGCACCGCGTTCCAGCCGGGGCCGCCAAACTGCTTGGGCCAACCAAAGCCCAGCCAGCCTTTCTTGCCCAGGATCTTGGCCCAGCGCTGCAGATCGTCGCGGGTCAGCTCCAGGGCGTTGTGCACCTTGTGGGAAATGTCGGCGGGCAGGTTCGCGCGGACCCAGGCGCGAATCTCTTCGCGGAACTGCTGCTCTTCGGGGGTGAATGCCAAATCCATGGGAAAAGTCTCCGGTTGATCGGCCTTCGGGCCGTTTACAGCATAGTTTTTAGCACGGTCGTTCGTTTATGGTTGTCCGGGTTGTGACATGCCGAGCTCGGCGCACAGTTTTTGCACCGTGGTGCGCAGCTCGGCCAGCTCGGTTTCCAGCTGGGCCACGCGGGCCTGCAGGTCGGCGCTGGCGGGGGCAGCCATGCGGCTGGCCACGGCGGCGCTGGCGTCCACCGGCCCGCACAGCAGGTGGGCCCAACGTTGCTCGCGCGCACCGGGTGCGCGGTCCAGCTTGATGACCAGCGGCCCGCCTTTTTCCTCACGCCGGTCCTGCATTTCTTCCAGAAAGCCCTCCACTGACGAGGTGTCGGCAAAGCGGTACCAGCGCTCGGCGTTCAGCCGCAGCTCGGCCGAGGTCTGCGGGCCGCGCAGAATCAACAGGCCCAGCAGCACCGCGCTCTGCTCGGGTACGCCAATGCCTCGCTGTGCGTTGTGGGTGAACTTGGTGGTACGTCCGCCCGTAGTTTCGTGCACCAGACCGGCTTCGCGCAGTGTTTCTACCGCGCCGCTCACTTCGGATTCGCTCAGCTCCATCAGGGGCTCGCGGCTGGTCTTCTGGTTGCAGCCTAGCAGCAGGCTGTTCAAGGTCAGCGGGTAGCTGTCGGGCACGGTGCGCGCCTTCTCCATCAGGGTGGCAAGCACGCGGGCTTCAACAGGGGTCAGGAGCACAGGGGTGGTCATAATTCAGCCAGTTATGAAAAACATCGTCATTTTGATCTCTGGCGGCGGCTCCAACATGGCCGCCATCGTCCGCACCGCCCAGCGCGAGGACTGGGCCAAGCGCTACGGTGCCGAAGTGGCCGCTGTGATCAGCAACAAGGGCACGGCCGGTGGCCTGGTGTTTGCCAAGGAGCAGGGCATCGACACCGAGGTGCTGGACCACAAGGAATTTGCCAGCCGCGAGGACTTTGACGCCGCGTTGGCCGCGCTGATTGACCGTTACGACACGCCACAGGCGCCGGTGCTGGTGGTGCTGGCGGGGTTCATGCGCATCCTCACCCCGGGCTTTGTGGCGCGTTATGCGGGGCGTCTGGTCAACATCCACCCCTCGCTGCTGCCGGCCTTCCCGGGGCTGCACACGCACCAGCGCGCGATTGACGCGGGCTGCAAGTTTGCCGGCGTGACCGTACATCAGGTCACCGCGGAGCTGGACCATGGCCCCATCCTGGCGCAGGCCGTGGTGCCAGTGCTGCCGGATGATACGGCCGACACGCTGGCGGCGCGCGTGCTCACGCAGGAGCACCTGATCTACCCCAAGGCGATCGCCGGATTGCTCTGAGTAATCAAAGCGCTATAAAAAGAGGAGCTGCACGTGCAGTCTCCTCGAGGGCTAGAGGCCTGTTCAGGCCGAAGCGCTGAGCAGGTTGCCGCTGGTGTTGCCCAAGCCCTGCGCCACCTGGGCGTAGATCTGCTTGGCCAGGCTGGCAATGTCGAAGCTGGCAGTGCTGCTGGTCTCGTTGTTGGCGCCCAGTTTGGAGCTGGCGCTTTGCAACTCGCCCACCAAGCGCTCCATCTCGGACACTGTGCCGTCTTGGTTGGTGTCCAGCGGGTCGTAGGTGGTGTCGCTCTTGGAGGCTGACTGTGCGCCGCCCGGGCCACCGGGTCCTCCCGCGGGCGGTGGGCCCTTGGGGCCGTCGCCGCCTTGGGCACTCTGCGCGCCTTGGTGAGGCTGGGGTCGGCCGGCTTCAAACTCGGCCTTCGAGAGCTTGCCGTCGCCGTCGGTGTCCAGCTTGCTGAAGTCCTGGCTCACGTCTTTGCCCGTGTCCGACTTGATCTTGTCCGTCAGTACCTGCAGCTCGTCCTTGCTGACCGTACCGTCGCCATCGGTGTCCACCTTGGCAAACAGGTCGTCCTGGCTGCCGCCGCTGCCACCCGTGCCCCGGGACTGTGCAAAGTCCATGGTGGAGGGGGGGGGCATGAGGTCTTTCATGCCTGCGGACAGCTCGTCGCTGGAGAGGCTGCCGTCCCCATTGCTGTCCATCTTGGTGAACAGCTCCTTGCTGTCGCCCAGGCTGGTGCCGGTTTTCTTGCTGATGTCGTCCAGCATGGTGCTGAGTTCGGCCTGGTCGACGCTGCCGCTGCCGTCGGTGTCAACTTTGGCGAACATCTTGGCCTGGTGCTGGCTGCGTTGGGTGTTGAGTGCGGCCCAAGCATTGCTTGAACCGCTCACCCCGCTGATGGTGCTCATGGTCACTTCCTTTCTCGATGGTGGTTGAAATGCCACCCGAGCCCCGGAGAGGGACCGAGCGGCCAACCCATTCTTCGGGCCGCAGGTAACGCAGGTTTGTCCTCTGTGTACCAAAGCCGATACAAAGGCCCTCTGCAAGCGCACAACTGGCGCGGGCTTACCGGCCAATTCATCGTTTAAGAAAGAGGGCGTTTTTCTACACTGGTCCGGCCGCAAGGACTGCCCATGACCGCTAGAACCTCTATTCTTCTTGTCGATGACGACGCTGACATCACCGCGCTGCTGAGCGAATACCTCAGCCGCTTCAACCTGGACGTGCACACCGCGTGTGACGCCGACACCATGCGCCAGCAACTGGCACAGCACCGCGTGGACCTGGTGGTGCTGGACGTGATGCTGCCCGGCACCGACGGCCTCACGCTGTCGCGCGAGATCCGCGAGCGCTCGCACATCCCGGTCATCATGCTCACTGCGCGCTCCACCACGATCGACCGCGTCATGGGGCTGGAGAGCGGCGCCGACGACTACATGGGCAAGCCGTTTGAGCCGCGCGAGTTGGTCGCCCGCATCCACACCGTGCTGCGTCGCGCCCAGGGCGCCAAAGACTCCACGCCCATCCTGGCGCGCAGCGACGTGGTCTGCTTTGACGGCTGGGAGCTGCACCGCGACGAGCGCACCCTGGTCTCGCCCACAGGGCTGGTGGTGGCGCTGTCCAATGCCGAGTTCCGCCTGCTCAACACCTTTTTGCAAACCCCACGGCGCCTGTTCAGCCGCGACCAGCTCATGGAGCAGGCCCGTGGCCGCGCCATGGACGCGTTTGAGCGCAGCATCGACCTGCTGGTTTCGCGCCTGCGGCAAAAGCTGGCCGATGACCCCAACGAGCCCTCCATGATCAAGACCGTGCGCGGTGCGGGCTATATGTTCAACGTGCAGTCCGTACAGGGGCGGGTGGCGTGGCGCGCCTGATGCCGCTGCGTACCCTGGGCCGGCAAGCGGCCGCCTGGGTGGAGCGCTGGCTGCCCGATAGCCTGTTTGGCCGCCTGGCGCTGCTGCTGGGCGTGGCCGTGGTCACCAGCCATGTGCTGGCGTTGACGCTGATGTTTGAGCTGCGGCCACCCCATGGCATGCACCGCCCATCGGTAGCCATGGATGCGTCTGGTCAGCCACCGCCGCCGCCACTGCATATTCGTGGCCCCAACGGCCCAGACCGCCATCCGGGCCCGCCCACGTTGGGTCTGCTGCTCGACATCGCGGTGCGCTTGGGTGCGCTACTGCTGGCCGCTTGGGTGGCCGCGCGCTGGCTGTCTGACCCCATGCGCCGTCTGGCCGGGGCCGCGCGCGAGTTGGGCCTGAACATCCACCGCGCGCCGCTGCCCGAAACCGGCACGCTGGAGTGCCGTGAGGCCACGCGGGTGTTCAACCAGATGCAGCAGCACATCCGCGCCCAGCTGGAGCAGCGCGACCAGTTTGTGGCCGCGGTGTCGCACGACCTGCGTACGCCGCTCACCCGCCTTGCCCTGCGTGTGGAGTCGCTAAAGGACGCGGCCGAGCGCCAGCGCTTTGGCAAAGACATCGCCGAGATGGACACCATGATCCGCACCACGCTGGACTACCTGCGCGGCGCGGCCGACGCCGAGCCCTGGGTGGCGCTGGACCTGGCCTCGCTGGTGGGCAGCCTGGTGGAGGATCAGCAGGACTGCGGTCATGATGTGGCGGTAGAGCCGCCTGCCGGTGCTCCGCTGGCCCCCCTCCGTGCGCAAGCCTCGGCGTTGCGCCGCTGCATCGCCAACCTGCTGGACAACGCGGTGCGCTATGGCGGTGCCGCGCAAGTGCGGCTGACCGGAGACGCCGAGGGCGTGCGCGTGACTGTGCTGGACCACGGCCCTGGCATTCCCGAGGCGGAGCTGGCCAAGGTGTTGCAACCGTTTTACCGCGTGGAGGCATCCCGCAACCGCAACAGCGGCGGGGTAGGGCTGGGCCTGGCCACCGCCAGCGACATTGCCCGCCAGCATGGCGGTAGCGTGCAGCTCAGCAACCGCGCAGGCGGCGGTTTGCAGGCGGAGCTGCTATTGCCACGCAAAGCAGTGGAGCCCAAAACGCTCCTGAATTAGGAGCTGCTCGCACATATTCCACGGGGGCTAGAGGCCGATTCAATCCCCGATGCGGGTGAAACGGGGCTGCGCTACGCCCGCAATCACCACCGTCTCCAGAAACATGGCGGCGGGTCGCACCCATAGGCCGTTTTCGCCATACAGCGCGCGGTACAGGGTCATGGGCTCCAGCGTTTCGCTGTGGCGTACGGTGTCCAGCACCTGGTATTCCATGCCCTTGTAGTGGCGGTAGCGGCCAGTCGGGGTGGTAACTAAAGGGGGGAGGTTTTCATCGCTCATGGGACAATCCTAGGCTATGCATCCAAAAGCCCTGCTTGACGCCTGTTCCGAATTGGTCCGGCTCGTTCTCAAATTTGACCATCCCGCAGACGCCATCGTCTCGCGTTTTTTCCGCGACAACCGCGGCCTGGGCCCGCGCGAGCGCGCCACGCTGGCCGAAACCGCCTACACCGTGCTGCGCAAAAAGCTCTTGTTCGACCACCTGGCCCCCTCGGGCAGTGGCCCCAAGGAGCGCCGCCTGGCGATTCTGGGCTTCTACGGCCCGGGCGATTTCCTGCGCAGCGCCCTGACGGACCAGGAAAAGCGCTGGCTGGACCAGTGCGAGGCCGTCAAGCCTGAAGATTTGATGGAACGTCATCGCCACAACCTGCCGGAGTGGCTGGTGCAACCGCTCAAGGACCAGCTGGGCGACGGTTTCTGGCCGCTGGTGGACAGCCTGAATCTGGGCGCCGGCCTGGATCTGCGCGTCAACACTTTCAAGGCCAAGCGCAGCGATGTGCAAAAAGAGTTGCAGCAGGCCGGCATCAAGGCCGTGCCCACACCGTATTCCCCCTGGGGCCTGCGTATTGCAGGCAAACCGGCGCTGAACAAGAACGACGCTTTCGTGCGCGGCGATTTCGAAGTGCAGGACGAAGGTTCGCAACTGCTGGCCATGCTGGTGGACGCCAAACGCGGGGAGATGGTGGTGGACTTTTGCGCCGGCGCCGGTGGCAAAACTCTGGCGTTGGGCGCCGCCATGCGCAGCACCGGCCGCCTCTATGCGTTTGACACCTCCGCCCATCGCCTGGATTCATTCAAGCCCCGCATGGCCCGCAGCGGCCTGTCCAATGTGCATCCCGCGGCCATCGCCCATGAGCGGGACGACCGCGTCAAGCGCCTGTCCGGCAAGATGGACCGGGTGCTGGTGGACGCGCCGTGTACCGGTTTGGGCACCCTGCGCCGCAACCCCGACTTGAAATGGCGCCAAAACGCACAAGCTGTGGAAGAGATGGCGGTCAAGCAGGCGGCCATTCTGCAAAGCGCCTCGCGCATGGTGAAGTCCGGTGGACGTTTGGTCTACGCCACCTGCAGCGTGCTGCCGCAGGAAAACGAGGCCATTGCGGAAGCCTTTGCGGCTGCCAACCCCGACTTTGTGGCCTTGCCTGCGGGCGAGGTACTGGCCGGATTGAAGGTCGAGAATGCACCAAGTTTGTGCAGTGGCGGTGAGGATAGCCAGTTGTACCTGCGTTTGTGGCCCCACATGCACGCAACCGATGGATTCTTCGCGGCGGTTTGGCAAAAGAAGTGAATAATTTGACGCAAGTTAATGTTTTTTAACTTCTGTACGATTTATCTGGCCAAATAAAGCAGCAGCATTTAAAATTACGACTTTGGTGGGATGCAGGGCGTCCCAGCGTCATAACTAACCACACCTCGTTGAGAGATTGAATTGACTATGTTGTTACCTGATTGGGCTGTGCTGAACGCAGCAATTGAGTGGCTGGCCCATGGCATGTGGAGCATCGCGTGGTGGCAGATCGTGCTGTTCACCTTGGCAATGACACACGTCACCATGATCAGTGTGACTGTGTTCCTGCACCGCCATCAGGCGCACCGTGCGCTGGACCTGCACCCCATCGCTTCGCATTTCTTCCGTTTCTGGCTGTGGCTGACCACCGGTCAGGTGACCAAAGAATGGGCTTCCATCCACCGCAAGCACCACGCCAAGTGCGAGCAGGCCGAAGATCCCCACAGCCCTCACGTGTATGGCATCAAGAAGGTGCTGCTGGAAGGTGCCGAGCTGTACCGTGCGGAGTCCAAGAACAAGGAAACCATGGCCCGTTTTGGCCACGGCACCCCTGACGACTGGATTGAGCGCAACCTGTACACCCGCTACTCCTGGCAGGGTGTGGGTTTGATGATGATCATCGACCTGTTCCTGTTTGGCGCTGCCGGTTTGGCAGTCTGGGCCTTGCAAATGGCATGGACTCCCATCACCGCCGCCGGCATCATTAATGGCGCAGCCCACTACTGGGGTTACCGCAATTTCGAAGCTGCCGACCAAAGCCGCAACATTTCTCCATGGGGCATCATCATTGCCGGTGAAGAGTTGCACAACAACCATCACACCTATCCCACCTCGGCCAAGCTGTCGGTCAAGCCGTACGAGTTCGACATTGGCTGGATGTACATCACCATCATGCAGGCTGTGGGCTTGGCTACCGTGAAAAAGACGCCACCCAAGGCCGCCTTTGGCGACATTCGCCCCGTGGCTGATGAAAAGACACTGGAAGCATTGATTGCCAACCGCTACGAGATCATGGCCACCTACGCCAAGGGCGTGCGCGAAGCCGCCCGTGACGAGTTCGAGTCAGTCAAGGCACGCAGCGCTGATGCCGCCGTGATCAAGGCTGCCAAGCGCTGGATGCACCGTGACGAAGAAAAGGTGCCCGCCGCCGCCGCTCCCCAGTTGGCTCAAGCGCGCGCCGCTTCTCCCGTGCTGGACAAGATGGTGACCATGCGTGAAGAGCTGCGTCAGATGTGGCTCAACACCCATGTGTCGCGTGAACAGTTGGCCAAGGATCTGCAAGCCTGGTGCCACCGTGCAGAAGAAAGCGGCATTGCTGCGCTGCGTGAGTTCTCCATGAAGTTGCGGGCTGCGCACGTTTAAGACCTCCCTTCGCTTATTCCTTAAAGCCCGCCTTGTGCGGGCTTTTTCTTGCGCGCTCCAGCGCAGTCGGGGTAGGCGTTTTGCTTCGTGTCCCCCGGCCTTCGGCCTCCTCCTTGACCTACGCAAAACGCCTACCCCGACTGCTCTTGCGAGGACGTGGAGCGCCAACTGGGCCAAATTCAGTCCCGTGCTATCAATTCCCAGCAGCAGGTAGGGCTTGGGTGTCCTGCGTAGGTCAAGGAGGAGCCCGAAGGGCGGGGGACACGAAGCAGGGCACCCAAGCCCTACCTGAGGCGTGCGAGACAACTGCCCCAAAAAACGACGAGACGCAAAAAAGCCCGCATAGGGCGGGCTTTTGGGGGACTGGAAGAACCTGAATTACTTCAGCTTCATTTCCTTGTAGTCCACATGCTTGCGAGCAACGGGATCAAATTTCTTGATCAGCATTTTCTCGGGCATGGTTTTCTTGTTCTTGTCGGTCGTGTAAAAGTGACCTGTACCAGCTGTGGATTCCAGCTTGATTTTTTCGCGTCCGCCTTTGGTTGCCATGGTGCTCTACTCCTTAAGCTTGACCACGTGCGCGCAGATCGGCGAGCACAGAATCGATACCGTTCTTGTCGATCAGACGCAAACCGGCGTTGGAAATGCGCAGACGCACCCAGCGGTTTTCAGTCTCGACCCAGAAACGGCGGTATTGCAGGTTCGGCAGGAACCGGCGCTTGGTTTTGTTGTTGGCGTGGGAAACATTGTTTCCGACCATGGGGCCTTTGCCCGTTACTTCACATACGCGTGCCATGTGGACACTCCGATATAAACGGTTTTCACTGACGATCCAAACGGCTTGAAAAACAAACCCGTCCGATCTCGCTCAAACCTCACCTCGCCATGAAAAAGGGTGGCGGTAACCCCCCGCCTTTTGCTAGGGCGGAACTCACTGCGCTCCCAATTACGGGCAGGCCCCTCACGGGGCGAACGCAGCAAAGCCTCAAATTATAGCCGTTTTGGCCCGGAGGCCGCAATTGGCTCAGTCTTGTTCCAGAAAACGCTGTGCGTCCAGGGCCGCCATGCAGCCGGTGCCTGCGCTGGTAATGGCCTGGCGGTACACATGGTCCTGCACGTCGCCGGCTGCAAACACGCCGGGGATGCTGGTTTGGGTGGCAAAGCCTTTCAGACCGCCCTGGGTCACGATGTAGCCGTTTTCCAGCTCCAACTGGCCTTGGAAGATGTCGGTGTTGGGCGAGTGGCCGATGGCGATGAAGCAGCCC
Source organism: Rhodoferax sp. GW821-FHT09E07 (assembly GCF_059416145.1). Classification (NCBI taxonomy): domain Bacteria; kingdom Pseudomonadati; phylum Pseudomonadota; class Betaproteobacteria; order Burkholderiales; family Comamonadaceae; genus Rhodoferax; species Rhodoferax sp. GW821-FHT09E07. The sequence continues at coordinate 488,803 of NZ_JBWKOP010000003.1, read as the reverse complement.
TTGAGGGTGATGTCTTCAGTACTGCCATCGTGCACGCTCTTGAGGCGGATGCCGGTTACGCCTGAGGCGTCGCCCAGCACTTCGTCCAGGGTTTTGAAGGTCTTGAGTTCGATCTTGCCCGCGGCAACCTTTTCCATCAGCTTGTCGACCAGGATGGGCTCTGCTTTGAACTTGTCGCGGCGGTGCACCAGGTAGACCTTGCTGGCGATGTTGGAGAGGTATAGCGCTTCTTCCACGGCGGTGTTGCCGCCGCCCACCACACAGCAAATCTCGTTGCGGTAGAAGAAACCGTCGCAAGTGGCGCAGCCGGAGACGCCGCGGCCCATGAAGGCTGTCTCGGAGGGCAGGCCCAGGTACTTGGCCGAGGCGCCGGTAGATATGATCAGCGAATCGCAGGTGTAGGTGCCGCTGTCTCCGGTCAAGGTGAACGGGCGCTTGGACAGGTCCACAGCACCAATATGGTCAAAGACCACTTCGGTTTTGAAACGTTCAGCGTGCTCCAGAAAGCGCTGCATCAGCTCCGGGCCTTGCACGCCGGCCACGTCGGCGGGCCAGTTGTCCACCTCGGTGGTGGTCATCAGCTGGCCGCCCTGGGCCATGCCGGTGATCAGCACCGGGTTCAGGTTGGCGCGGGCTGCGTAAACTGCGGCGGTGTAACCTGCAGGGCCAGACCCCAGAATCAGGACCTTGGCGTGCTTGGTGTTGGACATGTTGTAACCTTTGTTGTCGAGGATCGAATTGACCGGCCGTGCCGTGTACAGTTCGGGGCGTCGCTCTCCGGATCAAGTGGGAAAGCGTCAAACGCGGCGGGCTATTCACCCTTTAGCCCGCTGATTGTAAGAAACAGGATTTAAAAGTTCAGGGAACCGTTGAATGGCAATGCTGAGCAACCAGGAATTGATACGCAGGGTGCCCCTGTTTTCCATGTTGACTCCTGCGCAGGTGGATTCGCTGGCGGCCAACGTCGACAAGCAGCGCGTCAAGCGCGGCGTCAATATCGTGGAACAGGGGGCGACCTCCCATGCACTGCACCTGATCCTCGCCGGTCGTGCCCATGTCGTGATGACTGATAGCAAAGGGCGAGAAGTGATTTTGGCCACGCTGAAGGCGGGTGACTACATTGGCGAGATGAGCCTGATTGACAACGAGCCGCACTCGGCCACCGTGGTTGCCGACACCCAGATGGACCTGTTGATCCTGGGCCGCGAGGACTTTACCCGCTGCGTGACGGAGAACACGGCTATTGCGGCGGCTGTCATGCGGGGTCTGGTACAGCGCCTGCGCAATGCGGACCAGAAGATTGTTTCGCTGGCGCTTATGGGCGTGTATGGCCGTGTGGCCAATGTGCTGCTGGACGCTGCTGAACCCAACGAGCGCGGGGAACTGCTGATCCGCGACAAGATCTCGCGCCTGGATCTGGCCAAGATGGTGGGGGCGTCCCGCGAAATGGTCAGCCGCGTGATGAAGGATTTTGAAGAGCAAGGCTTCGTCAAAACGCTCAAAGACGGTGGAATGCGCGTGTGGGAACGCCGTTCCAAACCCCGTTGACCCCCATGCTTTTTCTGCCGGTGCATTACTGGCTTGCACCATGACTTATTCACTTCACACCCTTCAGTCTTCCGCCCGTGAGGCGCCTGAACCGCCTACCGGTGTCGTGCGCTTTGCCAGTGAACTCGCCCTGGTGGCCGGTTTTGTAGCGCTGGCTTTGTGGCTCATTGCGCTGCTGAGCTATTCGCCGCAAGACGCAGCCTGGTCTACGTCGGGTACGGGCCAGCCGATTGCCAACCATGGCGGGCGCCTGGGGGCGTGGCTGGCTGACATGAGCTATTTTGTGTTTGGCTATTCCGTTTGGTGGTGTGTCGCTGCGGGATGGCGTATTTGGCTCTCTTTGCTGGCCGTGCGCCTGCGTAGCGAATCGCCTGATGCGGTAAACCGAGCAGCCCATGGGCCCACGCGTGGCGGGCGCTGGATTTTTTGGGGTGGTCTGCTTTTGCTCGTGTACGCCAGCACGTCGCTGGAATGGGCGCGTCTGTACCGTTGGGAAAACCATTTGCCGGGTACCAGTGGTGGCGCCATTGGCCGGTTGGTCGGACCCTGGAGTGTGCAGTGGCTGGGCTTTGCTGGCGCTGGCTTGGTGGCCATTGTGCTGGGCTTGGTGGGTGCAGCTTGGGTGTTCGGGTTTTCCTGGACGCGCGCTGCCGAGCGCATCGGGGCGTTGCTGGACGGGCTGATCGAATCCCGCCGCGAAAAGATCGAAGCCGCGCAGGACCGTGAACTGGGCCAACTGGCGGTGCGTGAGCGCGAAGAGGTGTTCCTGGAAGAGCGCGAGGAAGAGGTGATTCACCATCCCACGCCGGTGCTGATCGAACCTGTGATCGTGGAGCCGCCGCGCAGCGAGCGTGTGGCCAAGGAGCGCCAGAAGCCGCTGTTCGTGGAAATGCCCGACAGCAAGCTGCCGCAGGTTGATTTGCTGGACGGCGCGCAGCTGCGCCAGGAAACCGTGGCGCCCGAGACGCTGGAAATGACCAGCCGCATGATCGAGAAGAAGCTCAAGGACTTCGGCGTAGAGGTGCGTGTGGTGTTGGCCCAGCCGGGCCCGGTGATTACGCGCTACGAGATCGAACCCGCCACGGGTGTGAAGGGCTCGCAGATCGTGGGGTTGGCCAAGGACCTGGCGCGCTCGCTGAGCCTGGTGTCCATCCGCGTGGTGGAAACCATCCCCGGCAAGAACTACATGGCGCTGGAGCTGCCCAACGCCAAGCGACAGAGCATCAAGCTCTCCGAGATTTTGGGTTCGCAGGTGTACAACGAAGCCAAGAGCCTGCTGACCATGGGCCTAGGCAAGGACATCATTGGCAACCCCATCGTGGCCGATCTGGCCAAGATGCCGCACGTGCTGGTGGCGGGTACCACGGGCTCCGGCAAGTCCGTTGGTATCAACGCGATGATTTTGTCCTTGCTGTACAAGGCAGAAGCCCGCGATGTGCGTCTCTTGATGATCGATCCCAAGATGCTGGAAATGTCGGTGTACGAAGGCATTCCGCACTTGTTGGCGCCCGTGGTGACCGACATGCGCCAGGCGGCGCATGGCCTGAACTGGTGCGTGGCCGAGATGGAGAAGCGCTACAAGCTCATGAGCAAGATGGGCGTGCGCAACCTGGCGGGCTTCAACACCAAGATTGACGACGCCAAGGCCAAGGGCGAGTTCATCTACAACCCCTTCAGCCTCACGCCCGAGAGCCCCGAGCCGCTGAACCGCCTGCCGCACATCGTGGTGGTGATCGACGAGCTGGCCGACCTGATGATGGTGGTGGGCAAGAAGATTGAAGAGCTGATTGCGCGCCTGGCGCAGAAGGCGCGTGCTGCCGGTATCCACTTGATCCTGGCGACGCAACGCCCCAGTGTGGACGTGATCACTGGGCTGATCAAGGCCAACATCCCGACCCGCATTGCTTTCCAGGTCAGCAGCAAGATCGACAGCCGCACCATCCTGGACCAGATGGGCGCCGAAGCCCTGCTGGGCATGGGCGACATGCTCTACATGCCTAGCGGTACTGGCCTGCCGATCCGCGTGCACGGCGCGTTTGTGAGTGACGAGGAAGTGCACCGTGTGGTGAGCTACCTCAAGAGCCAGGGCGAGCCCGATTACATCGACGGCGTGCTCGAAGGCGGCACGGTGGACGGCGAAGATGGCGAGGGCGGCGGTGATGCCAGCGGTGAGAAAGACCCGATGTACGACCAGGCCGTGGAAGTGGTACTGAAGAACCGCAAGGCCAGCATCTCGCTGGTGCAGCGCCACCTCAAGATTGGCTACAACCGCGCCGCACGGCTGGTGGAAGACATGGAGAAGGCCGGCTTGGTGAGCGCCATGAGCGGCAGTGGCCAGCGCGAGATTCTGGTTCCTGCGCGCAGTGAGTAAACCTATGATCAAACAAATTGCTCTTATTTTTATAGCGGCTAACGCAATATCGGCGGGGGCTGGAGGGTTGGAAAGCCTGGAGTCGTTTGTGAAGACGGTGAAGAGCGGCAAGGCCGATTTCACCCAGGTGGTGACCGCGCCGGCCAAGGAGGGGCAGACCGCACGCAGCAAAACGTCGAGCGGTAGCTTCGAGTTTGCGCGCCCCAGCCGCTTCAAGTTCGTCTACAAAAAGCCGTTTGAACAAACCATCGTGGCTGATGGCCAGACGCTCTGGCTGTATGACGTGGACCTGAACCAAGTCACCGCGCGCAAACAGTCTGCGGCACTGGGCTCCACGCCCGCCGCACTGATTGCAGCGGCGCCCGATTTGAAAGCCCTGCAAGCGGACTTTGCCTTGGCCGATGCGCCGGACAAGGATGGCCTGCAGTGGGTGCAAGGCACGCCCAAGACCAAGGACAGCCAGCTACAGCAAGTGCGTGTGGGCTTCAAACAAGACCAGCTGGCGGTGCTGGAAATCCTGGACAGTTTTGGCCAGCGCTCGGTGCTGAGTTTTGTGGGCTTCCAGCCCAACGCGACGCTGGGCGCCGCAGCCTTTCAGTTCAAGCCGCCGGCGGGCGCGGATGTCGTGCGGCAGTAAGCCGCCAGCCCGATGGCCACCGCCCCTCCCAAGCACCAGCCGCTGGCAGAACTGCTTCGCCCCAAGACGCTGGGTGAGGTGATTGGTCAGCAGCACCTGCTGGGCGACGGCATGGCGCTGCGCCTGGCCTTTGAGTCGGGTCAGCCGCACAGCTGCATCCTCTGGGGGCCGCCCGGCGTGGGCAAGACCACCATTGCGCGGCTCATGGCCGATGCCTTTGATGCGCAATTCATCACCATCAGCGCGGTGCTGGGCGGCATCAAGGACATCCGTGAAGCGGTGGAGCATGCCCAGCATGCGCGCGACGGGCTGGAGCAGCGCCGCACTATCGTGTTTGTCGATGAGGTGCACCGTTTCAACAAGAGCCAACAGGACGCGTTTTTGCCGCATGTGGAGAGCGGCTTGTTCACCTTCATTGGCGCCACCACCGAAAATCCGTCGTTCGAGGTGAACTCGGCCTTGTTGTCACGCGCTGCCGTGTATGTGCTGCAACCGCTGGCGGCGGGCGACTTGAAGCAGATTGTGGCCAAAGCCCTCGTCAACAGTGGGCTTCCTGCTATTGAAAACGCAGCAGAGGAACGTCTTGTCGCCTACGCCGATGGTGATGCGCGCCGCCTGCTGAATACGCTCGAAACGTTGGCAGTGGCCGCCGTGCAGGAAAAGGTGGGCGAGATCACCGACGTCTGGCTTCTCAAAGTGCTGGGCGAGCGCATGCGCCGCTACGACAAAGGGGGAGAGCAGTTCTACGACACCATTTCTGCGCTGCACAAAAGCGTGCGCGGCTCAGACCCCGATGCCTCGCTCTACTGGTTTGTTCGGATGCTGGATGGCGGTGCCGACCCGCGCTACATGGCGCGTCGGTTGATTCGCATGGCCGCTGAAGACATCGGGCTGGCCGATCCGCGCGCCCTGCGTTTGGCGCTGGATGCTGCCGATGTGTACGAGCGCCTGGGCAGTCCGGAGGGCGAGCTGGCACTGGCCGAGTGCGTGGTCTACCTGGCCGTGGCACCCAAGTCGAACGCGGTCTACAAGGCCTTCAACGAAGCCAAGGCCTTTGTGAAGAAGGACGGCACCCGCCCGGTGCCCATGCACCTGCGCAATGCGCCCACCAAGCTCATGAAAGAGCTGGACTACGGCAAGGGCTACCGCTATGCGCATGATGAAGAAGATGGTTTTGCAGCCGGCGAACAGTACCTGCCGGATGGCATGACTGGTACGAATTTCTACAGACCGGTGGAGCGCGGGCTGGAGATTCGTATCAGTGAGAAGTTACGCGATCTCAAAGCGCGCAATCATAAGCAAAGTTAATACTGCATGAATATGCAGAAAGTGTTGCCGAATCTGCATACTTTTCAAGGGTAAACCCACCCCAAAGGGCAAAGACCCGTGTACGGGACCCCGCTAGAATCCCGGCACTGCTTTGGCCTGCACCGCCAGTGAACCTGACGTGGCAGGCTTATTGCTTTCGATGGTCTAACGCCACCAGTGTTGACGGCCATGCCGTTCGCACCCAAGAACAACGGAGTTTTTATGGATATTTTGATACAGCAGATCATCAACGGTCTGGTGTTAGGTAGCATGTATGCGCTCATCGCGCTGGGCTACACGATGGTGTACGGCATCATCAACCTGATCAACTTTGCCCACGGCGAAGTGGTGATGGTTGGGGCCCTGACCAGTTGGACCATGATCGGCCTCATGCAGGATGCGATGCCCGGCACCCCCGGCTTCATCATTCTTTTCCTGGCCCTCATCATTGCCTGCGTGGTGGCCGCTACCCTCAACTTTGTCATTGAGAAAGTGGCCTACCGTCCCCTGCGCAACAGCCCCAAGCTGGCACCGCTGATCACCGCCATCGGCATGTCCATCTTGCTGCAAACGTTGGCGATGATCATCTGGAAACCCAACTACAAGTCCTACCCCACGCTTTTGCCCAACACCCCGTTTGAAATCGGTGGTGCGGTGATCACGCCGACCCAGGTGATGATTCTGGGCGTGACGGCCGTGTCGCTGGCGCTGCTGATGTGGCTGGTCAACTACACCAAGCTGGGGCGTGCCATGCGTGCCACGGCTGAAAACCCCCGTGTGGCCGGCCTGATGGGTGTGAAGCCCGACATGGTGATTTCTGCCACCTTCATTATTGGTGCCGTGCTGGCCGCTATCGCCGGTGTGATGTATGCCTCCAACTACGGCACCGCACAGCACGCCATGGGCTTCTTGCCGGGCCTCAAGGCCTTTACGGCGGCTGTGTTCGGCGGCATCGGCAACCTGGCAGGTGCCGTGGTCGGCGCCATCCTTTTGGGCCTGATCGAGTCGATCGGTGCCGGCTACATCGGCGCCCTGACCGGCGGCGTGTTGGGCAGCCACTACTCCGATATTTTTGCTTTCATTGTTCTGATCATCGTGTTGACATTGCGTCCCTCCGGCTTGCTGGGTGAGCGTGTGGCCGATCGTGCGTAAGGAGACCCAACCGATGAACTCTCAAAAACGACTGATCACCATGCTGGTGGCCGCTGCCGGCCTGTTGATCCTGCCGCTGGTGCTGCAGGGCTTTGGCAACGCCTGGGTCCGCATTGTGGACATGGCTTTGCTGTTTGTGTTGCTCTCCCTCGGGCTGAACATTGTGGTGGGCTACGCCGGTCTGCTGGACTTGGGTTATGTGGCGTTTTTCGCCATTGGCGCCTATATGTATGGTCTGCTGGCCTCGTCCCAACTGACTGACAACTTCCCGGCCATTGCGGCCATGTTTCCCGATGGTTTGCATGCGCCGCTATGGGTGATATTGCCCTTGGGTGCGGGCTTGGCCGGCGTGTTCGGCATCTTGCTGGGTGCGCCCACACTGCGCCTGCGCGGAGACTACCTGGCCATCGTGACCCTGGGCTTTGGTGAAATCATCCGCGTGTTCATGAATAACCTGGACAACCCCATCAACATCACCAATGGCCCCAAGGGGATCAACCAGATTGATCCGCTGCACTTTTTCGGGCTGAACCTGGGCAAGCGCATCACCGTCGGTGGTTTTGAACTGTCCTCGGTGTCGCTTTACTACTACCTGTTCCTCGTATTGGTCGTGGTCAGTGTGATCATTTGCCACCGCCTGGAGCTATCCCGTGTGGGCCGCGCCTGGATGGCCATTCGTGAAGACGAAATCGCTGCCAAGGCCATGGGCATCAATACCCGAAATACCAAGCTGCTGGCGTTTGGCATGGGTGCCACGTTCGGTGGTGTTTCTGGTGCCATGTTCGCCTCGTTCCAAACCTTCATCTCGCCCGAATCCTTCAGTCTCATGGAGTCCGTGATGATCGTGGCCATGGTCGTGCTGGGTGGCGTGGGTCACTTGCCCGGTGTGATTTTGGGCGCCGTCTTGCTGTCCGCCTTGCCTGAGGTGTTGCGCTACGTGGCTGGTCCTCTGCAAGCCATGACCGGTGGCCGCCTCGATGCGTCCATCCTGCGCCAGCTGCTGATTGCGCTGGCCATGATCAGCGTCATGCTGTTGCGTCCACGTGGGCTTTGGCCTTCGCCGGAACACGGCAAGTCTTTGCAAAGCGCCAAAACCTGAATTTTGCAGGGCCACGGCTTCGCACCGCGTGCAAGCCCGCTGGCCCTCAACAGAACGGAATCCATATGACAGATACAGTATTGAACGTCTCCGGCGTATCCAAGCGCTTTGGCGGTTTGCAAGCCCTGAGTGACGTGGGCATCAAAATCGAACGCGGCCAGGTCTACGGCCTGATTGGCCCCAACGGCGCTGGCAAAACCACTTTCTTCAACGTGTTGACCGGCCTGTACACGCCGGATAGCGGAAGTTTCGAGCTGGCCGGCAAGCCCTACCAGCCCACTGCGGTGCACACCGTGGCCAAGGCCGGTATCGCGCGCACCTTCCAGAACATCCGCCTGTTCGCCGAAATGACAGCGTTGGAAAACGTGATGGTGGGTCGCCACATTCGCACCCACTCCGGGTTGCTGGGCGCCGTGTTCCGTACCCCTGGTTTTAAGGCGGAAGAACTGGCGATTGCCAAGCGCGCACAGGAGTTGCTGGACTATGTGGGCATCGGCAAATTTGCCGACTACAAGGCTCGTACGCTGAGCTACGGCGACCAGCGCCGCCTGGAAATTGCCCGTGCACTGGCAACCGACCCGCAACTGATTGCCCTGGACGAACCGGCCGCCGGAATGAACGCGACCGAGAAGGTCATGTTGCGCGAACTGATTGACCGCATTCGCAAGGACAACCGCACCATCCTGCTCATTGAGCACGATGTGAAGCTGGTGATGGGCCTGTGCGACCGCGTGACGGTGCTGGACTACGGCAAGCAGATTGCCGAAGGCACGCCTGCCGATGTACAGAAAAACGAAAAAGTGATTGAGGCCTACTTGGGCACGAGCGGCCACTAAGGAATTAGCATGACAACCCAGACTCTGCTCAAAGTAAAAGGCCTGAAGGTCTCGTATGGCGGTATTCAGGCCGTCAAAGGTGTGGATTTTGAAGTCCATGAAGGCGAATTGGTATCGCTGATCGGCTCCAACGGTGCGGGCAAGACCACCACCATGAAAGCGATCACCGGCATCTTGCCCATCAACGCAGGTGACATCGAATACCTGGGCAAAAGCATCAAGGGCCAGGGCCCATGGGACTTGGTCAAACAAGGCCTGGCCATGGTGCCGGAAGGTCGCGGTGTGTTCACCCGCATGACCATTACCGAAAACCTGCAGATGGGCGCCTACATCCGCTCCGACAAGGCCGGTATCTTGGCTGACATCGAGAAGATGTTTACTATTTTCCCCCGTCTGCGCGAACGCAAGGACCAACTGGCCGGCACCATGTCGGGCGGTGAGCAACAAATGCTGGCCATGGGCCGCGCACTGATGAGCCGCCCCAAGGTGCTGCTGCTGGATGAGCCCTCGATGGGCCTGTCGCCCATCATGGTCGACAAGATCTTTGAAGTGGTGAAAGACGTGTACGCCCAGGGCGTGACCGTGTTGCTGGTGGAACAAAACGCCAGCCGCGCGCTGTCCATTGCCAACCGCGGTTATGTCATGGAGTCCGGCATCGTCACCATGACGGGCAAGGGAACCGACATGTTGACCGATCCCAAGGTGCGGGCCGCCTATCTGGGCGAATAAGCCTGACTGGCATCCCGGATACAAGTGGTTACGGCACTTTGCATTCGGGATGTCAGACGGAGATGCTGTGGGCCCGTTGACGGAGCATGGAGCCATTCCATGCATAACCTCTACAGGAGTTCACGATGAAAATTCACGCTTTGCTGGCTGGTCTGGTATTGGTCGCGACCGGCACCGCGTTTGCGCAAACGGCAAGCCCTGTACCCAAAGACCCGCTGGCCACCCCCAGAATCGACCAGCGGGAGACGAACCAGGAAAAGCGCATCGCACAGGGCGTGGATTCTGGCCAACTTACCAAGCGTGAAGCGCGTCGTCTGAATCGCGGAGAGGCCCGGATTGACAAGGTGGAAGACCGCGCCGAAGCCGATGGCAAAGTTACTGGCCAAGAGCGCAAGCGCATTGCCCATTTGCAACGCGCGGAGAGCCGGGACATTGCTTACCAAAAGCATGACCGCCAAGTGGACCTGAACCACGACGGCAAGCGTGATCGCAAGAACGGCAAGCTGTAAGCCAGCGACCTACAAGACGAGCGGGGCCTTCTAGCCCCGCTGCTGTTTCAGGCGTGTGCCTTGTCGGCCTCCGACGTGAACGCATCCGCAAAAAACTCTTCGTCTGGCAGGCCCGCAAGTGCACAAAAATCGGTGCGGGCTGAGTCCACCACAATCGGTGCGCCGCAGGCATACACCTGATGCCCGCGGAGGTCGGGCAGGTCATCCAGCACGGCGCGATGTACAAAGCCGGTGCGCCCTTGCCATGCATCCTCGGGGAGCGCGTTGGACACCACGGGCACGTAGACCAGATGCGGCATGCGCTGCTGCATTTCCCGCACCCAGGTGTCCATGTACAGGTCCGCAGGTCGGCGTCCGCCCCAGTACAGCGCCACAGGCCGCGCAATGCCCTGGGCCAACATGTGTTCCAGCAGGGCCTTCACGGGGGCAAAACCCGTGCCGGAAGCGAGCAATATCATGGGCTTGTCCGAGTCTTCCCGCAGGAAGAAGGAGCCATAAGGCCCTTCCAGCCGCAAGATCTCTTTCTCCTTCATCGCGCCAAACACGTGGTCGGTGAACTTGCCACCGGGCATGTGGCGAATATGCAGTTCCATGCCGGCGCCCTGGCCCGGTGCGTTGGCCATGGAGTAGCTGCGCCGTGCACCGTCGCGCAGGATGAATTCCACGTACTGGCCCGCGCGGTAGGCAAAGCTGTCATTGGCCGGTAGCTGCAGTTGCAGCACCATGACGTCGCTGGACACACGCTGCATGGTGGTCACGCGCGTGGGCATTTTCTTGATGGGCATTGCCCCTGCCTCTGTCACTTGGCGCGACTCCAGCACCACATCGCTTTGCGCCGTGGCACAGCAGGTCAGCACCAGGCCCGCGGCCTCTTCCTGTTCGCTCAGCGCCTTGGCCTGGTGCAGGCTATGCCGCACCGAACCTGAGAGCAGCTTGCACTTGCAGGAACCGCAAGCGCCGTCCTTGCACCCATAGGGCAGGCCAATCCCCTGGCGGATGCCGGCGGCCAAAATGGTTTCATCGACCTGGGTGCTGAATGTACGTCCGCTGGGCTGCACGGTGACGGAGAAAGTGGTGGCGGCGTCCGCAGGGGCGGTCATCTTTTGGGTATCCTCAAGGGCTAATCTGTCTTTAGCCCCCGATTTTGCCCTCAATCCAATCCCCCCTTGGTGCCCTGCCATCCCGCTTCAAACGCCAACGTGTCCTGGTGGTGGGCTGTGGAGACGTGGGCGGTCGCATGGTGGCTGCCCAGCGCTCGGTGCGCTGGCTAGCGCTGACCTCCAGTGCCGCGCGCGTGCCGGAGCTGCGTGCGCTGGGTGCTGTTCCGCTGTTGGGCAACCTGGACCGTGCCGCGACGCTGAATCGTCTGGCCGGTGTGGCCCACCGTGTGGTCTACCTGGCACCCCCGCCGTCAGAGGGGTGGTCGGATCCCCGCGCGGGCCAATTGGGGCAGGCGCTGCGTCGGCGCAGCGCCCCACAGCATGCGGTCTATGGATCGACCAGCGGTGTGTATGGCGACTGCCAAGGCGAATGGGTTGCCGAAACGCGCACGCCAGGTGCGCAGACGCCACGTGCCCAGCGCCGCGTGCATGCGGAGCAAACCCTGCGCACCTGGGGTCGGGCCAGCGGGGTACCGCTGAGCGTCCTGCGCATTCCCGGCATTTACGCGCCGAACCGCGAGGGAGGAACCCCCTATGCCCGATTACTGAAGGGAACGCCCGTGCTGCGCGCGGAGGATGACGTTTACACCAACCACATCCATGCCGACGACTTGGCGCGCGCTTGCTGGCTGGCGCTGTGGCGCGGTGCTCCGCAGCGCACCTACAACATCTGTGATGACTCTGAATTGAAGATGGGCGACTACTTCGATATGGCGGCCGATCTGTACGGCCTGCCTCGTCCGCCCCGGGTGGCTCGCGACTGCGCACGCGAGCAGTTGCCCGTGGTCTTGTTGAGTTTCATGAGCGAATCACGTCGCTTGGTGAACCAGCGTATGAAGCAGGAGCTGCGCCTGGCCCTGCGTTACCCGGATGTTGAGCAGGGGTTGCGCAGCACTCAGGGCGCGTAGCGCCGGTAAGCCCATTGCAGGGCTCGCCACACCAACCAGCTGCTTGCCAGAGTAATGGGGTAGGCCCAGAGTACATCGCTGAGCCAGTGCGCCACATCCGACATGCGGGCGAAGCCAATCACCAATCCGCTGGCCGTGCCCACCACGGCCCAGGCGATTTGCCGGCGGCGATGCACCAATAGCAGGGTGGTAAGAAAGAAACCGCAGGCTACGTGGCCGCTCACGAAGGAGCAGTTGTTGTCGCACTGGTCGGTCATGACGGCGGCGCGCGTGAACTGCTGCGTGCCACCAAAGTTCTCCACTTGGTAAGGCCGTGCGCGCGCCCAGTGGTCTTTGAACCCGGCATTCACCACCACACCGGGCCCGACGATACCTGCCAGCACCACAAACGCCAGGGGCAGGCGGAGCTGCTTCCAGCGTCCCGAGAAAGTGGACACCAGCCAGCCCACAAAACACAGCGCCAGGACGCCGCGAAAAATGGCGGGGATGTACAGGTTGATTCCTTGCACCCACCACCAGTCTCCCGACGCGATGGCGGACTGTGCGCCAGTGAACAGGCCTGCGGCTGCCAAGTCCAGCGCAGGAAACACAGTGGGAACCAGGGCAGCGAGCAGCGCCAGAGCCAGCAGGGCCCAGAACAGGCGGGGTGTGGCTACGGTGGCAGCGGGAGTGGGGGTGGGCATGAAGACGGATAATTTCGAAGCGCGGGAGACCGTGATTGTGCGGGATGTTGGCGCGGTGCTGGTTACCATTGGCTTTTGTCACCCGATTCTCCGGACCCCAACCATGCTGTTTACCTCGTTCAAACCTGTTGCCATGGCCGTACTGGTGCTGGCGTTGACCGGCTGCGACATTGCCCCGGTGCAACCGCAGGCGGGCCCGGTGTCCGGTGCCCAGTTGCAGGGGACTGAATGGGTGGCCAGCTATATCGACGGTATTGCCGGTGTGGCTGCCCCCGCGCCCCGACTGCGGTGGACCGCCCCTGATCGCTTGGCTGGCAGCGGAGGATGCAATTCTTTCATGGGGCGCGCCGTGGTGGAGCAGGGGGCTTTGACACTGGGCCCCCTGGCTGCCACTGGCAAGATGTGTCTGACCGCGCCCCAAGGCCAGGAAGACCGCTTCTTCAAGGCTCTGGAGTCGACCCGCACGGTGCGATTGCAAGATGGGCAGCTGCTACTCGAAGACGCAACGGGCCGCTTGCTGGCCCGCTTGGTTGCGGGCGCAGCGGCACCTTAAACGCTCAGGCCGCAGTGACCAGCGGCAGGGTGCGTTGGCGCTTGCCCGTGAGTGCAAATAGTGCATTGGCCACCGCAGGTGCCACAGGCGGCACACCAGGCTCGCCCACGCCACCGGGATGGCGTGTGCTGGGCACCAGCCAGGTCTCGACCACCGGGGCTGCGGCCAGCTGCACTATGGGGTAGCTGGGGAAGCTGGTCTGCTGCACCGCGCCGTCCTTGATGTCGATCTTGCTGTACAGCGCGGCCGTCAGGCCAAACACCACGGCACTTTCCATCTGTTGTGCCACGATGTTGGGGTTGACCACGGTACCGCAGTCGATGGCACACACCACCTTGTGCACGCGTGGAATGCCGTTCTTCAGCGACACCTCGGCCACCTCGGCAACGATGGAGCCGAATGACTCGTGCAGCGCCACTCCGCGCGCCTGTCCGGCGGGCAAGGGGCTGCCCCAGCGCGCCTTGTTGGCGGCCAGCTGCAACACTGCGGCGTAGCGGGGCGCGTCCTTCAGCAGGGCCAGACGGAATGCCACGGGGTCTTGCTTGGTTTGTGCGGCCAGCTCGTCAATAAAGCTCTCAGAGAAAAACGCGTTGTGCGAATGCCCAACCGAGCGCCAAAAGCCCACCGGCACCTCCATGTGCGTAGCCACGTGGGCCATGTGCTGGTTGGCAAAGCCGTAGGGCAGGTCAAACAGGCCCTCGGCCGTGGTCTTGTCGGGCATGTCGATGGGGCCAGACAGCGCTGGCAGCCCACGTGCCATCCAGCGCGGGCTGATGGCATCGCCTGCGGACTTGATGCGCAGGCTGCTGACCTGACCTTGGCCGTCGATGGATGCGCGCAGCTGGGCTACGTGCATGGGGCGGTAGAAGTCGTGCGTGGTGTCTTCCTCGCGTGACCAGGCCAGTTGTACCGGGTGGCCCTTGCAGGCTATCGCCACGCGCACGGCCTGGGCCACGTAGTCCACCTCCAGACGGCGGCCAAAGCCACCGCCCAGCAGCGTCACATGCAGCGTCACCTTGTCTTCTTTCACGCCTGCGACCTTGGCGGCGATGGCGCGAGCCATTTCCGGCACCTGGGTAGGGGCCCAGACCTCTACAGCGCCGTCTTTCACCTGCGCCGTGCAATTCATGGGCTCCATGGTGGCGTGGGCCAGGTAGGGTGCTTGGTAAGCAGCCTCTACAGTGCTGGCCGCTGCAGCTTCAGCGGCCTTGGCATCGCCCTTGTCGTAGAACGCAAAGCCGTCTTCTGTTTGCAGTGCCGCTTTGAGGCGCTCCTTAATTTTCTGGGTGTCCAGCGCACCGTTGGCCGGGGCTTGCCACTGCACCTCGACGGCTTGCACCGCCTGGCGTGCGTGCCAGGTAGTCTTGCCGACCACCGCAAACCCGGCGGTGGAGCCACCCAGGGCGTCCAGCGGTACCAGGGTCTCAATGCCTGGCATGGCCAGCGCGGCCTTGCTGTCCAGCGAGCCCACGGTGCCACCCAACTGGGGGGCAAGGCGAATGGAGGCAAACAGCATGTCGGGCAGGCGCACATCCAGCCCGAAGCGGGCCGTGCCGTTGGTCTTGGCGGGAATGTCCAGGCGTGGCGCTGGAGTGCCCAGCAGCTTCCAGTCCTTGCGGTCCTTGGGTGTTACATCGGTAGGCTTCAATCCGGCAGCGCCTGCGGCCAATTCACCAAAGTGGGCAGACTTGCCGGAGGCATGCTGCACCACGCCGTCCTGGATTTTCAGTTCGGTGCGCGGCAGCTTCCACTGCGCGGCGGCGGCCTCCAGCAGACTGGCGCGAGCCAGGGCTGCGGCAGTGCGTAGCGGTTCCCAGGCATCGGCCACGCTAGATGAGCCACCGGTGGCGTTGATACCCAGTTCCCGTGCAATCTTGCCGACGAACCATTGGCCCAGCTTCACCTTGGCGGGCGGGTTGTCACCCTCGGTTTCCAGCGGGTGGAAGGGCAGGGTGGCCGTGAGCATCACCACGTTGCCATACAGGGTGTCGGGCCCGGCCTGCTGCAAGCGCACCTTGGCCAAGGGAACATCCAGTTCTTCGGCCACCAGCATGGACAGCGCGGTATGCACGCCCTGGCCCATTTCGCTGCGCGGCATGGCCAGCACTACGGTGCCGTCCCTGGCGATCTTGATCCAGCCGTTCAGGCCCACTTCGCCTTCGGTCGGCAGCATCAGCGCACCATCGCCCAGGCGCGAGCGCTGGGGCATCAGGCCCCAGCCCACCACCAGCGCACCGGTAGCGCCCAGGGCGCTCAGTATCCAGGTGCGGCGCTTCATGCTGCCGCTCCCTGGGGCTGGCCAGCCGCGCGGTGGATGGCGGCGCGCACGCGCTGGTAGGTACCGCAGCGGCAGATGTTGGTCATGGCCTCGTCGATGTCCGCGTCTGAGGGCTTGGGCTTGCGGGCCAAGAGGGCGGCGGCGGCCATCAGCATGCCGCTTTGGCAGTAGCCGCATTGGGGCACCTGCTCGGCAATCCAGGCGGCTTGCAGGGCGTGCAGCTTGTCGGGGGTACCCAGGGCTTCAATGGTGGTGATCTTTTGCCCAGCAACGGCAGAGGCTGGCATCACGCAGGAGCGGACGGGTTGGCCGTCCACATGTACGGTACAGGCACCGCAGGCGGCCACACCGCATCCAAACTTGGTTCCCGTCATGTTCAGCACATCGCGCAGCACCCACAGCAGGGGCATGTCGGGCGGGGCGTCGGCGGTCACCGCCTTGCCATTGATGTTCAACTCCATGGGTGTCTCCTTTGCGTGTGCGGTCTAGCGTGCACCATCATAGGGTTGACCGCAGTGTGCGGGTGTCGCACAGGGTTACCCGCAAGAAAAAAGCCTGCTGTTTTTGCAAACAGCAGGCTTTTTGATCTGGTGCCCAGGGCCGGACTCGAACCGGCACGCCTTGCGGCGGGGGATTTTGAGTCCCCTGAGTCTACCAATTTCACCACCTGGGCAGGTCATTCTGTGAAGCGCGAATTATGGCACATTTATGGGCATGACATTTCCCACCATCGAAGACGCCATCGGGAACACCCCGCTGGTCGCACTGCAGCGTATCCAGGCCACCGACAACCAGTCCCGCAACACCGTGGTGCTGGGCAAGCTCGAAGGCAACAACCCGGCCGGATCCGTTAAAGACCGCCCGGCCCTGTCCATGATCCGCCGTGCGCAGGAGCGTGGCGATATCAAGCCTGGCGACACGCTGATCGAAGCCACTTCGGGCAACACCGGCATTGCGCTGGCCATGGCCGCGGCCGTCAAAGGCTACCGCATGGTCTTGATCATGCCGGAAGACCTGTCCATTGAGCGCGCCCAGACCATGAAGGCCTTTGGTGCCGAACTCATCCTGACCCCCAAGAGCGGTGGCATGGAGTACGCACGCGACCTGGCCGAACAAATGCAGCGCGAAGGCAAGGGCCGCGTGCTGGACCAGTTTGGCAATGACGACAACCCGCGCATCCACTACGAAACCACGGGCCCCGAACTCTGGGCGCAGACCAACGGCCGCATCACCCACTTTGTGAGCGCCATGGGCACCACGGGCACCATCACCGGCGTGTCGCGCTTCTTGAAGGAAAAGAACCCGGCCATCCGCATCATTGGCGCCCAGCCCTCGGAAGGCTCGCGCATTCCCGGCATCCGCAAGTGGCCAGAGGCCTATCTGCCCAAGATTTACGACCCCAAGAACGTGGACGAACTGGTCCACGTGAGCCAGGCCGATGCCGAAGACATGTGCCGCCGGTTGGCGCGCGAAGAGGGCATCTTTGGTGGCATCTCGGCCGCTGGCGCCTGCTGGGTGGCGCAGGAGATTGCCAAGCGCGAGCGCGATGCTGTGATCGTGTTCGTGGTCTGCGACCGCGGCGACCGCTACCTCTCCACGGGCGTGTTTCCCGCCTGAATCTGAATCAAATTGGCCTCTAGCCCCCGTGCTGATTGCGCGGGTAGCTATGGAATCAATAGCGTAAAGGAACCCCTATGTCTGCCGCATTCAAGTTTTGTCCGCAGTGTGCTACGGCGCTGGAGCACATCACACTGGCTGAAGACGGTGGCGACAAGACCCGCCTGCGCTGCCCGGCCTGTGACTTCACGCACTGGAACAACCCAACGCCCGTGCTGGCGGCTGTCATTCAGTACAACGGGCAAATCCTGCTGGCGCGCAACGCAGCCTGGCCCGGCAAGATGTACGCGCTGATCACCGGCTTCATGGAGGCCGGTGAGACGCCGGAGGAAGGCATTGCACGCGAGATTTCGGAAGAGACGAACCTGACCACCAGTGCACTCAAGCTGCTGGGCGCCTACGACTTCCAGCGCATGAACCAGGTCATCATTGCCTACCATGCCGTCTGCCATGGCGACGTGAAGCTCAGCCCCGAGCTGGTGGACTACCGCCTCTACAACTTCGAGGATGTGAGGTGCTGGCCCGCCGGCACCGGCTATGCGCTGGCCGAGTTTTTGCGCTCGCGCGGCCACGAGCCCACCTTCATCGACCCGGTGTGGCGCCAGGACGCCGAGAAGCTGGCGACTTAAAATCAGCGTCAACGCCAGAAAGCCCATCGCATGCACACCGACAAAGAAGTTGACACCCGCGGCCTGAACTGCCCGCTGCCCATCCTCAAGGCCAAGAAGGCCCTGGCGGAGCTGCTGAGCGGCCAGACGCTCAAAGTGGTGGCCACCGATCCCGGCTCCATCCGCGACTTTCAGGCCTTTGCCAAGCAAACCGGCAATGAGCTGCTGGAACAGGAAACCGTGGGTGCCGAATACATCCACGTGCTGCGCCGACGCTAAGCATTTCTGCACTCCAACAAAAACGCCGCAGGGTTTCCCGTGCGGCGTTTTGTTTTTGGCGCAGGCCCCAGCGGGCCAGTTCCTTAGCCCAGGCGGGCCAGCTGCTCTTTCACCTTCTCCAGCGTGGCGGCAAAGTCGGCCACACGCTTGCGTTCCTGCTCCAGCACGGCGGCCGGGGCCTTGGCCACAAAGGCTTCGTTGCTGAGCTTGCCGTTCGCCTTGGCAATCTGCTCTTCCAGGCGGGCCACTTCCTTGCCCAGGCGGATCTTTTCGGCCGCCACGTCCACTTCCACGAACAGGCAGACACGCGCCTCGCCCACCACGGCCACGGGGGCGGACTGGGCGGCGGCCTGCCAGCTGGCTTCGTCGGCAAAGACCTTGACTTCGCTCAGCTTGGCTAGGGCTTGCAGTACGGCGGCGGAGGCTTGCAGGAACTCGCCTTCGGCCGCGCTATGGGCCACCACGAACAGCGGCAAGCGGACGGCGGGCGACACATTCATCTCGCCGCGCAGGTTGCGGCAGGCATCCACCAGAGCCTTGAGCTTGGCGACGTGGGCAATGGATGCTTCGTCGATGCGCTCGGGCTGGCTCACGGGGTAGGCCGCAATGGACACTGAAGGACCCTGACGACCCGCCACCGGCGCCACCTTCTGCCACAGCTCCTCAGAAATGAAGGGAGTGATGGGGTGGATCAGACGCAGGATGACTTCCAGCGTGCGGATCAGTGTGCGGCGGGTGGCGCGCTTCTGCGCGTCGGTGCCGGTGTTGATCTGCACCTTGGCAATTTCCAGGTACCAGTCGCAGAACTCGTTCCAGACAAAGTCGTAAATCGTGTTGGCCACGTTGTCCAGGCGGTATTCGGCAAAGCCCTTGGCCACTTCGGCCTCGGTCTTTTGCAGCAGCGAGACGATCCAGCGGTCAGCCTGGCTGAATTCCAGGTAGCCATGGGCTTCGCCACCGGGTGCGCACTGCTCTTTGGTGTGCTCGTTCAGTCCGCAGTCATTGCCTTCGCAATTCATCAGTACAAAGCGGGTGGCGTTCCACAGCTTGTTGCAGAAGTTGCGGTAGCCCTCGCAGCGCTTGCTGTCAAAGTTGATGCTGCGACCCAGGGATGCGAGTGCCGCAAAGGTGAAGCGCAGCGCGTCCGCACCGTAGGCGGGAATGCCTTCGGGGAATTCCTTCTCGGTGTTCTTGCGCACCTGGGGTGCGGTCTCGGGCTTGCGCAGGCCGGTGGTGCGCTTGTCCAGCAGGGGCGCCAGCGAGATGCCGTCGATCAGATCGACGGGGTCCAGCACATTGCCCTCGGACTTGCTCATCTTCTTGCCCTGCGCGTCTTTCACCAGGCCGTGAATGTAGACATGCTTGAACGGCACACGCCCGGTGAAGTGCGTGGTCATCATGATCATCCGGGCGACCCAGAAGAAGATGATGTCGTAGCCCGTGACCAGCACGCTGCTGGGCAGGTACAGGTTGTAGTCGTCGGTGGCGCCGGTGCCTACGCCTTTGTTGCCCCAGCCCATGGTGCTGAAGGGGACCATGGCGCTGGAGTACCAGGTGTCAAGCACATCGGGGTCGCGCTTGAGTGTCTTGCCGGGGGCTTGCGCTTGGGCTTCTGCCTCGTTGCGGGCCACATAGACCTTGCCGTCTTCGTCGTACCAGGCCGGGATCTGGTGGCCCCACCAGAGCTGGCGGCTGATGCACCAGTCCTGGATGTTGTTCATCCACTGGTTGTAGGTGTTGACCCACATTTCGGGCACAAACTTCACTTCGCCGCTCTGCACCACGTCGATGGATTTCTGCGCAACGGACTTGCCGGTGGCGTCGCCCTTGCCCACAGTGTTCATGGCCATGAACCACTGGTCGGTCAGCATGGGCTCGATCACCTGGCCGGTGCGTGCGCAGCGCGGCACTTGCAGCTTGTGTTTCTTCACTTCGACCAGGAAACCGCCGGCCTCCAGATCGGCCACCACCTTCTTGCGCGCTACAAAACGGTCCAGACCCTGGTAGGGCGCGGGGGCGTTCTCGTTGATCTTCGCGTCCAGCGTCAGCACGCAGATCATGGGCAGCTTGTGGCGCTGGCCCACGGCATAGTCGTTCTGGTCGTGGGCGGGCGTGACCTTCACCACGCCGGTGCCAAAGGCCTTGTCCACGTAGTCGTCGGCAATCACCGGGATCTCACGGTCGCACAAAGGCAGCTTTACCATTTTGCCGATGAGGGCGGTATAGCGCTCGTCTTCGGGGTGCACCATCACGGCCACGTCGCCCAGCATGGTCTCAGGCCGTGTGGTGGCCACGGTGATGTCACCGGAGCCATCGGCCAGCGGGTAGCGGATGTGCCACAGCGAGCCGTCTTCCTCTTCGCTCTCCACCTCCAGATCGCTCACCGCGCTCATGAGGATGGGGTCCCAGTTCACCAGGCGCTTGCCTCGGTAGATCAGGCCTTGCTCGTAGAGCTGCACAAAGGTTTCGGTCACCGTCTTGGACAGTTTAGGGTCCATGGTGAAGTACTCGCGGCTCCAGTCCACGCTGTCGCCCATGCGGCGCATCTGGCCGGTGATGGTGTTGCCGGACTTTTCCTTCCACTCCCACACCTTGGCGGTGAAGGCCTCGCGGCCCAGGTCGTGGCGGCTGATCTTTTGCTCTTGCAGCTGGCGCTCCACCACGATCTGCGTGGCAATGCCGGCGTGGTCGGTGCCCGGAATCCAGGCGGTGTTGAAACCGGCCATGCGGTGGTAGCGCGTCAGGCTGTCCATGATGGTCTGGTTGAACGCATGGCCCATGTGCAGCGTGCCCGTCACATTGGGCGGCGGCAGCTGGATGGCAAAGGCGGGCTGGCCGGCTCGGGGTGCCTGGGTGCCGCGGTAACCCGCTACGCCATAGCCGCGCTTTTCCCATTCGGGGCCCCAGTGCGCTTCCAGCGCGACGGGCTCAAACGATTTGGACAGGGACTGCAGACCCGGTTGTTCGGGGGCGGAGGGCGTGGGGGTAGCTTGGTCAGACATGGGGTTCTCTTGGGAGGACCCGTGATTTTACCGGGCAGGCGCTAAGCTACGGAGCCAGCCCAGGAGGACCCATGCCCGACACCCGCCCAAGCCCTGTTGTCCCCGTTGCCGTGATGGCCACCGAGGTGACGCCCCGCACCAAACCTTCCAACTACCCAGAGCCCTTTGCCTCGCGCATGGCAGGGCGGGAAAAGCGCCAGTTGGGCGACGTGTTTGGCCTGGCCAACTTTGGGGTGAATCTGGTGCGGCTGGCGCCGCAGTCGGTGTCGGCACTGCGCCATGCGCACACCAAGCAGGACGAATTCATTTATGTGCTGCAGGGGCACCCCACGCTGCACACCGATGAAGGCCTGACTGCACTGGCGCCCGGCATGTGTGCAGGCTTCAAGGCCGGTACGGGCAATGGTCACTGCCTCAAGAACGAGACCGATGCCGAGGTGCTGTACCTGGAGGTGGGCGACCGCACACCGGGTGATGCGGGGAGCTACCCCGACGATGACCTGCAAGCGGTGCTGGTGGCCACTGGCCAATGGCGCTTTTTGCACAAGGACGGTACGCCGTACTGATTTGTTTTGGCTATTTCCTTGAACTTTGGTGCCGTAAGCGCCCAAACTACTATGAGCATGGGCTTTTGCAAAGCAAACGTTCCAAACCAAGTTACGCCATTTCCAAAACGGCGTCTTCTGAGTAGCCTCTATACATCAGAGTCTCAAGTCGATTGATTTGTCGTACGCAATAAGTGAAATGATGATTCTGATCATTCATAACCCATGTGCCTGGGTTGCCCGTTGTTGCATGACCAGTAGCACAGTCGTATATGTACCGATCGCCATGACTAAAAGAATGATTCTGGAAAAATCCGCTGTTTAAAACGCGATGTGAGAGCGTTCTATATTGCTCATACTTTTCTCCTTGGCGGAGGCTGTAGCCACGGAAAATATGTATGTGTTTTCCTTGCGTGTAACGTATTTTTCCATTGATGTTTGGACTTGGGGTTAGGTCAGTAAAGTCGGGATGAATGACTCCATAGTCTCCGTAGATAGCTTCAAGAGACAAACTCCGAAACCGAAGATTGGTCCACAACGAAAGTTCGTTTCTTAGTACTCCGCCACATGAATTTTTCTCAATGCCGCCAACTGTTTTGGGCGCACTAGAGGCCGCAACAATTAATTTTCGAACGTGGAAAGTGTCAGATAGTTTTTCTACAAAATCAGCGATCGTTTCTGAAAGTGCAATCGCCGAAGATGATCCTTGCAAATAACGGCAATCGATAAGCACATCCATTTGTCGGGTTGACAATCCGCGAAGTTGTAGTTCTTGGATTCGGTCCAATGTGTCGTCTGCAAACTCCAAGTCGTCAGGCTCGAGACGTAAGAGCATTCCGCCTGACAGATTTGCCTGTTCAATTACAACTCCCCATTGAGACTCATCACGATCAAATCCGTACACAGGATCGAAGTTAATTCCCAGGAGATTAAGTTGGGCGTAAGCAACTGATAGCGTGTTGTGCCCATCAGATGTTCTGCTGCCCGCTTTCAATAGAGGAAAGTCGATAAAACATGGACGACTAGGGAATAGCTTTGACAACCGGACCGCAAAGCGTGAGAGCACAGCCTCTGGTTTGTCTGTTTCGACAAACGGCGGCAGTTCAAAAATAGGCTTCGTTTGGTCAGCAATGTCGTGTGCGAGATAAGAGGCCGCTTTGATGTCGTTCAGCTTGCCCTTAATTACAGGGGCGTATGTGAAGTTCATATCCATGGATTACCTCGCAGTTTTTTGAAATTAAGAGCTAATTCAACATTTCTCTGACTACTCCGCGTCCTACCAGATCGGTGAAGATCGCATAGTTTTCTTGTTCTTTTTGAATGCGTCCGGCAACAATGGCAGGATGTATTTCTAGTTCGGCAGCTAAAGACAAAATCCCACCCTTTGTTGGCATCTGCCGAACGGCAGCAGTTCTCCACTCTGAACGGGATATAAGCAAATCTCTAGCGAGTCTGTTTGCTTCTTTTTCTATAACTTCTGTACTTTCCTTGTCCATTAGTCGATCAAGAAAGACTTCCCCTGGATTGCTCAGATGTTTCCAAACGTGCACCACTTCATGCATCAGAGTGAACCAAAAATTATCTAGTCGATCAAAGCGCAGCGTTAACCCAATCACAGGCTTACCATTTGCCGCCAGCATTGCAGCTCCGTCTAGTTTGGTGCGCGCCAAGTGTTCTTCAATTACAACCGCTACACCAATATCGCGCAATGCGCTGATCGCTTGCTTTGGACCATCTGAATGTCTGCTCAATTTAACTAAATCACGTAGAAACTCTTCAGTTAGGTCTTCGTATCTAAAGGGAGTCTCACTCCATGAGTTGTCAGAGGCCGCTTTTTGAAGCACTCGTGCTTGCCATGCCGTTAGAGAGTAAACAGCTGGCCAAGAAAATGCATCCCCCTTGAATGTTCTGCGCGTCAATACGCCAGCCTGAGCACCACCAAGAGACCTCTCTATAAATGCTTGAACAATATGAGCGACATCATCTGGTTTGGCAGCCTTCTTCGCTACAGAAATCCAGCCTCTTGAAAGCATTTCTTTCACTGGAAACTTAAGCCAATCCCAATCGCTGGCAACATCAGCGGCAGACTCCTCTCGCACAGATTCTTGCAAAAGTACGTCGGCGGGTATTCCTAAGCCGGCAGAGATGTCGCGAATCATGCCAACAGTCAAAGGTCTTTGTCGCGAGAGGAACTCAGAGACTCTACTTCTAGACCCGAAATAGGGAACTAGATCAATCTGTTTCAGATCTTGTTCAAGCATCCGAAATTTCACTGCGTCAACAGGATCAGGTTTCTCAAACAGATAAGTCTTAGATTCATAGTCTTCAACCAGTAGTGACAAAAGCTCGAGCTCTTGGCCCACGGCAGTACTGGGCTCTGGATCACTAACGACCAGTTCCTCGATTCGAGCTAAGTACTTTGAGTACTGTTCTTTGCTCTTAATTACTGCGGGTTTCATTGCTGCTTTGTTCCCAATTGATGCTGCTGTAGGCCTGATGACTGCCAATCCACTTCACGACAATGACACTGGTCTTGTAGGCGATCTGAGTCACCAAGCGGTAGTCGTTCCCCTTGACATTGAAGATGACTACGTTGTCCTGTAAAAAACTTGCTGACGGATATCTTTGCTTAATGTCGGTAGGTACGTGCCAATTTGCCGCCTTGCACTCGGCCAGCCATGACTTAACCCAAGATCTGGTTAAGGGGTGTTTAAGGCAAAACTCGTCAAGGCGAGAAGTTCCGACAATTTTCATTGGCATGGCCCACAGTATAACACTTGTTCCATATTTGGGAACAAATGTTAAATTGGCCTCCGTGCCACGAAGACATGCGGGTTCGACACCCTTGATTTGGGTCGCCTTGGAGTGCTTGGGGATCAGGGGCTACATGCTTGCGGGACGCACAAACAATGTTTCACGAGCAAACGTTCAAGGTGCCGCCAGGTAGGTGCCAGACTTGCCACCGTGCTTTTCCAGCAGCTTCACATCGGTCATCACCATGCCTTTATCCACGGCCTTGCACATGTCGTAGATGGTCAGCAGGGTGATCTGCACGGCGGTCAGGGCTTCCATTTCCACGCCGGTGCCGCCTGTGGTCTCGGCAATCGCCAGGCACTGCACGGCGGGGCCGCTGGTGGCAGTGGCGGGCACCACTTCAAATTCGATGGCCACGCGCGACAGCATGATGGGGTGGCACAGCGGGATCAGGTCGCTGGTGCGCTTGGCGGCCATGATGCCGGCCACGCGTGCCACGCCCAGTACATCGCCCTTGGCAGCCTGGGCGCTCTGGATCAGGTCCAGCGTGCTTTGCTTCATCTGGATGCGGCCGCCGGCCACGGCCTTGCGTGCGGTCAGGGGCTTGGTGCCTATGTCCACCATGTGGGCATCGCCCTTCGTGTCGAAGTGGGTGAGGGCAGAGGGGTTGGTATCGGTCATGGTCAATCCTGTAGGCAATGCGTCAAGTCAATGGCTCACAGCAGACGCAGCGTGCCGTCGATATGTGGCTCGCCGCTGGGCTGCACTTTCAAAACAAATCGGGTCGCACCCGGGTCTTGGTCCGCACCCTGCGCCGTATGTAGGGCCACCTGTCCCGGAATCAACAGCGGACGCTTGAAGCGCAGATCCAGCACTAGCGGGGCGTCGGCCGGCAGGCCCTGCTGCAGCAGCGCCAGGCAGCGAGCGGCGCTGAACATGCCATGCGCAATGGCACGCGGGTAGCCAAACAGGCGGGCCGTCAGTGCACTCACATGGATGGGGTTCCAGTCGCCCGAGGGTCCGGCAAAGCGGCGCCCGGCGTTGGCGGCCACGGCCCACTGGGCGATGGGCGCGCCCCAGTCGGGTTCGCTGCCATCTGCTGCTGGTTTTTTTCCGCTCTTGCTGCGGGCCAGCGGCGACAGGAAGGTGCTGGTTTCGCGCCAGGCCACGCTGCCACTGGTGCTGAGCGTGGTGTGGATGGCAAAGGACTGGCCGCGCTCGGTGGTCTGGATGCCTTCCAGCGTGCAGTGCATGTCCACGGCCTCGCCGTTGGCGATGGGGCGCAGGCTCTCCAACTGGTTGCTCCAGTGCACCAGGCCCAGCAGGCGTAGCGGAAAACGCGCATGGCTGAGGATGGCCATGTGCAGCGGCATGGCCATGGCATGCAGGTACAGCAGCGGCAGGGTCCCGGTGTCGGGCAGGTCACAGACCTGGCGGTAACGGGCCAGCCGGGCCGCATCGGCGCGGGCGCCTTGCCAACGGGCGTCAAAGCGGATGGCTTGCTGGTCTGCTGCCACCTGCGTGGGACGGCCCGCAAACAGGCTGGCGAACAGGGCGCCGCCGTTGCGCGGCGGGGCAGAGAAATTCAGGGTGTGCAGGGGGGTAGACATGGCGCCGCCATTATGCGGCGCCATGCTGCTCTCGCTCGGGGGCTACTTGGCTTCCACCAAGGCCTGAATATCGAGCAGAGTCATCTCGTTGTCATCGGGCTGGCCCAGCGTGCGGCCGCTGGAGAAGGGGAAGTTGTTGTCGTTCACCACCACGATGTGCGTCGCGTCCACCACAGTCAGGCCCTCAGGCCCCAGGTGGGGCAGCACAAAGCTGTCGTCGTTGGGGCCGCGCTTGGCCAGGTGCTTGGGGTTGGCGATCTTGGTCAGGTCAATGAAGGCCACCTTCTTCACAAAGCCGTCGGCGTCCAGCTGTGCCATGTCGATCTTGTAGATGCGCTTGAAGCGCGCGGGGCGGGTGAAGCAGTCGGTGCGCGGCTCGTCCTTGCAGACGTTGCCCGAGCCTTCCGAGGCGTCATCGCGTTCGATGACGAGACCGGTGGTCGCGTCCAGCATCTGGAAGTCCGAGGCCACATTGCCGGCCTCTTCAAATGCGTATTTCCACTGGCGTTCGCTGTACTTCTGGCTGGCCACGTCCAGCTCCAGGATGCGGGTGTAGGGCTTGCCGTTGCGCATCTCCTGCGTCTTGGCAGCGGCATCCCACAAGGGCCACTCAAACATGGGGTACAGCGTCTTGCCGTCGATGGACTTGGCCATGGGCTCAAAGCCGCCGCTGCGGCGCACTTCAAAACCGGCGTCGCCGGGGTAGTTGGGCAGGCGACCGTTCAGGTAGTGGTCGGGGCCGCGGTACGCCTTGTTGCCCACCACGGTGTCGATCACGCCCAGCACCTTGCCTTTGCCGTCCACGCGCAGCACATAGGGGCCGAATTCATCCCCAATCCACCACTCCTTGCCCACCACCTGGATGGATTCGGGGTCGAAGTCCACGCCGGTCAAAAAGCGCTCGCGCGTGGCCTCGTTCTGGATGGCGAATGGCACCTTGCGGTCGGGGTCGTGCAAAAAGGTGGTGTGCAGGCGTTTGACGTTGCCCTTGGCCCAGTCGGCCTGCACATGGTGGACCATGAGCAGTGCATCCTGCGAGTTGATCTTGCTGCCGAAGCCGTTGTCAGTCAGGGTCAGAAAATGGTCTTTGCCCAGCGCCACGATGCCGGAGAAGCCCTGCACCGATTGCCCACGGATCGGCAGTGTGCCCCCCGACTTGCGCTGGTATTTGGGGTCGCCCACGAAGCTGATGCCCTCGATGCTGTGCAGCACCTCGGTACGCTGGCGGTTGGCGGCGGTGAATTTGCCGGTGGTCTCGAAGAACTTGCCAGCGGCCTTGGGCGCGGCCACGGTGCTGCTGGCGGGCAGGGCTGCATGGCCGGCCAGGATGGCAGTCACTTCGGTCTGTGCCAGGGATACGGTGGCGGGCAGGGCCAGCGCGCAGGCCAGAGCCAGGTGGGAGAGGGTGAAACGGGGCATGGGGGAGGGGCGCAAGTGGATCAAGCGGCCTAGCCTACGGCGGCTGTGTGAAACCCCCGTGACGCAAGACCCGCTACGCCGCTGGCCCAGCCTTTCACGCTAAACTGCCCCGCACCCCCGTGTGGCGCACCCTGTCTGCTTCTCACCCATCACCATGCTGTTCCTGCTTTCTCCTGCTAAATCTCTGGACTACGACACCCCGCTGAATGGCCAGCCGCATACGGCGCCGCTGTTCGTCAAGCAGTCCAAGGAGCTGATTGGCTTGCTGCGCGAATACACGCCCGCCCAGATCTCGGGTCTGATGGATCTCAGCGACAAGCTCTCCACGCTGAACGTGGCGCGTTACGCGGCGTGGTCGTCCCGTGCCACCCAGAAAAACGCACGCCAGGCCGCACTGGCCTTTGATGGCGATGTGTACGACGGCCTGCAGGCCAAGACCCTGGGTGCGGACGATCTGGCCTGGGCGCAGGACCACCTGTGCATCCTCAGCGGCCTGTATGGCGTCCTGCGCCCGCTGGACCTGATGCAGCCTTACCGGCTGGAGATGGGCACGGCGCTCAAGGGCCCGCATGGCAGCAACCTGTACCACTTCTGGGGGCGCCAGATTGCCGACTACCTGAACACCCGCCTGCGCAAGGACGCCTCGCCCGTGGTCGTCAACCTGGCCTCCAACGAATATTTCAAGTCGGTGGACACCAAGGCTCTCAAAGGCCGCGTGGTGGAGTGCGTGTTCCAGGAGTACAAGGACGGCCAGTACAAGGTCATCAGTTTCTTCGCCAAAAAGGCCCGTGGCCTGATGGCGCGCTACGCGATTGAACACCGCCTGATGACGCCGGACCAACTGCGCGGCTTCGACGTGGACGGCTACACCTGGGCCGCGGCTGAATCCACCCCCGAGCGCCTGGTTTTCAGAAGAAAACAGGTCTGAGCCCCTGAATTACTTGCGCGAGCAGCTATGAAAATAAGAGCAAACGGAATCAACATCGAAGTGGAAGACAGCGCCCAAACGGACGCGTCCTTCGCCAGCAAGCCCGCGGTGTTGCTCATCATGGGCCTGGGCATGCAGCTGATTGCCTGGCCGCCCGAGATGGTGCGCGCGCTGGAAGAGGCGGGCTACCGCGTGGTGCGTTTTGACAACCGCGATGTGGGCCTGTCCAGCCACTTTGACACGCTGGGCAAGCCCAACCTGCTGTGGGCCAGCCTCAAGTACAAGCTGGGGCTGGTGCCCGCTGCGCCCTACAGCCTGGCGGATATGGCGGCCGACGCCCTGGGCGTGCTGGACGCGCTGAAGATTGACCAGGCCCATGTGGTGGGCGTGAGCATGGGGGGCATGATTGCGCAGCGCGTGGCCATTGCCGCGCCCCAGCGCA
Source organism: Rhodoferax sp. GW821-FHT09E07 (assembly GCF_059416145.1). Lineage (NCBI taxonomy): Bacteria > Pseudomonadati > Pseudomonadota > Betaproteobacteria > Burkholderiales > Comamonadaceae > Rhodoferax > Rhodoferax sp. GW821-FHT09E07. The sequence goes on along the minus strand of NZ_JBWKOP010000003.1, from coordinate 459,828 downwards.
CGCTGAGCCTGACCAGCATCATGAGCACCAGCGGTGCACGCGGCCTGCCGCAGGCCGCGCCCGAGGTGGTGCGTGTGCTGCTGAGCCGTCCCTCTGGCACCAGCACCGCCGCCGTGGTGGACCACACCATGCGTCTCTTCAAGGCCATTGGCAGCCCCGCCTACCCCTTGCCTGAAGCTGACATGCGCGCCCGGGTGACCGAGGGGGTGCTGCGCGCCTTCCACCCCGTGGGCACGGCGCGGCAGATGCTGGCGGTGGTGGCCGACATCACGCGCGCCGCACTGCTCACCCGCATCACCGCGCCCACGCTGGTGATCCACGGCAAGGAAGACCCGCTGGTGCCGCTGGCCTGCGGCGAAGACACAGCACGCCGCATTCCCGGCGCCAAGCTGCTCACCATCGATGGCATGGGCCACGACCTGCCGCCCGAACCCGTGCGCCAGATCCTGGCCGCGCTGATCCCGCACCTGCACACCGCCGCCTGAAAGGTCCGTGATGAACACCCCCGAACAATCCCAGCTGGGCAAGGCCTCGGCCTATGTGGACCAGTACGACGCGTCCTTGCTGTTCCCCATCCCGCGTGCGGGCAAGCGTGCCGAAATCGGTATCACCGGTGCGGCGCCATTCTTTGGTGCCGACATGTGGACCGCGTTTGAGCTGAGCTGGCTGAACACGCGCGGCAAACCGCAGGTGGCGCTGGTGCACTTCACCATTCCCTGCGAGTCGCCCAATATCGTGGAGAGCAAATCGTTCAAGCTCTACCTCAACAGCTACAACAACACCCGCTTTGCCGATGCGAGTGAGGTGCTGAAGCGGTTGCGCTCCGATATTTCCGAAGCGGTGTGGCGCGGCGGCGTGGTGCAAAGCTCGATCGGTGTGAAGCTGATCGACGCCACGCTGTTTGACCGCGAGCCTGTGCACGAGCTGGATGGCTTGAACCTGGACCGGCTGGACGTGGAATGCACCCACTACCAGCCCGCGCCCGAGCTGCTAACCACGGTGCCTGACGAGGGCGCGGTGGACGAGGTGCTGGTGAGCAACCTGCTGAAAAGCAACTGCCTGGTGACCGGCCAGCCGGACTGGGGCAGTGTGCAGATCCGTTACTCGGGCCTGCCGATCCAGCAGGAAGGGCTGCTGCAGTACCTGGTGAGCTTTCGCAACCACAACGAGTTCCACGAGCAGTGCGTCGAGCGCATCTTCATGGATATCTGGACACGCTGCAAGCCCACCAAGCTGACCGTGTATGCACGCTACACGCGCCGCGGCGGGCTGGACATCAACCCCTTCCGTACGAGCCACCCGCAGGCTCTGCCAGCCAATACGCGTACCGCACGCCAATAACGCACCGCTGAGAGGATGCTATTGAATCAGGAGCTGCTGGCCCTTATTCGACGGGGCTAGACGGTGATTTCGTTCGGCAACAGCATGGCTTCAAACTCTGCAATCGGCAGAGGCTTGGCAAACAGGTAACCCTGGCACAGGTAGCAGCCATGCGCGGCCAAAAAGTCGCGCTGCGCCTCCGTTTCCACACCCTCGGCAATCACTTCCAGCCCCAGCGTGTTGGCCATGCCGATGATGGTTTGCACGATCACCGCGTCCGAGGCATGCACGCCAATGTTGTGGATGAAGGACTGGTCGATCTTGAGCTGATCCAGCGGCAGCTGCGTGAGGTAGGTGAGCGAGGAGTGGCCGGTGCCAAAGTCGTCCATGGAGAAGCGCACGCCCATGGCCTTGAGCTGTTTCATCTTGGCAATCGTGTCCTGCACGTTGTCCAGCACCAGGCTCTCGGTCAGCTCCAGCTTTAGCAGGTTGGGGTTGGCGCCGGATTCTTCGAGCACGCTGCGCACCTGCTCCACAAACTCGGTTTGGCGAAACTGGCGAGCGCTGACATTCACCGACAGCTGCAGCGCGGCCTTGTCTGGCGTGGCTTGCCAGGCCCTGAGTTGGGCGCAGGCGGTCTGCAGCACCCAATGGCCCAATGGCAGGATCAGCCCCGTCTCTTCGGCCAAGCCGATGAACTGCAGCGGCGACACCAGGCCACGCTGCGGATGGCGCCAGCGCGCCAGTGCCTCGGCGCCCACGGGCACGCCCTGGTCGGTGGTCTGCAGCTGGTAATGCAGTTCAAATTGGTGGTCGGTGAGGGCATGGCGCAGGTCACTCTCCAGATCGGCCCGGCTCTGGATGGCCGCCAGCATCTGCGGGTCAAAGAAGCACAGCGCGTTGCGCCCGGCATTCTTCACCTGGTACATGGCGATATCGGCCTGCTTGAGCAGCTCGGCCGAGGCCTGGTGCATGTCGCCAAACAGCGCGGCCCCTACGCTGCAGGAGCTGCGGTATTGCGTTCCGTTGAGCAGGTAGGGCTGGTTCAGCGTGTGCAGGATGGTGTCGCCCACGCGCTGGGCCTGCTGGGCGGCCTCCAGTGGGTCAGGGCTCAGGTCCAGCAGCATGACCACAAATTCATCACCACCCAGGCGGGCCACGGTGTCGGCCTCGCGCACGCAGGTCTTCACGCGCTGCGCCACCTGTTGCAGCAGCAGGTCGCCCACGTCGTGGCCCAGGGTGTCGTTCAGCGTCTTGAAATGGTCCAAGTCCATGAACAGCAAGGCGCCGCGCCGACCGCTGCGCGCGCAGGCGGCGATGGCCTGCTGCAGCCGGTCGGTCAGCAGGCGCCGGTTGGGCAGACCGGTGAGCGGGTCAAAGAACGCGAGCTGCTCAATCTCGGCCGTAGCCCGGCGCAGGCGGGTGACGTCCTGGTAGACGATGACCACGCCGCCGTCGGCGGTGGCGCGTTCGGTGATTTCGATCACGCCGCCATCGGGCATGACGCGCTCGTGGCTGTGCAGGTGCTGGGACAGCATGTCCATGCGGCTGGCAATCCAGGCATGGCGCACTTCGTCGCTCACATCGCCCAGCAGTTGGTGGGCGGTGTTGGCCAGCATGGTCTCGAAGGCCATGCCGGGGGCAATCAGCGTGGTCTGCCAGGGGTAGATTTCCAGATAGCGGCGGTTCCAGCTCACCACGCGGCGCTGTGCGTCCAGCAGCAAGAATCCGCTTTCCATAGACTCCAACGCCTGGTCCATGGTGGTTTTGGCCTGGCTGATGGAGCGCTGTGCCTGCCCCATGTGGCGCAGGTAGCGCAGGCCCACGATGCCCGCCACAACGATGATCAAGATGAACACCGCGGCGACTGCCACCACCATCTTGCGTTCATTGCGCCATTCGCCCAGCACCGAATCCAGGGGAATGCTGGCCGTGATCAACAGATTGCCGTAGAGCATGCTGCGGGTGGCCACCACGGCCGGGCGCTTGCTCAGGCGCGAGGGTAGCTCTTGCGCCTCGGGCGTGGCACTGGCCATGCCCAGGGCTGGTTGCAACTGGGCCCCGCTCATCGACTCCTGCGCGGGCACACTGGCCAGCAGGGTTCCGTCGCTCCGCTCGATGGTGGCTTCCAGCTGGCTGATATCGGCGCCCTGCACCAGAATGGCGGTGATGAGGTTGACCTGCACCTCGGCCACGGCCAGTAGCTTGTGGCCATCGGCCAGGCGCACATGGCGCGCAAAGTACAGCACCGGCTCCGTGCTGTTGAAACTCACCACGGGATCACTGACCAACAGGGTGGACACCTGCTGGTTTATGGCCTCTGTCACAAATCCTGGGGGCAGGGACATGGCCTGGCCGGTGTCCGATGCGTCGGACGATGCCACCACCACGCCCTGTGCATCCACCAGAGCCACATTGCGCACCAGCAGGTTCTGCCGCGTGGCGCCTTCGATCAGCTTGTTGGCCAGCGGGCCCTCTAGCCAGTCCAGCTGCATGGTCTGCAGGCCCAGCAGGCTGTCGATGCTGGCCAGCAACACGTCCACCCCCAGGAAGCTGCGGTTCACGGCTGCTTGCGCGCCGGTCACAAAGCGCTCGGCCTGGGCCTTGCCGTCGGCCAGCGCAGACTCGCGGCCGTCGCGCACCAGCACGATGGCCAGCGCGGCCACGGCCAATACGAAGAAGCTGGCGATGCCTGCCACCACGGCGGCGGCTTTGGTTTGTGTCGTGCGCATCACTTGGCAGGGGGGGCGGCCAGGCCCAGAGCGGCGCCTATGGTCTGGTCCCACATCTCTTTGCAGCGGTTGTTGCAGCGTTGCAGCCAGCGCGGCAGTACGGTGCTGGTGAAGATGTCCTTGCGCGTGCGTTCGTCCTGGGCCGAGATGGGCACTTCCTGCATATGGCCCTTGCGCCCGCTGGTGCAGGCGGGCAGGCCGCGGTTGCAGGCCATGCCCTCGGCGGTTTCCCGCTCGCTCTCCTGCCAGATGGCGGCCTCCAGCTTGGGGAGCTCATTCGTCAGCACGGCGCGCAAATCCCCGGGCAACGAGTCCCAGGCGCTCTGGTTGGCCCCGAAGATGGCCAGGCCCCAGCTCACCGGCAGCGCGTGTACATGGGTGGTGACCTCAAACAGTCCCAGCGCATTGCCGCTCATGGTGCCGGTGATGGCGCATTCGGTGTTGCCCGACGCCATGTTGGGAAGCAGCTGTGCAAACCCCACCAGCACCGGAATGCCGCCCAGTGCGCTCACAAAGTCGGCCTGCGTGGGCGACGCCACGCGGATGCGGCGGCCTGACAAGTCAGCCAGGCTGCCCATAGGACGTTTGCAGAACACCACCTGCGCGGGGTAGGTGTACAGGCCCAGCATTTCCACCCCTTGGCGTTCGCGCAATGCTTTTTGCAGGTAAGGGCGAAACGCTGCCACCGTCTTTTTGAGCGTGGCCATGTCAGGGTTCAGTCCGGCCAGGTCGGGCGCGGCGTACTCCGGGTATTGGGCGGAGACATTGCTTAGCAGTGCCGTGCCAAATGGCACCACGCCCAGCTGCATCAGCCGCAGCATCTCGGCGCCAGGCACGCCGGCGCGGTCGAACGGCGCAATCTCGGCAGAGTATTTACCGCCGGTCAGGCGCGGCAGATCCTTGGTCCAGAAGGGCTCTTCGTTGCGGGTGTACTGGTTGACCCCCGCCAAGCCCCCCACGATGTGGAGCTTTTGCCCCGGCGCCGTGCTGGGTATGGCCTGGGCATACACGGTGCTGACCAGGCTTGCGCACAGGCACGCCGATAGGCCCAGCACCCGGCGGGTGGCTGCCAACTGTCGTGCCATTGTGTGATGCGTACCACCCATCGTCGCCTTTCGCGCGCTTGTTTTCCGGATCCAACGTATATGGCCGCCACTGTAACGCCAAGTGGCGGGCCCGAACCCTATGGAAACTGCCTAGTGTGGCGCCAGGGCGATGGTGGCGGCCAAGGCCAGAGCCGGAATGGGTCGGCCAAAATAGTAGCCTTGGAATGCATCGCAGCCGATGCCCGCCAGAAAGTCGCGCTGCTCGGCCGTTTCCACGCCTTCGGCCAACACCGAGAGGCCCAGGCTGTGGCCCAGCGCCACGATGGTGCGCGCGATGACCGCGTCGCTGGGGTCGGTGAGCACGTCACGCACAAAGGACTGGTCGATCTTGAGCTGTGACAGCGGTAGCCGCTTGAGGTAGGACAGCGAGGAGTAGCCGGTGCCGAAGTCGTCCAGCGAGAACTTCACGCCCAGGGCCTGCACGGCCCCCATCTTGACGATGAGGTCTTCCACGTCGTTCACCAGCATGCTCTCGGTCAGCTCCATCTTCAGCAGCTCGGGGGGCGCACCGGTCGTGCGCAGGGCGGTGGTCACACTGTCCACAAAATCGGGTTGTGCGAGCTGGGAGGCGCTCACATTGATGGCTAGCGTCCACTGTGCGGTGGCACGGTGGCGGCCCCATTCCAGCAGCTGGCGACATGCGGCCTCCAGCACCCACTGCCCCAGCGGCAGGATCATGCCGGTTTCTTCGGCCAGCGGGATGAAGTGTGCTGGCGCAACCAGGCCACGCACGCTGTGGTTCCACCGCACCAAGGCTTCGGCCCCTATGCAATGGCCCTGTGTGTCCATTTGCACCTGGTAGTGCAGCACAAACTCATGCCGCTGCAAGCCCAGGCGAATCTCCTTGGCCAGCTCCGCATGGGTCGCCACTGCGGCCTGCATCACCGGGTCAAAGAAGCGCACGGTGTTGCGCCCCGCTGCCTTGGCTTGGTACATGGCGACATCGGCTTTCTTGAGCAGATCGTCCATGCTTTCGTGGTCCTGCATGAACATCACGATGCCGATGCTGGGGGTGCTGCTGTAGGTGTGCTGGCGCAAGTTGTAGGGCACCGCCAGCGCGTCCAGCACCTTGTGGGCCACCACTTCGGCCTGGGTGGCGGCCTCGTGCATGTGCGGGCTTAGTGCCTCCAGCAGCAGCACAAATTCATCACCGCCCAGGCGTGCGACGCTGTCGCCCTCGCGCACGCACAGCCGCAGCCGCTGGGCCACCTGCTGCAGCAGTTCATCGCCCACGTCGTGCCCCAGCGTGTCGTTGAGCAGCTTGAAGTGGTCCAGGTCCAGGAACATCAGCGCCCCGTGCTGCCCCACTCGCGACGAGTTCACCATGGCCTGGCGCACCCGGTCCATCAGCAGGCGCCGGTTGGGCAGGCCCGTGAGCGGGTCATAGAACGCCAGGCGGCGGATTTCCTCCTCGTCCTGGCGCTGTTGCGTGACATCGCGTAACACGGCCACATAGGTTTCCTGGGCGTACTGCGGGATGCGTGAGACGGACAGGCTGATGGGAAAGACGGCACTGCTCTGGTGACGCCCCTGCACCTCCACGGTCTTGCCCGCGCCAGCCAGGGTGTTGGCGTCAGAGAGCAGGTGCAGGGTGCCGTCGGCTTCGGCATCCAGCGGAACGGCCAGCAGGTCATTCAGCGTGCGGTGAAAGCCCATGCCGCTGCCATAGCCCAGCATGTGGCAGGCCGCATTGTTATAGGAATGGATGGCGCCGCGCCGGTCCAGCGTCAGCAGGCCGTCCACCATGCTGTCCAGAATGGCCTGGCGGTAGCGGCCGGCTTCTTCCAAGGCGTGGCGGTCGGCCAGCATCTGGCGTTCGTTGCGGTCACGTTCAATGGCCAGGCCCAGCAGGTAGGCGCTGCGCGTGATGGCTTGCAGCTCGGCTTCGGAAGGCGCGCACACGTGGCGGTAGTAGTTGCCAAAGCTGCCCAGCACTACCCCTTTGGTGGAGCGAATGGGGATCGACCAGCAGGCGCGGTAGCCATGCGCCAGCGCCAGTTCCCGGTAGTCGTCCCAGCGGACATCGGCGGTAATGTCGGCCACCAGCGTGTCCTGCCCAGTGTAGGCGGCCGTGCCGCACGAACCTGTGTGGGGGCCAATGGCGACACCGTCGATCGCCTGGCAGTAGGCCTCCGGCAGGTTGGGCGCAGCGCCATGGCGCAGGTGCACGCCGTCGTCGTCCAGCAGCAGTACCGAGCAGGTCACCCCGCGGAAAATGCTTTCGAAGTCGAGGATGAAGGTGGTCATGATGTCCACCAGCTTGGCGCTGCTGGCCAGCATCTCCAGAAGCTGGCGTTCGGAGTGGGCCTGCCGCTCCAGCAGGCGTTGTTCGGAGACATCCAGCGTGGTACCGACCAGAAACTGGGGCTGCCCCGCGTCGTCAAACACCGGGGCCAGCGTGGTCAGCATGCGCCGGTGGTGTTGCAGGTCTTCGCGCCAGACCTCGTCCTCGTTGGTGACCGAGTGCCGCAGCGCAAAGGCCACCTGGTCTTGGGCTGCAAAGGCCGCCATCTGCTCGGGCGAGAAAAAGCGGGGCTTGTTGGCGGTTGCCAGAGGGCCTTGGCCCAAGCCCAGCGCCTGCGTCCACTCGGCATTCAGGTAGAGCACCTCGCCCGCCGCATTTTTGATAAAGAGCGGCACGGGCACCGCGTCGAGCAAGCGTTGCAGATCCGACAGGGGCAGGGTGTCGAGTCGGCTGGTGGGCATGGTGTGCGGCAGGGCTGCGTCCGGCGGTCTTCTAAGGTAGCTGGAATACCTGAACCGACCGCGCCAGCGTGACCGCACTGGTGTTCAGCCCGGCGGCGGACGCGGCGGACTCCTCCACCAGGGCCGCGTTCTGTTGGGTCACGGTGTCCAGCTGGGTCACAGCTTCGTTGACCTGGGCAATGCCAATGGATTGTTCCTTGGTGGCGCTGGTGATGAGCTGGATCAGTTCGCCAACCTCCTTGACCGACTGCACCACCTCGTCGATGGTGCGGCCTGCCCCGGTCATCTGGTGGTGGCCGGCCGAGATTTGTTCGGCAGACTGGGCAATCAGTTCCCGAATTTCCTTGGCCGCCGTTGCACTGCGCTGCGCCAGGGCCCGCACCTCGCTGGCCACCACGGCAAAGCCGCGACCCTGCTCCCCGGCACGGGCGGCTTCTACCGCCGCATTCAGCGCCAGGATGTTGGTCTGGAAGGCGATGCCCTCGATGACGCCAATGATGTCGCGCATCTTCCCCGAAGACGCGTCGATGGCCTGCATGGACTGGCTGACCTGGTGCACCGCCTGGCCACCGCGTGCCGCGATATCGGTGCTGTTGGCGCTCTGGCTGGCGACGCGGGTGGCCGTCTCGGCCGTCTGTTTCACTGTGCTGGCCAACTCCTCCATGGATGCGGCAGTTTCTTCCAGGCTGCTGGCCTGGGATTCGGTGCGCGAAGACAGGTCCATCCCCCCGGCAGCGATCTCGGCCGCCGAGCGGGTAAAGGTTTCAATCTCTCCCCGCACGTCGCCCACCACGGCACGCAGGTTGATCTGGATCTGGCGCAGCGCGCGGATCATGTTGCCCAGCGGCGGCGGGTATTCGCCATGTACCGCGGTGGTCAGGTTGCAGCCGGCCAGGTCATCCGCAAAGGCCTCGGCGGCGCCAATGGCGGCGGAAAAACGCAGTTGGAACCACGCCAGCACGCAGCCAGCGCCCAGCAGCAGCGACGCCAGTTGCAGGGCCACGGCCTCCCAGCCCTGCATGCCCAGAAACTGCGGCACCATGGCCAACGCGGTCATGCCCACCAGGGCCAGTCCCAGGCGCGCAGTCAGTGTCAGGCGCGACAGCGTGCCGCCCAGCCCCCGCAGCCCCTTGTAGCGCACCTCGCCGCCGCGCAGGTAGACGGAGCCACCACCGCGCTCGGCGTCGGCCCGCATCTGTGCGTAAAGGGCTTCGGCCGCCTGGATATCCTGGCGCTTGGGCTTGACGCGCACGGACATATAGCCTTTGGGCTTGCCGTTTTCCAAAATGGGCGTGACGTTGGCTTGCACCCAGTAGTGGTCGCCGTTTTTGCGGCGGTTCTTGACCAGGGCGGTCCAGGGGTGGCCGCGGCCTATGGTCTGCCACATGTCCTTGTAGGCCTCGGGAGGCATGTCCGGGTGGCGCACCAGGTTGTGCGGCTGGCCGATCAGCTCCTCGTAGGTGAAACCGCTGGTTTCCACGAACGCGTGGTTGCAGTGGGTGATGATGCCCTTGGTGTCCGTCATGGACACCAGCATGTGATCAGCGGGGTAATCAAACTCACGCTGGGTGACTGGCAGGTTCATTCGCATGTGAACTCTCTCCCTAAGTTGCAACAGACACTATGCAGCCTGTCTGTTACAGATTTAGCATCAGGCTGGGGATGGTCGTCAACGTGGAAACCAGGGGTGTTCGGGTATTAATTGACATAGGTCAAGAAACCGAAGATGACGCCTTCAGGGAGCGTTGCCGCCATGCCCGTATGATTTCTGCATGCAGCGTCGCTACTTTCTCGTCACCCCTCTCGCATTCACCACAGGAGCCGCCATGGCCGATATCCCCAAGGTCCAATCACTGGACGACGTGTTGCACTGGCTGGACAAGCTGGAGCGCGCCACCCAGGTGCACAGCACCACGGCCTGGAAGATGTCAGCCGTGCTGGAGCACATGGCGCAAAGCGTGGACATGAGCATGGACGGGTTTCCGCAGCCCAAGAGCGCGTTGTTTCAGGCCACGCTGGGTTCGGCAGCTTTTGCGGTGTTTCGCCTGCGGGGCAAGATGACGCACGGTTTGACCGAGCCCATTCCCGGTGCGCCGGTCTTGCCACAAGCCGACGACTGGAAGCCGGGCCTGGTGCATCTGCGCAGCGCGGTGCAGCGGTTTCAGGCCTACAGCGGTCCGCTGCAGCCGCACTTTGCCTACGGCGCCCTGAGCCGGTCGGACTTTGCACTGGCGCATGCCTTGCACATTGCCAACCACCAGGACGAGATTGCCGTAGCCTAAAACAGCTGCCCGGTCAGCGTGTCCTCTGCTCCTGAATTTGTAGCTGATAGCCTAATATCGACGGGGGCCAGAGGCTTGTTTGACGTGTAACTCAGGGCTTCCTCGGCACCCAGCAGTGCGCCCATGCGCACGCCCAGCAGGCGTAGCCGCTTGTGCAGCGGCGCGCGCTTGAGGCACAGGCCAGCCACGCGGCGTATCTCCTTGGCATTGGCGATGTGGCGGTCGATGGTGATGTCGCGCGTCACGGCTGTGAAGTCCTCGTACTTGATTTTGATGCCAATCGTCTTGCCTACATAACCCTTGCGCTGCAGGTCGTCTGCCAGCTGTTCGCACAGGCGCGTGAAGATGGCGCCCAGCTCAGCCTTGTCGCGCACGGCATGCAGGTCGCGCTCGAACGAGGTTTCGCGACTGATGCTCACAGGCTCGCTCTCCAGGCTGATGGGCCGGTCATCGCGGCCGTGCGAGGCCTCATGCATCCATGCGCCGGTGCGCTGGCCAAAGGTGTCCATGAGCCATTGCAGGTCTCTGGCCGCCAGCTGGCCGATGGTCTCGATGCCATGGCTCTTGAGCTTGGCATCCGCCTTGGGGCCAATGCCGTTGATCTTGCGGCAGGCCAAGGGCCAAATCATGGTCTCCAGGTCACTCTCGTGGACGATGGCAATGCCGTTGGGCTTGTTGAACTCGCTGGCCATCTTGGCCAGCAGCTTGTTAGGCGCCACACCCACCGAGCAGGTCAGTCCGGTGTCATCAAAAATCGCTTTTTGGATCAGCCGTGCCAGCACGCGCCCGCCCTCGCGCTGGCCGCCGGGAACCTCCGTGAAGTCGATGTAGACCTCGTCCACGCCGCGGTTCTCCATCAGCGGTGCGATCTCGGTGATGATGGTCTTGAAGCGCTGTGAGTAGTGCCGGTACTGGGTAAAGTCCACTGGCAGCAGAATCGCCTGCGGGCACAGCTTGGCCGCCTTCATCATGCCCATGGCCGAGCCCACACCAAACTGGCGCGCCGCATAGGTGGCAGTGGTGATGACGCCGCGCCCGGTGTAGTCGCGCAGCAGTGGAAAGGCGGCCACCGGAATTTCATGCAACGGCAGGTCGGCGTACTGGCTCCGCAGCGCGTCATCCAGTGCACGCCGTCCCCCGCCAATCACCACCGGCAGCCCCTTGAGCTGCGGGTAGCGCAGCAACTCCACCGACGCGTAAAACGCGTCCATGTCCAAGTGGGCGATGCGCCGAATGGGGCGCACCGGAAAGGGCGGGGTGCTCATGGCCGCCAAGCATAGCAAGGCCCTCGCAGGCCCCTGCCGGTGTCACAATAGAGTCGCTTGGACCCTGCCCTCTTGGGTTATTCAAATGACGTCGTTGTTCCACTATGGTGCCAGCCTGCCGCGTCGGCGTGATGCCTTGAAGGCAACGGTGGCCGTGTTCGGCGCGGCGCTGCCGCTGGCCAGCAGCCGGGCGGCCAACCGATATGCCAAATACCGCGGCCAGACCGTGGCCTTCAGCATCCCGGACCACCCCCACTACGACGCCATGGTCCAGTTGCTGCCCCGCTTCACGCAGGAAACCGGCATCCAGGTGGCCTTGAGCCGGGACAGCTTGCTGCGTACCAAACCCCGACAGATGGCCGAGCTGGCGCGTCCCGTCAGTTCGCTGGACCTGGTGAGCTACGTGGTCACCTGGAAGAGCGAATACGTGCAGAAACAGCTCATCCATCCGCTGGATATTTTCTTGCGCAGGCCGGAGCTGGCCGACCCAGCATTCGACCTAGCCGACATCGTGCCCAGCTACCTGCAGAACATTGGCCTGGTTGGTGGCCCAAAGGGTTACCTGCCCGGGCCGGGGGCGTGCCTCTATGGCTTGCCCTATGGTGCAGAAACTTCCGTGCTGGCCTACCGCCGCGACCTGTTTGCGCGCCATGGTTTCCAGCCACCCAAAACCTATACCGCCCTGCGCGCGCTGCTGCAGCCCCTGCGCGAAAAAACCGGCCTTGGCGCCCTGAGCTCCCGTGGGCAGATGGGTCACAACTGCGTGCACGCCTGGTTGCTGCACCTGAACCCTCTGGGAGGCCACGTGTTCGATGCGCGCTGGATTCCTACCTTTCATCAGGCCCCCGGTGTGCAGGCGCTGGAGTTGCTCAAGGAGATTGTGGACACCGGGCCGCAGGGTATTCCGGGCTTTGGGTACAACGAGACGCTCAACGCCTTTCTGCAAGGGGATAGCGCCATGTACCTGGACTCCACCGCCGTGTTCGGTGCCGTGCGTGCCTCTGCCCATTCCAGCGTGGCTGGCAAGGTGGCCTACGCGCTGCATCCCCGGGGGCAGCGTGCATCGTCCCAGTCCGGCGGTTTGGGGCTGGCGGTGGCGCGCAACTCGGAGCGTGCCGACGCCGCCTTTCTGCTCATGCAGTGGCTGACCTCCAAGGCGCAGGACAAAGCTGTGTGCCTGCTGGGCGGTGGCCCCAACCGCTTGTCGAGCCTGCACGATGCCGAGTTGCTACGGCAGTACCCGGAATACCACACGCTGCGCGAGCAGCTGCGCTATGCCGACCGGGACTGGCGCCCCATCATCCCCGTGTGGGACGACATCAACACCGGCCCGCTGGGGGCGGCCGTGTTCCAGGGCATGACCGGGGCCACGCCGCCGGGCCAGGCGCTTGGCGCCATCTTGGGTCGCGTAACCGAAATCCTGATTGCCGGTGGTTACCGCTAAGGCGTCGTGCGCTAGTAGCTGCCCGGAATGAGGATGTTGCGGTCCACGTTCTGGATGTTGGTGTGGCCGCAGAAGGCCATGGTCACGTCCAGTTCCTTGTGGATGACTTGCAGCGCCTTGGTGACGCCAGCCTCGCCCATGGCGCCCAGGCCGTAGACCATGGCGCGGCCTATCATCGTGCCCTTGGCGCCCAGGGCCCAGGCCTTGAGCACATCCTGCCCGCTGCGAATGCCACCGTCCATCCACACCTCGATCTGGCTGCCCACAGCCGCCACGATGGCGGGCAGGGCACTGATGCTGCTGGGCGCGCCGTCTAGCTGGCGACCTCCGTGGTTGCTCACCACGATGGCGTCGGCCCCGCTGGCCACGGCCAGCTGCGCGTCCTCCACGTCCTGAATGCCTTTGAGGATCAGCTTGCCGCCCCATTTTTCCTTGACCCACTTCACGTCGTCCCACGACAAGCGGGGATCGAACTGCTCGTTGGTCCAGGCCGCCAGAGACGACATATTGCTCACCGCCTCCACATGGCCCACCAGATTGCGGAAGGTGTGGCGGCGGGTACCCAGCATGCCCAGGCACCAGCGTGGTTTGGTCGCCAGGTTGATGATGTTGGCCAGTGTGGGCTTGGGCGGCGCAGTCAGGCCATTCTTCAGGTCTTTATGGCGCTGACCGATCACCTGCAGGTCCAGCGTCAGCACCAGCGCGCTGCAGCGGGCCGCGCGGGCGCGCTCGATCATCTTCACCATCGCGTTGCGGTCGCGCATCATGTAGAGCTGGAACCAGAACGGCGCGCTGGTGTTCTCCGCGATGTCTTCAATCGAGCAGATGCTCATGGTGGACAGCGTGAACGGAATGCCGAACTTCTCGGCGGCGCGCGCAGCGTGGATCTCGCCATCGGCGTGCTGCATGCCGGTTAGGCCTACCGGGGCAATGGCCACGGGCATTTTGGCGTCGATGCCGACCATCTTGGTAGCGGTGGTTCGGTTTTCCATGTTCACGGCTACGCGCTGGCGCAGCTTGATCTTCTGGAAGTCGTCTTCATTGGCACGGTACGTGCCTTCGGTCCAGGAGCCGGAGTCGGCGTAGTCGTAAAACATGCGCGGCACGCGTTTTTCGGCCAAAACGCGCAGGTCTTCAATGTTGGTGATTACGGGCATGGGGTCTCCTGAATATGGCCCAAATGGTAGCGGCGCAGGGGGCGGGCGTGGCGTGAAATCCGCCGGGTGGGGATTGAAATAATTTGAGGTTCTTGGGCTAGACTGACCCGCCACAGAGACAGACAACGACTACAAGGGAGCAGCAGCATGGTGCTATGGGGTGTGATTTGGGGGGCCGTCATTGGCTACCTCACGGTGCAATACGACGAAGGCCTTGGCCTGTTTGCCGGTGCCATCCTGGGCGCCCTTGCTGGCTGGACCCTGCGCCGTGCGGTGCGCAACGAGATCGCCGCCCAGCGCCAGGCGCCGGATGCCCCTGTGGCTGTGCAAGCAGCAGCGCCCGCGCGTACCGAGGCGGACGCGGTGCGGAACACACCGCCTTTCGTGCCGGCCGCTGCGCCACGCGCGCTGCTGGACCCCAACGAACCCGACGAGTTTTTAGATGCGGTGGACACGGTGCCGACCCCTGCGCCAGCCATGGTGCGAGCGGCCCCTATCACTCCTTCAGCCGTAGCCCGCAACCAGACCGCCGAATTGCCCGAGCCCGCCGAATGGGTGGCAGAGCCGCCCGATGCGCTGATGCGTCTGGTGGACCAGGCCAAGGGCTGGCTGCTGGGGGGTAACACCATCGTGCGCGCCGGTGTGCTGGTGCTGTTTGTGGGCCTGGCCTTCCTGGCCAAGTTTGCGGTGGACAACGCGCTACTGCCGCCGGAGCTGCGCCTGGCCGCCATTGGCGCCTTCGGCATCGCCTTGTTGGTGTTTGGCTTTCGCCTGCGCGGCCGCCAGCCCGACAAGCAGGCCTACGCGCTGACGCTGCAGGGCGCGGGTGTGGCTGTGCTCTACCTCACGGTGTTTGCCGCCTTCCGGCTCTACCAGTTTCTGCCCGCGGGCGCGGCGTTTGGCGTGCTCGCGCTGGTGTGCGCGTTCTCCACCGCCATTGCCTTATTGCAAAACGCCATGCCCATGGCCTTCATCGGCTTTGCGGGTGCGTTTGCGGCTCCCATTCTGGTGTCCACGGGGCAGGGCAGCCATGTGGGCCTGTTCAGCTACTACCTGATCCTGAACCTGGCCATCGTGGCGGTGGCCTGGCTGCGTGCCTGGCGCCCGCTGAACCTGCTGGGCTTCTTTGCCACCTTTGGCGTCGCCACGGCCTGGGGGGCACTCAAGTACCAGCCAGAGCACTTTGCCAGCACCGAGCCTTTCCTCGTCGGCTTCTTCTGCATCTACCTGCTGGCGAGTGTGTTGTACGCCACGCGCCATTCGCTAGCCCCCAAGCAGGCGGTGGACGCCACGCTGGTCTTCGGCACGCCGCTGGTGGCCTTTGGGTTGCAGGCCGCGCTGGTGAAAGACATCGAATACGCCACCGCCTTCTCGTCGCTGGCGCTGGGGGCCCTGTACCTGGGCTTGGGCTGGTGGGCCGTGAAGCGCCAGGGCGCCAACCAGGCTGTGGGCCAGTGGCTGGCCGAATGCTTTGCGGTGCTGGGTCTGGGCTTTGTCACGCTGGCGGTGCCGCTGGCGTTGGATGCGCGCTGGACCAGCGCCGTCTGGGCCGCCGAAGGGGCTGCCGTCTACTGGATGGGGCAGCGCCAGGGCCGCTGGCTGGCGCGCCTGGCCGGGCTGGTGCTGCAGGTGCTGGCCGCAGGCAGCTACCTGAACGGGCTGGACCAGATGCACGCAAGCACCTGGCCCATTGCTAATCCCGCTTTCATCGGCGCCGTGCTACTGGCAGCATCGGCCCTGGCGCTGGCGCACTGGACGCGTTTTGCCACCGAGTCCGCCCAGAGCGCCTCGGGCGCCAGCTTGCTGCTGGCCAAGGTGGAACACAAGATTTCACCCCTGTTGTTCTGGGTGGGCTTTGCCTGGTGGCAGTTTGCGCTGGTGCATGACATCGAGCGCGCGGCACCGGGGGGCGATGGCAACTGGGCGCCGGTGCTGAGCACGAATATGCAGTCGCACCTGGAGATGCTGGGTTGGTTGGTCAGCGCCTGGGTGGCACACCGGTTTTCCCTGCCCACACGGGCCAAGCCCTGGGCCATTGCGGCCACGCCGGCGTGGTTCTCTCTGCCGCTGATGGTGCTGTTTGCGCTGGACGGCATTGTGTCGCTGGACCACGTGTTCCAGGTCTGGGGCTGGCTGGTCTGGCCGGTGGCCTTGCTGCTGCACTTTGCCACGCTCCGAAATCTGGACGCCCTGGCGCCTCAACGCTGGTGGCGCGCGGTGCACACCGGCGGTGTGTGGCTGGTGGCGCTGCTCGTCGGTAATCTGTTGGTCTGGGCTGTGCAACAGGCGCAGCTGCAGGGCACCTCGTGGGCGGCCGTCATCTTCCTGGTGGCCAGTGTGCTGGTGCTGCTGGCGCTGTGCGCGCGCAGCCTGTACGACGCGGGCAGCCGCGTGCGCCAAGCCTGGCCGCTGAACCGCTTTGCGCTGGACTATCTGTGGCATGGCGCGGTGCCGCTGGCCGTGGCGGTGGGGCTGGGGGCCTTGTTGGTGGCCGTGTCGTCCAACGGCAATGCGCGCCCCTTGCCCTATGTGCCGTTGCTGAATCCGACCGACGTCACCGTGGCGCTCGCCTTGTTGGCCTGCGCCCTGTGGCTGACCCGCCTACGCCAGAGTGACTTGGCCGTGCCCACCTGGGTAGGCCATGCACGCTGGACGCTGGTGCTGGCCGGCCTGGGCTTTGTGGCGCTGAACACAGTGTGGCTGCGCGTGGCGCACCACTATGCCGCTGTGCCCTGGGATGCGGAGCGCCTGTTCGAATCCTTCCTGGTGCAGGCTGGCTACTCCATCCTGTGGACGCTGTTGGCCCTGGGCCTGATGCTGGTGGCCCACCGCCGCCATGCGCGACCGGTGTGGATGGGCGGCGCGGCCCTGCTCGGGCTCACCGTGGCCAAGCTTTTCCTGGTGGACCTTAGCAACCGCGGTGGGTCGGAGCGCATCGTGGCTTTTATCGCTGTGGGCGTGATGATGCTGGTGGTGGGCTACTTTGCACCTATTCCACCAGCCCGCGTTGCGGTGGAAGACGAGGAGGTGGTGGCATGACGGCGCGCGCCCTATGGGTCGCTCTGCTGGCCTCGATGACGGCGGTGCTGGCCTTGGCCGCCGACGCTGTGGCACCCGCCGAGTTTGCCTGGCGCGGCACGCTGGCCCTGCCCGCCGGAAGCAGCCTGGTGCGGGCCGAGGTGCCTGTAGAGGCGCTGTTGCGCATGCAAAGCAGTGCCGCGCAGGACCTGCGCGTGTTCAACGCCGATGGCATGGTGGTGCCCTACGCGCTGCTGCGCCCGGCCGATCTGGAGCGCAGTGCGCCGGTGGTGCAAACCCGCGCGTACACCGCCTACCCGTTGTTTGCCACCGCTGCCGGTGCCAAACCGGTGCGCGGCGCCATGGAGGTGCGCGTGTCTGCCGATGGCAGTGCCTGGGTGCAGTGGGGTGCTAAAGCCGCGCCACTGCCGGACGACGCGCAGCCCCTGCAGGCCGCACTGTTTGACACCCGGGCCGAAAAGCATGCGCTGGCCGCACTGGACATCAAGGCTGAGCTGCCGCGCAATGCGCTGGTGCAGATGGCGCTGGCGAGCAGCGAGGATTTGCAGGACTGGCGTCCTGTGCCGGTGAAGGGGCCGCTGTTTCGCTTTGAGGGTGCCGATGCGCCCATCAGCAGCACACTGGAGCTGCAGCAGCCACTGAACCCGCAAGGCCGCTACCTGCGCCTGAGCTGGGCGGGGCAGAGCGGGGTGAAGGTTGCCGCCATCACCGGCCGCGTGGCGCCGCAAACGGCAGTGCTGCCGCGCGTGCGCGCCGCCTTGCCGGCTGGCACGCCTGACGGCAACGGCCTCAGCTGGGACTTGCCATTTGCCACGCCCATTGCAGCCTTGCACCTGCAGGCCGCACAAGACAACACCTTGCTGCCATTGCGCATCTCGGGTCGCGCGGATGCCACGCAGTTGTGGCGCACGCTGACATCCACCGTGGTGTACCGGCTGGATACGGTGGGGCAAGGCAGCAGCAACCCGCCGGTGGCACTGCAGGGCGCTTCGGTGCGTGGCTTGCGGGTGGAGGCCAGTAATGGCCAAGCTTTGGCGGCCAGCAGCTTGCAAGCCAGCGTGGAGTTCGCTCCCTTGCAGGTGGCTTTTTTGGCCTCCGGCCCAGGGCCGTTCACGCTGGCCGTGGGGCGTGCCAACACGGCAGCTGCGGCGGTCGACGTCGCATTGCTGGGATCGGTGTCACCCGCCAAGCTGGCCGAGTTGCCTGCTGTCGCGGTGCAGCAAGTGCGGGCCGATGCACCCGACGCACCCCATGTATGGGCCGCTGCCTTGTTGCCCAATGGCATCACCCTGCGCACCGCCCTGTTGTGGGCGGTGCTGGTGGTTGGGGTGTTGTCGCTTGCGGGCGTGGCCTACGCCCTGCTGCGCCAGATCACTGGTTCAAAATGATCTGCGCAATGATGCCGGTGGCAATGGCAATCAGCACGTAATCGGCGCCTACCTGCACCCACTGGTGGCCACGGGGTGGTGGTGGCAGGTGGTGGCCGTAGTAATTGTTCACCACATACACCGGGCGGCGGTATTCATAGGGCAGGTGGCCGCCGCGGCGGAAGTCGGGTCCACGGGCGCCGTAGTAACCGGGGTGGCCATCCCAATGGTTGTCCCATCGGCCATCACGGCGGTCGTCGCGTCGGTCATCCCGACGCTCGTCGCGGTCATCGCCACGCCCGTTGTCGTGGCGCCCCCGGTCCTGCTGGCTCCAGCGTTCGTCGTCCGGCCCGTGTCGGCCACGGCCCTCCGCCTGCGACAGGGAGCTGAACCCCATGCTGGCGACGACGATGGCGCACACAATGGCGGTGGATTTCATAAAGTAGCCTATGGAAGTGAAGGAGCTTGCATAGTCCCCCGTCCAGGTGTCCAGCGTGTAAAGCCCTTGCGCATTTGTGCAACCAATGGTTGGGCTGCACTGCGCAAAGGCTTATTTTTTTTCTTTGCCGCGTGGAATGACCGCGGTGATAGGGGGCATGGGGCGGTCCGACACGCTACCGGGCTTGGGGGGGGCGCTGTCCTTCTTGGGCTTCTTAACCATCTTGTTGCTGCGTTGTTCGCCTTTGGCCATGGGCCTCTCCTTGGTGGGGTCTCGGGATGAGACTTGCAGTCGAGGATGTTACGCCAGACCGGCACCGTGTTTTCATGCGGTTTTCATGCCAACCGCACACTGCCTTCATGGTGGATCGAGACACTGCCAGCTCCATCCCAAACCAAGGAGCTGACATTGAAAAATACACTGCTGCAGAAGGGGGTGCTGGTCACCCTGCTGGCCCTATTGCTGTGGCTGCCGCTGACCATGATTGAGCACACCATCGAAGAACGCACCCGTTACCGAGAAGAGGCTGTGCAGGCCATTGCGGCCAGCTCGGCTGGCGAGCAAAAACTGTGGGGGCCGGTGCTGACCGTGAAGGTGGAAGAAGAGTACGACGACCTGGCCTCGGGCTGGGTCAATGGCGAGAGCAAGAAGGTCTGGAAGCGCGCCACCCGCCAGCACACGCTGATCACGCAGCCCACCGCCGTGGACCTGCAGGGCACGATGACGGTGGAAAAACGGGCCTTTGGCCTGTACAGCACACCGGTGTTTGAGCTCAATGCCACGTTGACTGGCCAGTTTGTCGCCCCCACGGCCAGTGCACTGCCCATGCTGGGGCCCAACGCCACGCTGAAGTGGGGCGCGCCTGTGCTGTCGCTGGGTGTGGCCGATACGCGGGGCCTGGCCGGTGCACCGCGCGTGGTGCTGGGCGGTGTGGAACTGACTACGGCGCGCGGCAGCGAGGCAGAGGCCTTCAAAACCGGCTTCCATGCCACTGGGTCAGCGGTCACGGATGGGCATGCCAAGGTGTTGCCCTTCACAGTGAACCTGCAATTGGCCGGCACCAGTGCGTTTGCGTTTGTACCCATGGGCGAGGTCAGCACGGCCGCACTGTCCGGCAACTGGGCGCACCCCAGCTTTGGTGGGGACTTCCTGCCACGCACCCGGTCAGTGGAGAAAACGGGTTTCAGCGCGCAGTGGAGCACCACGGCGCTGGCGTCGTCAGGCTCTTCGGACACAGCCCAGCAAGGGCAGGGGTTTCAGGTCAAGCTCATCGAGCCTATCGACGTGTACCAGCAGGCCATGCGGTCCATCAAGTACGGTTTCCTGTTCATCGCGCTAAGCTTTGCCTGCTTCTTCCTGTTTGAGCAGCTGCGCCAGTTGCGCATTCACCCCATCCAGTACCTGCTGGTGGGGCTGGCGCAGGCGGTGTTCTTTTTGCTGTTGACCAGCTTGTCCGAGCACATCGTGTTTGCAATGGCCTATGGGCTCGCAGCCACGGCTTCGGTGGCCTTGGTGAGCGTCTATCTGGCGTCGGTGTTGCACAACGTGTGGCGTGCCACGGGTCTGGGCACGGCCATGGCGACGTTGTATGCAGCGCTGTTTGGCATCCTGCAATCCGAGCAGAACGCCTTGTTGCTGGGCTCGCTGTTGCTGTTCCTGGTGCTCGCAGCCTTCATGCTGGGAACACGCCGGGTGAACTGGTACGCCGCAACTGGCGCCTAGGCGCTTACTCTTCCTCGTCGAAGAAGTTCTTCAACGTAGGCGCGTCGGCCGGGTCACGGGGTTTGCGGATGCCGTGCTTGGCCAGAATTTCCACGTAGAACTGGGTGCCGCCGTCTTTGACCAGGGCGTCGATCAGGGGCGTGATCTCGGCCAGATGGACCACCACCGCGCTGTCTGCGTTGGCTCCAAACTTGCAATCGAAGTCCCAGAAGTCCACGCCCTTGGGCAGGTCGCGGCGGCGTTCACGCTGAATGTATTTGCGGATTTCGTGCTTGGTGGCTTCCAGCAGGCGGTCGGGGTGTTTGCCTTCTACGGCGAGGGGGAAAGTCTTTTTCATGGGTGTCCTGGGCCAATACGGGCGGGTGGGCGATGATACGCCCCATGCAGGAACGCCACCCCACCCCCGACAAAGACGCCATTGCCTTATTGCCTCCATTCGAGCGCCTCGGGCTGGACCGCATCACCCTGGTCAGTACGGGCGCACAGGCCCACCAAGCCCACGCTGCGCTAACCCAGGCCCGCGCCTGGGGCTTTGATACCGAGTCCAAACCGACCTTCAAAGTGGGTGAGGTGTCCGATGGGCCGCACATCCTGCAACTCGCCACCACCGAACGTGCCTGGGTGTTCCAGCTGCACGACCCCGAATGCCGCGCCGTGGCGGCCGAGTTGCTGGCGCTGGTCGGCATTGCCAAGGCCGGCTTTGGGCTGGGGGATGACAAAAAGCGCATCGTTCAGAAGCTGGGTGTGCAGCCCCAGGGCATTCTGGAACTCAACACCATCTTCCGTGAGCGCGGCTACCGCAAGGACATGGGCGTCAAGGGCGCCGTGGCCGTGCTGTTCAACCAGCGCTTCATGAAATCCAAAAAGGCCGCGACCAGCAACTGGGCCAATGCCCAACTGACCGAATCGCAGTTGGTCTACGCCGCGAATGACGCCTACGCGGCCATTCGCGTGCTCGAGGCGCTGGGACTGTAATTCCGGTCCAGCCTCACGGCACCAGCACCGGTTGCGCGCGGTACACCGCAGGCATCAGCTTCTGCAGGTTGGCAATCTTGGGCAGGTCAAAGCGGGCGATGTAGCCGGACTCGGGGTGCAGCGTCGCATAGTTTTGGTGGTAGCCCTCGGCCGGGTAAAAGCCTTGCAAGGGGTTGAGCTGGGTGACGATCTTGCTGGAGAACACATGGGCAGCCTCCAATTGGGCCACATAGCGCTCTGCCACAGTCTTGTGCGCGGGGTCCTGGAAGAAGATGGCCGATCGGTACTGCGTGCCGGAGTCCGGCCCCTGGCGGTTGAGCTGTGTGGGGTCGTGCGCCACCGAGAAATAGATTTGCAAGAGCTGCGCGTAGCTGATCTGGCGCGGGTCGTAGGTGATTTGCACTGCCTCGGCATGGCCGGTACTGCCGCTGCTCACCCGGTTGTATTCCGCATCCGCTGATGACCCTCCCGCGTAGCCGGACACGGCGTTGAGCACGCCCTTGGTGTGCTGAAACACGGCCTGCACACCCCAGAAGCAGCCACCCGCAAAGACTGCGGTTTCACGCTCCTTGGCGGGAGCGGGTAGGGCGGCCACTACCTCCGCCGAAGGACTGGGCAGTACGGTAGCTTTCTCCGCACTCGCGCTGGGGCTGAAGTACAGCGCGGCCAGGACCATGGCCCCCGCCAGCAGCAGAAGCTTGCTTTTGCTCAGGTTGATGGCATTTGAACGTAGGGTGGGCAGATGGGGCATGGCGGTTCCTTGCAGTGGTTACCCATTGGTCGGTGGTGGCCCGGCGTTCTTACACCCGGCCCCAGACCAGCAGCAGGTTGTTGGCGGGCAGTGCGTGGCGTGACTGCAGGCGCAGGCCCGCACATTCGGCCTCTTGCACTACATCTGCCAGCTGGCGGATGCCGTGGCTCGGGTCATGTGCACGCAGGCTCTGGTCAAAGTCCAAGTTGCTCTGTGTGGGCACCACGTCCGCTTCAAAGTAGGGGCCGTAGGTGACCAGCACGCCACCCGGCGCCAGGCATTGCGCCGCACCGCGCATCAGCGCGCCGCAGGCCGCCCAGGGGGCGATATGCAGCATGTTGATACACAGCACCAGGTTGTAGGGGCCGGCTTGCTCGCTGTCCGCGGGAAACCAGGGCTCCTTGCAAACGTCCAGCCCCACTGCGATGTCGACATTGGCCAGGTCCGCTTCGGTGGCACGCACTTCAATGTTGTAGAGCGCGCCACGGTGCACCTCGGTGGGTTGCCAGGTCCATTGCGGCAGGTGCTGCGCAAACCACACCACGTGCTGGCCCGTGCCCGAGGCAATTTCCAGCGCGCGGCCTTGTGCAGGCAGCAGCTGTTGCAGCACCTCCAAAATAGGTTGCTTGTTGCGTTCGGCCGAAGGGCTGTAGTCGGGTTGGGCCATGGGGCTGGGGCTTAGTGCGTCACAAACTCGTAGGACACTTCTTCGCTTTCCACCATGTCCAGGATGTCGTTGAGCTCGTCTTCGCTGTCCGTGCTGCTCCAGGTGTCTTCGGGATCAGCGGAGAACAGGGGTTCGATGGCCATGTCCAGAAATTGGCCGTTGGGCAGGCTCAGCACGGGGGTGCCTTCCGATGTCTCGACCAGCGCCCAGTCGTCGGGGACGGACATTTCGAGTTTGATGGTGACGTTGAGTTTTTTCATGAAGGGGTCCTTGTCATGCCGTGTAGGTGAGGCGGCGAGGGTAACGCACTTGGATGACCGGCGTTGGCACTCAGCTTTGTACATGGGGTCCCAGGCGCAGGCTCACAGCCTCCGCGTCGGGCGCTTCAAACGCCATGTTGTGCTGGTCGGTCAGCGGCCCACCCCCGGGCTCCACGGCGCCGGCTGCGTCGTAGCCCACTGCTTTGAATTTCCACACCAGCCCTATGCGCTTGAGGTTGCCCACATGGGTGCCGTTGGGCAGGTGCACGCTGTGTACGTTGGAATTGACGGTGCGGAGTTGAAGTTCGGTCATGGCGAAGCGTAGGTAAAACTGTTGTTATTAGGGTAAACCCTTGTATTGAGACTAGGGTTTACCCTATACTGCGGTGCAACACGACAGTGTTTTACAGGAGAACCCTATGACCAGCACTACTTTGAATGCCCTTTCTTTACCCAAGAACGAGCAACCCACCGTGGGCGCATCGGTTCGGGAGCTGCTGGTGGCAGGCCAACATCTGGCCCTGGCCATCTGGCACACCGCTTTTGCCCCCGCCCCAGCGCAAGCGCCTGCTCAAACTGCCTTTGAAGAAGCCGAAGCACTGCGCTCCTTTGCCGCGACCCTGCAGCGCACCGATCCGGATTTCGCCCGCGACCTGTTCGCCGCAGCGGACCGCCACGAAGGCATCTAAACCCAACCCAGCGCCGCGACGGGCGGCAAGTCCTGGCTCACACCGTGCCAGTGCTCGCCCGCGTCGGTGCTGATCCACAGTCCACCCGTGGTGGACGACATGGCCAGCGTGTGTCCGTCCGGCGCCAGCTCCACGCCATGGCGGTAGACCAGATGGTAGGCGTGGTTCTGTGGCAGGCCTGCGCTGAAGGTCTTGAACGTTTTCCCACCATCGTCCGTGCGGTTCACCACCATCTTGCCGTCCACCGCGTAGCGGTGGGTGTCCGCCTTGGCAGGTACAAACCAGGCGCGCTTCGGATCCTTGGGGTCGCAGGCCACCGCAAACCCAAACCCTGACGGTGCCGGCGCGGCAATGCCCGTCCAGCGCAACCCGCCGTTGGTGGAGCGGTAGATCCCGCAGTGGTGTTGCACCCACAGCACATCGGGCTGTGCGGCGCACTGCACCATGCGGTGCGGGTCCTGGGTGTTCTGGTCTTCCGCACTGTCTGCGGGCAGGTAGTCCGCGGTCATGCCCGCTGCCGTCAATACCCAAGTGGCGCCCGCGTCTTGGGTTTGCCATACACCGCCACATGAAATCGCCACGGTGATGTGCCGCGCATCGCGCGGGTCCACCAGCACCGAATGCATGCCGGGAAAGTCATTGCCCCCACCAAACCAGCCTGGGCGGCGCGGGTCTTCCCACAGCGCGGTGTTCAGCGCCCAGCTGTGCCCACCATCTTCCGACTTGAACAAGCCAGCCGGCATGCAGCCAGCCCACAGCGTGCCAGGCTCCGCAGCGCCGCCCGGTGTCAGGGCCCACACCAAGTCCACATTCCAGGGCGTGGGGTCTGCGGCCATTGGGCCGTCTTTGGGCTTGGGGGGGAAGGCCGGGGCGGCGATGTCGGCCCAGGTGGCACCCTGGTCAGTGCTCTTGCGCAGTTTCACGCCAAAGTGGCCCATGCGCAGCGCCGCGTACCAGTGGCCGTTGCGCGGGTCTGCCAGCACCTGCGTCACCGGGTCGCCCGCAAAATGGTGGCCCTCCACCGCCCACTGTGTGCCTTGGCCGCGCACCACAAACAAGCCTTTGCGGCTGGCTACCAAAAGGGTTTGCATCATGACGTCTCCATGGTGTGTTGCGTGCGGGGTCAGCCGCCGCTCAGGGCCTGAATCACCAGCACGCTGTCGCCGTTGGCGATGGGCTGGCTGAGGTCTTCACGGTCTGTCACCAGGGTCTTGTTCACAAACACGGCCACGTGCTTGCGCACGTTGCCCTGGTCGTCAAAGACATAGTGGCCCAGATCGGGTGCCGCCGTCAGGGCCGCGTGGAGCACCGCGCGCAAGCTGCCTTCGGCTACCTGCTGCGGCGCGCATTCCACGTGGCGCCGCAAGCTGGACGCAAATTCCACCCTCACCATGGCATCCCCTTGTTCAGACGCCGCAGTATTGCAACCGCGGCGCCACTTGGCAAGACGGGGATGCGCCGGTCTTACAGCGCTGGGTAGTCGGTATAGCCCTTGGCGCCGGGGGTGTAGAAGGTGTTTTGGTCCGGTGTGTTCAGTGGGGCCTTGGTCTTGATGCGCGCGGGCAGGTCCGGGTTGGCCAGGAAGGACGTGCCAAAGGCTACAGCGTCCAGCTTACCGGCAGCAATGGCCGCCTCGGCCTCTTCGCCGGTGTAGCCCATGTTGCCGATGAGTACACCCTTGTATTTTTCGCGCGCCACGGTCAACACATCGCCCTTTTGTGCACCAAAGAAGTCGGCGCGCATCACATGCAGGTAGGCCAGGTTGAACGCGTTGAGCTTGTCGGCCAGGAAGCCGATGAAGGCCAGCGGGTCACTGTCCTTCATGCTGTTGTAGCTGTTCAGTGGCGACAGGCGCAGGCCCACCTTGTCCGCGCCAATGGCCGCGGTCACGGCGGTCAGCACTTCAAACAGGAAGCGCGCGCGGTTCTCCAGCGAGCCACCGTAGGCGTCCGTGCGCTGGTTGGGGCTGTCGCGCAGGAACTGGTCAATCAGGTAGCCATTGGCGCCGTGCACTTCCACACCGTCAAAGCCGGCGGCGATGGCGTTCTTGGCGCCCTGAGCAAAGGCTGCGACGATGGCTGGAATCTCTTCGGCCGCCAGTGCGCGCGGCACAGCGTGCGGCACCTTGCCGTTCGGCGTGTGGATGTCGCCTTCGACCGCGGTGGCACTGGACGACACGATGGGCTCACCGTCGTTGATGTCCGGGTGCGCGGCGCGGCCGGCGTGCCAGATCTGCATGAAGATGCGTCCGCCCTTGGCGTGCACGGCCTGCGTGACTTGCTTCCAGGCAGCGATTTGCGCGTCGTTGTAAATGCCGGGCTCGTTGATGAAGGCCGAGGTGCCGGGTGCAACCATGGTGCACTCGGTGATCAGCAGGCCGCCGGTGGCGCGCTGTGCGTAGTACTCGGCCATTAGCCCATTGGGCATATGGCCGGCATCGGCACGGGTGCGCGTCAGCGGCGCCAGCAGGATGCGGTTGGGAAGGGTGAGGGCGCCGACTTGGAGGGGATTGAAGAGCATGGTTTGAAGGTGAGTGGGTGAAAGGGAAACGGAAGGTACCAGCCGCGGAATATTCGGACTCTGGGCGGGTTACTGCAAATTGATGTATGCGCGGGTGGGGAATTGGGCGCGGTGTTTAGCGGGCTGTGTGCTGCTGCACCCAGCGCACGATGTCGGCGGCACCCATGGCGCCCGCCTGGCGCGCGACTTCGCGGCCGTTTACAAACAGCGCCACCGTGGGAATGCTGCGGATCTGGTAGCGCGCACCCAGGGCCTGGTGGGCCTCGGTATCTACCTTGGCCACGCGCA
Source organism: Rhodoferax sp. GW821-FHT09E07 (assembly GCF_059416145.1). Classification (NCBI taxonomy): domain Bacteria; kingdom Pseudomonadati; phylum Pseudomonadota; class Betaproteobacteria; order Burkholderiales; family Comamonadaceae; genus Rhodoferax; species Rhodoferax sp. GW821-FHT09E07. The sequence goes on along the minus strand of NZ_JBWKOP010000003.1, from coordinate 433,099 downwards.
CGCGCGGCTCCAGCTGGCCTGCAGCCTGCACATAGTGCGGCGCCATCTGGCGGCAGGGGCCGCACCAGGGTGCCCAAAAGTCCACCAGCAGGGGAATCTGGTTGCGCTGCAAGTGCTTGTCAAACGCGGCCACGTCCAGGTCCACGGGCTTGCCGGTGAACAGGGGCTTCTTGCAGCTGCCGCAGTCGGGCGCGCTGCCCAACTGGTCGGCGCGCACGCGGTTGGTGGTGTGGCAATGGGGGCAGACGATGTGCAAGGCTTCGCTCATGGCACCCACATAGGGGCGCTGGTGCAGCTTTGCAAGGCCGGTGTGTTCAGAAACCGGGGACCGGATTGCTGCCGCTGACCAGCGTGAGTTTGCCCGGCGTGGCTTCGTAAATGGCCTGTTGCCGAATCTTCTGGGTGGGTTGCAACTGTCCGGCTTTGTCCAACTGGCTCAGCCGGCCTTCAAACGCCACCAGCAGGCGATTGCCCTGGAAGCGCCACGTGCTCTTGATGTCCAAACATTCGTGCGGCCCCTGGTCGGCATCGTCCTCTGGCGTTCCGGTTTTAGGCGCATCCAATGCGGCGCATGATCCGTAGGCACCATCGTTGTCCACCGACAGCCTGATTCCGGGCTGCGATGTCGCCTTGTCGATGCGCAGGTCCGCAAAATCCAGCCAAGTGCCGCAGTAGCCTTGCCAGCAGCTTCCCCATTCCGCAGTGAACGCGAAATGTTGGTCGCCCAGCTTGGTGATCTTGGTTCTACCTAGAGCGCCTTCCACCCCGCTCGCCAAGACCGCATCCTGCCGGGCCGACATGCGCCAACCCGACGCACTGTGTTCGAAGAAATACGCACCCACGGCGCCCGAGCAGGCGTGGCACACCATGGGCGCACCATCGTCGCCGACCGGCAGCACCTGGGTAACCAGCGCCGCATGCGTGTCGTCCAGCTTCACCACGAACAGCGGCGTGACTTCCGCGCGTGTTGCGGCAGTCTCGGATTTCTTGGAGTTGTTTTCCAAAGCCGACATGTCCACGCTTTGTATTTTGGCGCTTGGCCCCCAACCGGGAAACGGCAGGACCATCAAGGCGTTGCGGTCCAGGGTCTCCGAATATCGAACCTCAGACCTTTGGCAGCCAGCCAGTGCCAGCAGGCCCGCCACCAGCAAGGCCGCCAGACCTGCAAACCTTCCTAATGTTTTCATCGTGTCAGCCATGCCCCAAATCCCGCACCAGCGTCTTCACCTTGGTGGTGATGATGTCCACCGCCGGGCCGTTGGCGCCGTGGGGCAGGATCACGTCGGCGTAGCGCTTGGTGGGCTCGATGAACTGCTTGTGCATGGGGCGCACGGTTTCCAGGTACTGGTTGATCACGCTCTCGGCGCTGCGGCTGCGCTCGGCCATGTCGCGCTGCAGGCGGCGGATGAAGCGCACGTCTGCCGCCGTGTCCACAAACACCTTGAGTGACATCATCTTGCGCAGGTCCGCATCAAACAGCGCAAACAGCCCTTCGATCACGATCACCGGCGCGGGCTTCACGGTGATGGTCTTGCTGGCGCGGTTGTCCAGAGTGAAGTCGTAGGTGGGCATTTCAATCGACTCGCCACGGCGCAGCGCCTGCACGTGCTGCACCATCAGCGGCCAGTCGAAGGCGTCGGGGTGGTCGTAGTTGGTTTTGCGCCGGTCTTCGGGTGACAGATGGGTTTGGTCGCAGTAGTAGTCGTCCTGAATCACCACCGTGGCCAGCTCCGGGCCGATGGAGGCCAACACCTCGCGCGTCACCGTGGACTTGCCGCTGCCACTGCCGCCTGCGACACCGATCACGAAAGGTTTGTTATTGGTTTTGGGCATGCGGTCTCCGTGTCCTGGCTGGCAAAGGCCGTGATCTTACAAGCCAGCCGCTCTGCGCCCGGGTGCAAGTGCAGGCGTATATTGGCACGATGCACGCCAACACCCATGTTCACCACCGCAGCGACCTGGTTCGCATCGCCATCCACGCCATGTCCGAGCGCGGTCTGCTGCCCGAGTTCTCGCCCGCGGTGGAGCGCCAGCTGGCCGGCATTGCCGCCACCGGTGCCAGCGCAGACCCCGCCATCCACGACCTCACCGCCTTGCTGTGGTGTTCCATCGACAACGACGACTCGATGGACCTGGACCAACTCACCGTGTCCGAAGCCCTGCCCAACGGCAGTGTGCGCCTGTGGGTGGCCATTGCCGATGTGGACGCCCTGGTGCCGCGCGACACGCCCATCGACCAACACGCCAGCACCAACACCACCTCGGTCTACACCTCGGCGCGCATCTTCCCCATGCTGCCCGAGCGCCTGTCCACCGACCTTACCTCGCTCAACCCCCACCAGGACCGCCTGGCCATGGTGACCGAGATGGTCTTCAACCCCGATGGTTCGCTGGCCGGCTCCACCGTCTACCGCGCCCGGGTGCGCAACCAGGCCAAGCTGGCATACGACGCCGTCAGCGCCTGGCTGGATGGGCAGGGCGACCTGCCCGCGGCTGCGGCGGCCGTGCCCGGCATGGACGCGCAGCTGCGCACGCAAGATGCGCTGGCCCAGCAGCTGCGCGCGCGCCGCCACAGCGCGGGCTCGCTGGAGTTTGAAAGCTTTCAGCCCCGCGTGGTGTTTGAGGGTGAACGCGTGTCCGACATTCACCTGCAAGAACACAACCGCGCCCGTCAGCTGATTGAAGAGGTGATGATTGCCACCAACACCTGCACCGCGCACTACCTGGCGGGGCGGGGCGTTGCGTCGCTGCGGCGCGTGGTGCGCTCACCTGAGCGATGGCTGCGCATCGTGGGCGTGGCCAAGGAATATGGCGAGGTGCTGCCCAACGAGCCGGACTCCAAAGCGCTGGAAGACTTCTTGGCCAAGCGCCGCCGGGCTGACCCGCTGCGCTTTCCCGATCTGTCGCTGGTCATCGTCAAACTCATGGGGCGGGGCGAATACGTGCTGGAGACCCCCGGTGACCCGCCCGTGGGCCACTTTGGTTTGGCTGTGAGCGACTACACCCACTCCACCGCGCCCAACCGGCGCTACCCCGACCTCATCACCGCGCGCCTGCTCAAGGCCACGCTGGCGAAGGAGCCGCCCCCGTATTCGAATGCCGAGCTGGACGAACTGGCCCAGCACTGCACCCGCCAGGAAGATGCGGCGCAAAAGGTGGAGCGCCAAATGCGCAAGTCCGAAGCCGCGCTGCTGCTCGAATCCCGCATCGGCCAGCGCTTTGACGCCATCGTCACCGGCAGCGCGGCCGATGGCATGTGGGTGCGCCTGCTGAACCCGCCCGCCGAAGGCAAGCTGCTGCGCGGCGCAAGCGCGCTGCGCGTGGGCGACAAGGTCCGCGTGCGGCTGGTGGCCACCAACGTGGAGCGCGGGTTTATTGACTTTGAGGCGGGGTAGCAGAGCGCCTTGTGCGGCTACTGCGACACCGTTGGTAAGGCGTCGAGTTGGCCTTTCAGCACAGGCAGTGCTGTTTGCACCGTGTCCCAAACTACTTCAAGGTTGATGTCGAAGTAGCCGTGGGCAATGCGGTTGCGCATGCCTCGCATACTGCGCCAGGGGATTTGCTTGTGTTGTTCGGCAAAAGCAGGATGCTGATCCATCACCTTGGTTGCTGCTTCGCCCAGAACGATCAGACTCATGACCACCGCCTGCTGGGTGCGCTTGTCTTGCTCAAAATCGGCCTGAGCCATGCCCTCGGTGAACGATTGCGCGTCAGCAATCGCTTGGCGCATGTGGTCCAGATAGTCTGCTAACCGGTTCACGGTCATACAGGCCGGGCTTCCTGGGCGACGATGTCGCGGAACTTGGCTGGCAGGTCTTTGAGGGTGAGCACATCGACCGACACGCCCAGCAATTCCTGCAGTTCGTCTTGCAAACCGCCCAAATCCAGCAGCGTGGTGCCAGGCAATGCTTCTACCAACAGGTCCAGATCGCTGCCATCGCGGTCATCCCCGCGCAATGCGGAGCCAAAGACCCGCGGGTTGGCCACGCGATAGCGTGCTGCAGCAAGGCAGACGGCTTCGCGGTGCTGGCGGAGGGCTTGGGACGGGCGCATGGCTAGGAGTTTACCGGAGCGCCTTGTTTATGTGTCAAATCAGCCTCTAGCCCCCGTAGAATATGCGCTAACAGCTACTAAAAGCGTAGCAGATATAAGGCGCAAGCCTAGAACGAAGACCCCGGCTCGCTCAAAAACGCCAGCTCTTCGACGCTGGAGCTTCGCCCCAGAATCGTGTTGCGGTGGGGATAGCGGCCAAAGCGGTCGATGATGGCTTTGTGGCGCTGCTCGTAGTCCAGGTTGTATTCCATGCCCGGCTGCGCAAACAGCGTCACGGCCTGCGCATGCACCAGCGCGGACTCGCTGTGCATGTAGGGCATGTAGGCAAAGATGCGCTGCGCCACCGGCAGGCTGCGGTCCTGCCCACTGGCCACCAGCTCTTGCGCCAACACCAGCGCCAGCGCGTCCTGCGCAAAGGCGCGCGGCGTGTCGCGGTGCACGTTGCGCGAGAACTGGTCCAACACGATGATCTCCGCCAGCCGCCCCTCTGCGGTTGTGCGCCACGCAAACAGCTCACATCGCGCCGCCGCCTCCAGCGTCTCGCCAAATCGCGCGCGAATGGTTTCGTCCAGCGCGGCGTCTTTGACGAAGTGCTGCTTGGCGGTTAGCTCTTCGAACCAGAAGTGGAGGATGGATTGGGGATGCATGGGCAAGACTCAGCTTAGCGGTCTTTGAAGCAATTTAAACGAATGGGTGTAAATCTACCCGCGTACGCTCAATTTCGTAGATGAAGAGACAAAGACTCCAATTTTCTTTAGCAACGCCATCGTTCCATGAATATGTCCGCGGGCTTAAGCCATAAAGTCCAAGCCTAAGAGCCTTTTCTTTTCCAGCCTATCACCTAGATCAATTTTCCATCGTAGTTCCATGAAATCCAACAAACGGATTCCGCGTTCCAAAATCTCGACTGGCCCCCAATTTTGATTAAGTGCAATTTCATTTTCACTATAACTACCGAACAAATAACCTGTCTTTTGATCTTTTGTTCCTTTTTTCTCCGGAAAAGGTTTGTTGCGCAAAGAAGAATTACGTGGACTAGATATCGCAACAAGGTTTCCAAGCGAGTTTTTTAGTTTTTTCAATTTCTTGGCATCGTAACCTTTGAGCGCATCTTTCCAGTATGGAAATGAAATAGTTTGAGGAAGAATATGCTCAATACTCGCATGGTCTTCATCGAAGTTATTCTTTAAAAAATCGTCCCATACAATTTTTTCTGTTTTCCTCTTTACCTTGTCCTTTAGGTAAACCTCGTACTCAAAAAGAAAGTACTTTATGTCACTCCATCCATAGTAGGAGGACTCACCAAGACCATTAAGTAGGGCATTTTTGAAGTCAGGAAGTTTGAGCCAAGAATCTATATCATTTTTTATGATCTTGGTAAATTCTTCTAAACCGGTTTTCCTGGAGACCAACTTGACAAGCTCTTCCGCAATTTTGGCGGGTTTATTCTTCCGTCTAAAGCCATATGGCAATAGATTAGATACAAAAAAGTATTTCTCAACCAATTCTAAAAATCCGACTCTAGAGGCATCATCTTTGAACTGCGGAAGAAAAAGCAAAGTGGCAACCATAACCTCCCTAGAGTTTGATACGCCTCTAAGTCGTTTCAAACGCTCTAGCCATAGTTTGACAGGTTCAGAATACTTGCTATCTTCTGGAAATGACAGTGCGTAGAAATTTTCGGATACTCGCTTTAAATCTAATGCATAATTTAAAAGCGCAGTTGAACTAAGTCGTTCTTCTGATTTTGTTGCATATATTCTTCTAACGTTGAACTCTTGCTCTAGCAGATAGTCCTTATAGAAATCGTGTCTATGAGCTAAATGAAAACCTGATTCGAATAGTTTGGGATTTAAAATTAGTACTTTCTGACCAAAATAAATTACAAAATGAACGAAAAGTAAATAATCGTCATTTAGTGAGTGTTTTGAGTTTTTTCCGAGAAAGTAGTAAACGGTTTTCCAGCAATCATTAATTGTTTTTCTGGTTGTTTCTATGTTGCTTTGACCCTCACCTAATTTTGTGGTCAGGTATATCAGTCTATTTTTTAGCAGTTCAAGATTTGAGAGTTGAAGTCCACGGTTGTTCATCGTCTCGAAAGCAACGTGAACATCTACTTCTTCATCAATATGAAAAACATTAAACAGTAGTCGTTGCGTAACCTTTGTGTATATCGCTTCGACTTCAGCGTGGGAAAGGTTTGCAATCTTTTCGCTAAAAAATTCCTTTGCGGTTATCAAGTTCTTGGTGTAGATCGTTGTTTCGCCAGCAGAATACTTTGTTGATGTTTTTCCGAGAATTTGAGTTTTTAAGCACTCGTAACTTGGATTGTCTTTGGCGTAGCCAAATACATAAGAACCGTGATGAGTTGTTTTCGGTACAAAAATGAACTTTTGTTGAATTTCTGTTTTTGTGCTGAAATTAAGTTTCAATTCTGCTTTTGTTTTCTCAAGAATGCACTGTAGGAGAATGATGATTGTCGTAAGTCTTTGTTGCCCATCGACAACAAAATACGGTTTAAAGCTCTTTCCCTGTATTACCCAAGCGTCATCATCCCACTTCGCCCATGCTTTCTCTTTGACCGATTCGAGTGTCAATACTCCAGTGTAGTGCCGCTGTTCTGCGGTGAGCTGATCCAAGTCGGTCCAAAAATCTTTGAGTTGTTTTTTTCCCCACGAATAACCGCGTTGATAGTCAGGAATTCGAAATAATTTTTCTGTGAACAGTTTCGATAAAGTACTAAGAGAAGAATCCATTTATGGCTCCCAAATATTTAATTCCAAACTATTTCCCCCAACTATCCTTCAACCCCACCGCCAGGTTAAACACCGGCTTGCTACCTTGCACGTGATCCACGCGGTCCGCCACAAAGTACCCATGTCGTTCAAACTGAAACTTTTGATCCGGCAACGCATTCGCTAATGAAGGCTCAACAATCGCGGTCACCACTTTCAGGCTGTTGGGGTTCAGGCTTTCGATGAAGTCTTTGCCACCCGCATCGGGTTGCGCATCCAGGAACAGGCGGTCGTACATGCGGACTTCGGCGTTCACACCGTTGGCCACGCCCACCCAGGTGATGGCGGCTTTCACCTTCACCAAGTCGCTGCCCGGCGTGCCGCTCTTGGTGTCGGACACCACGGTGGCCAGCACTTCGGTGATGGTGCCACTCGCATCTTTGGTGCAGCCGGTGCACTCGATCACATAGCCGCCCTTCAGGCGCACCTTGTTGCCGGGGAACAGGCGCTTGTAGCCCTTGGGGGGCACTTCTTCAAAGTCTTCGCGTTCGATCCACACTTCTTTGCCGATGGTGAAGTGGCGCGTGGGCGACTCAACGCCTTCGGGCGGGTGGGGCAGGGCGGGCTGGGTGCAGGGCTCCAGGTGGCCGGCGCCCATCACGTCGTCCCAGTTGGTTAGCACCAGTTTCACGGGGTTGATGACGGCCATGCCGCGGTGGGCCTTGGCTTCCAGGTCTTCGCGCAGGCAGCCTTCCAGCGTGCTGTAGTCGATCCAGCTGTCGCTCTTGGTCACACCAATGCGTTCGGCAAACAGTTGCAGGCTCTCGGGCGTGTAGCCGCGGCGGCGCAGGCCGACGATGGTTGGCATGCGCGGGTCGTCCCAGCCGCTTACCTTGTGGTCGTACACCAGTTGCGCCAGCTTGCGCTTGCTGGTGATCACATAGGTGAGGTTCAGGCGGGCAAATTCATACTGGCGCGGTGCGGGCGCAGCCAACAGGCCGCCTTCCGTCAAGCGCTCCAGCAGCCAGTCGTAGAAAGGCCGTTGGTCTTCAAATTCCAGCGTGCACAGGCTGTGGGTGATCTGCTCCAGCGCGTCTTCAATGGGGTGCGCGTAGGTGTACATGGGGTAGATGCACCAAGTGTCGCCGGTGTTGTGGTGCGTGGCGCGGCGGATGCGGTAGATGGCCGGGTCGCGCATGTTGATGTTGGGGCTGGCCATGTCGATCTTGGCGCGCAAGACCATGCTGCCGTCTTCGTGCTTGCCGTCGCGCATCTCGCGAAAGCGCGCCAGGTTTTCGGCAGGCGTGCGGCTGCGGAAGGGGCTGTCCACACCGGGCTTGCCAAAGTCGCCGCGGTTCACGCGCATTTGCTCCACCGTTTGTTCGTCCACATAGGCGTGGCCGGCTTCAATCAAGTATTCCGCTGCGCGGTACATGAAGTCAAAGTAGTCGCTGGCCTGGTAGGCGGCTGCGTCAGGCGCGCCGTTCCAGTCAAAGCCCAGCCACTTCACCGCGTCGATGATGGAGTTGACGTATTCGGTGTCTTCCTTCTCGGGGTTGGTGTCGTCAAAGCGCAGGTGGCACACGCCGCCGTAGTCGCGCGCCAGGCCAAAGTTGATGCAGATGCTCTTGGCGTGGCCGATGTGCAGGTAGCCATTGGGCTCGGGCGGAAAGCGGGTGCGGATCTTGGCGGGGTCGGGCTGGCCAGCGGCGTGGTGGGCGGCGTCGCCGGGGGAGCCAGCCCAGCGGCGGGCGGCGTAGGTGCCTTTTTCCAGGTCGTTCTCGATGATCTGGCGCAGAAAGTTGCTGACTTTGGGCGTTTCGGGGGTGTTGGCGGGGGATGCAGGGGTATTGGCGCTCATAACAACGATTCTAGACGGGGGGCACCGGCTTACTTACACTGGGGACTAAACCATTTCACCCGCTTTTGCCGGAGGTCCGCTGGCCCATGCAGTCTCTGTCCGTTGAAGACCATGTGCAGCATGTGGCCCGGCTCTATGCGCAGACGCCGCTGCTGGTGGCGCTGTTTGATACCACCGACACGCTGCGCTACGCCAACCCGGCGTTTCGCCAGGCGCTGGGCATTGGCAATTGCCCGCCCATGACCTGGCTGGCCATGATGCGCAAGAGCTACAACGAGGGCGTGGGCACGGCCATCCAGACCTCGGACATTGATGCCTGGCTGGCCTCGGCCCAGTCGCGCCGGGGCAAGCTGCCGTTTCGCGGGTTTGAGTCCGACCTGACCGATGGCCGCTGGATCTACATGACCGAGACGGTGGACGACCAGGGCTGGATGCTCTGCGTGGCGTTTGACATAACCGCCATGCGTACCAGCGAGCGGGCCCTTCGACTGGCGCGCGACGGGGCGCTGCGGGCGGCGCAGACCGATGCGCTCACCGGCATCAGTAACCGCGCCCACATCCTGCAGCAGCTGGACCAGCGGCTGGACCAGCTGCGCATGGCGGGCCAGCCCTGCGGCGTGGTGATGCTGGACCTGGACCACTTCAAGCGCGTGAACGACACCCACGGCCACCACGCAGGCGACCTGGTGCTGACGCACTTTGCCCGGCTGGTGGCCAGCACGCTGCGCCGCGAGGACGGCTTTGGCCGCCTGGGCGGGGAGGAGTTCATGCTGCTGTTCCCCAATATCGAGGCGGCGGCACTCACCCACATCGTGAACCGGGTGCTGGAGATGGTGCGTACCTCCGAGCCGCTGCCCGAGGTGCCGGGCTTTGGCTACACCTGCTCGGCGGGCGTGGCCATGCTGGAGCCGGGGCTGGACGCGATTGAGAACATCCGCCAGGCCGACCGCGCGGTGTACGCGGCCAAGGCCAATGGGCGCAACCGGCTGGAGTGGGCTACTTCGGCAGCGCGCTGACGTCCAGCCACAGGGCCTTGCGGGCCAGCGGCGTCTCGGGCGGCAGCAGCGGGTTGTTCAGCGCAATGGCCACGCGCCCGCGCAGGTTGCTGCGCTTGATAACATCCCCAAAGCGCTCGTAAAACAGCGTGTCAAAGCTGCCGTCGGCAATGGCGCGGTTCAGCCCGGTCTCTATCACCTGGGCCAGCGCTATGTCTTGCTTGTTCACAAAGAAGTAGATGGCCGTGGGGTAGTGCAGCACCAGCTTGTCTTCCACCGCCAGCTGGTGTTTGTTGGCTTTGTCGGTCTCGTCCCATATTTCCAGCGCGGAGCGCGGGAAGTAGTCAAACCGCCCGGCCTGCAGCATGCCAAACAGACCTTCGTAAGCGGTGCTGGTTGCCACCTTCAGGCCGTTGCCTTGTAGGATTTCGGTGTCGGGCCAGTCGTGGCCTTGGCCGGCGGTAAAGGCGCGCAGGTCGTCCAGCCCTTTGACGCCGGAGATCACGTCCTTGTTCTGCTGCCGCACAAACGCCAAGCGGTAGCCGAACAGGCCTTTGTCGATGGGGATGCGGATGGGCAGCAACTGCTTCTCGCGTTCGCTGGAGGTCATGCTCCACACCACGTTCACGCCCGAGCCGGCGGCCAGGCGGCTCAACGCCGCGCCCTGGGGCATGTGCCGGGGGTAGGAGCGCATCTCGTACTCGGAGCCGGACTTTTTCATCGCCAGCTCCAGCAGGCGCACGGGGTATTCCAGGCGGCTATCGGATTCGGGGATTTCGCGTGAGTAAACGACGGTGAATTTGCCAGCCCACGCAGGGTAGGCGCTGAGAACTGCAAGGCAGGCCAGGCTGCAATGGACCAGGGCATGGCGGGTGCGCGTGGCCCAGCGTGCGACGCTTGAACCGGTAGACATAAGGATGCTCCAACAACGTTATTCCCTGGAATTCTTTATGGCGACAGCTTGCACCAAACGGCGGCCCAATGCACGCGGTTTTTACAAAAATTTTTCAGGCCTGGCCGTGGTTCCAGCCGGTGCGTTGCACCAGCTGCTCCAGCGCGTAGGCGCCCAGCACGGAGTTGCCTTTGGCGTCTAGTTCGGGCGCCCACACGGCCACGGTGCCTATGCCCGGCGCAATGGCCACAATGCCGCCGCCCACCCCGGTTTTGACGGGCAGGCCAATGCGGTAGGCAAAGTCGCCGGCGGCGTCATAGGCGCCGCAGGTCAGCATCAGGGCGTTCACGCGGCGGGCGTCGTCGGCGTGCAGAAACTGCTCATCGGGGCTGCCGTCGCGGCCCAGGTCGCGCCCGCCATTGGCCAGGAACATGGTGGCCTGGGCCAGCTGGGCGCAGCTCATCTCGGTGGCGCACTGGCGGCAGTAGTTGTCCAGGACCAGCTCGGGGTCATTCACAAAGTTGCCGTAGCTTTTCATGAAGTAGGCCATGGCCATGTTGCGATGCGCGGTGTCGCGCTCGGACTTGGCAATGCGGGCGTTCCAGCTCAGCTCGGGGTCGTCGGTCAGGCGGCGCAAGGCGCCCAGCAGCGCGTAGTCCAGGTGGGCGTAGCGTGTGGTCAATATGTCGGTGATGACCAGGGCCCCGGCGTTGATGAATGGGTTGCGCGGAATGCCTTTTTCGGTCTCCAGCTGCACCATGGAGTTGAATGCCGCGCCCGAGGGTTCGCGCCCCACGCGGCGCCAGAGTTCGTCGCCCACAGACTTCAGCGCCAGCACAAAGGCAAACAGTTTGGTAATACTTTGCAACGAAAACGGAACGTGCGCATCGCCCACGTTGTAGGTGCTGCCGTCCACCAGCGCCACCGCAATGCCAAACTGCCGCGGCGGCACTTCCGCCAGCGCAGGGATGTAGCTGGCCACCCGGCCTTGGCCAAACAGGGCCTGGGCGTCGGTGTGGATCTGGTCCAGGATGGCGGGCAGGGCAGCGGCGCTGGCCGCGGGCATAAGGGTTTGCATGGGCGGATTCTAGGAGGCCGGCTGTGGTACATATGCGGCAAAACCACAGCAGGTATGCACCATGCACATCAAAGACTTCACCGACACCACCAATCTGGTGATTGAGCTGCGCTACCAGGACCTGCGGGACGCGGAACGCGATGGCCTGCTGACCCAAACGCAGGCCGACACGCTGTGGCGGCGCTGGAGCCGCGACGCCATCACCCACAGCACGCTGCCGCTGGAACGCACGGCTGCGCCCCATGCGGGGCCGTCGTTTGGCTTTGTGAATGTGCTGTATTACTTTGGTGGCATGGTGGCCATTGGTGCCATGAGCCTGTTCATGACGCTGGGCTTTCAGGCGCTGGGCGCGGGTGCGTTGCTGGCCATTGGCGTGGCCTATCTGGTGGCCTGCCTGAAGGTGGCGGACCACTTCAAGGTGCGCGGCCTGTATGTCCCCGCGGGGCTGCTGGCCACGCTGGCGGTGTGCCTGGTGTCGCTGGTGGCGTGGAGCGCGCAGAGTGTGGCCGGGCTGTGGCCGCCGGGCGGGCCCGATTCCTATTCCAGCTACCACACGCGCATTGACTGGCGCTGGCTCACGCTCGAATTCATCACCTTGGCCGCAGGCGTGGTGATGCTGTGGCGCTACCGCCTGCCGTTCATGGTGATGCCGCTGGCGGTGACGCTTTGGTACATGAGCATGGATGTGGCCAACGGCTTGTTGAACGACCACGGCTGGGATTGGGAGTTTTCGCGCGATGTGTCGCTGGTGTTTGGCATTGGCACGGTGGCGCTGGCCATGTGGGTGGATGCGCGCAGCCGCCTGTCCCGCACGGCGGAGTGGCGGCAGGACTTTGCCTTTTGGCTCTATATCTTTGGCACCCTGATGTTCTGGGGCGGGCTGAGCCTGCACGATTCGGGCTCGGACTGGGGCAAGGTGGTCTACGCGCTGATCAACCTGGTGCTGGTGTTCCTGGGCGCGGCCATTGGGCGGCGCGTGTTCACGGTGTTTGGCGCGCTGGGCGTGGTGCTGTACCTGGGCTATTTGTCGCATCAGGTGTTCCGCGACAGCCTGCTGTTCCCGCTGGCGCTCACGCTATTGGGGCTGGGTGTGGTGGCGCTGGGCGTGTGGTGGCAACGGCACGAGCTGGCCATTGCGGCGCGGCTGGCGCGCTATGTGCCGGCGGGTTTGCGGCCCCGCAACTGAAAACAGGCAGGCATAAAAAAAGCGCACTGCAGGCAGTGCGCTTTTTCGTTTCTGGGCAACTTGCGTTGCCCGGAGACTTGCGATGAATTAACGAATCACAGCCAGTTCGGTCAGCTTGCCAGCCTTCACGGTCTTCAGAGTCAGAGCACCGTTCTTGATGTCGCCCTTTTCGTCAAACGTGATGTTGCCAGTCACGCCCTTGAAGTCCTTGGTAGCTGCCAACACGGGCAGGTACTTGGCGGGGTCAGAAGAACCGGCCTTGACCATGGCAGCAACCATGACCTTCACGCCGTCGTACACGTAGGGTGCGTACACTTGAACGTCAGAGCCGAACTTGGCCTTGAACTTGGTCTTGAAGGCTTCCATGCCAACCTTTTGTTGACCTTCCACGCCACCGGCTTCCGCGCAGTAGACCTGGTTGTCAGCAATCGCGTCGCCACCCAGCTTCACCAGTTCGGTGGAGCAGATGCCGTCGCCGCCCATGAACTTGGCGTTGATGCCCAGGGACTTCATTTGACGCAGCATGGGGCCGGCAACGGCGTCCATACCGCCGAAGAACACGACGTCAGCTTTCTTGCCCTTGATGGTGGTCAGGATAGCGGAGAAGTCAGTGGCCTTGTCGGTCGTGAATTCCTTGGCAACCACGGTGCCACCGGCGGCTTCCACAGCCTTGGCGAACTCGGCAGCAACGCCTTGGCCGTAAGCAGTACGGTCATCGATCACAGCGATGGCCTTGCCTTTGAGTTCCTTCACAGCGTACTTGCCCAGGGTGCCACCCAGTTGGGTGTCGTCAGCCACCAGACGGAAGGCTGTCTTGAAGCCTTGGCGGGTGTACTTGGGGTTGGTAGCGGAGGGGGAGATTTGGGGGATGCCAGCTTCGGAGTAGATGGAAGAAGCGGGGATGGTGGTACCGGAGTTCAGGTGACCGATCACGCCAGCGACTTTGGCATCAGCCAGCTTTTGGGCGACTGCAGTGCCTTGCTTGGGGTCAGCAGCGTCGTCTTCAGTCATCAGCTTGATGGTGACTTTTTTGCCGCCAATGGTCACGCCAGCAGCGTTGAGTTCTTCCACGGCCAGGATGGCGCCGTTTTCGTTGTCCTTACCCAAGTGGGCAATCGCACCGCTGGTAGGACCAACGTGGGCAATGGTGACAACCGCGTTTTGGGCGAATGCCAGACCAGTAGACAAAGCGATGGCTGCGGCTGCAACGATTTTCAACTTCATAGAAACTCCAAATTAAAAAAGTGTGAATAAATTTCTCACCGGGGCGAACATTAGCGCAAGTCCTGTGCCATGGGCATCAGGCTTTCACTGATACGACTCTAGTATTCAAATATCTAATGAGTCATGAATTACATTACTCCCAGAAACGGGATTTGTATTGGCACGGCGTCTTGATTTGGTGCCTGACCTCCTTCTGTGCACGCGTGTAGTGCGCGCTTATTCGAGCAATGTTTGGGCAAAGGCATTGATGGTTTCCACGTCTGGCTTGAGTGCCGTGAACGGGAAACCTTCATGGATCAGGGTGGCCCGCAGACCACGGTCTACGGTGCGGGCCTGCTCCTCATCCTGAAAGCGTCCGGTGTGTACGTACTTCTTGTCACCGCGCTCCACCAGGATGTTGATGTTGTTGTGCTGCCGGTACCACTCCAGGATCTGCGCGCGCGTCTTGGCGATGTCGCAGATGTTCTCGGGGTAGTGTTCGTTGTAGTACAGCACCTGCGGCAGTGAGCACTCGGTGATGAGGTACTGCACCTGCCCGTCGAGCAGGTTCAGCATCTCGTATTGGCGCTGGGCGATGAAGTACTGGTTCTTCAGCACTTCAAAGTTTTGCTGCCAGACCAGCGACTTGGCGTAGTCGGGGATGGTCTCCACCGTCTTGTGGTGCAGGTTCAGGAACAGGATGATGGCCGAGGAGAACAGCGACTTGTCGCTACCCGGCCCGCCGATGATGTTGATCACCTTGGTGGGGTACAGGCGCATCTTGCTCTCTGGCAAGGTGTTGGGCACTGTGGTGTAGCGAATCGTCATGCCGTGTCTCCTCGGGGACGCAGACTTACCAGGAATCCGAGCGCATCTGGGATTCCCACAGCCCGCCACCGGCACTGTACACCCCAATCACGCCATAGCGCTGTTCGCCTTTGTCGTCCCATTTCATGGAGCCGGTGACGGGCGCGTAGCCGTCAATCTTGCGCAGCGTGGTCACGATGTCCTTGGGCTTGGCCGATTCGGAGCGGCGGATGGCCGCGGCCAGCACGTACATGGCGTCATAGGTGTAGTGGCCGGCGTAGGCGGGCTCGATCTTGTACTTGGCGCGGTACTTGTCCAGGAAGGCGCCACCAGCGGTGAACTCGCGCGCTTCCAGGCTGGGCGAGGTGGCATACAGGCCGCTGACCATGCCGGTGCCCTTGAGCATCAGCGTGGTCTTGATGGTGTCGCCGCCCAGCACCTTGATGTCGGTGTAGTTGATGGCCTTGAGGGCTTCGAGCAGTGCCAGCACCTGGAAGTCGTTGAGCGTGGAGACGACGATTTCCACGCCGGCGCTCTTGATCTTGGCGGCCGTTTCTTCGAACTTGGTGGTCTTGTCGTCAAACGACTGCTGCAGCACGATTTCCTTTTTGCCCGCCTTCAGTTGCACGCCAGCACCAGCGGCAAGGTCTTTGCCATACGGTGTGCCGTCGTCCAGCAGTGCCACCTTGGTACCGCGGAACTGCGAGGCCGAGTAGCTGCCAATGGCCTTGGCCTGCAGGTTGTCGTTGCCCACCAGGCGGAAGGTGGTGTCAAAGCCCAGTTGCGTGAACTTGGGGTTGGTACAAATGCAGAGTTCGGCAATGCTCTTGGCCGCATAGATGGGCGCGGCGGCAATGCTCACGCCCGAGTTCAGGTGGCCAATCACGGCCACCACACCGGCATCCACCAGTTGCTGCGCCACTTCCTTGCCGGTGTCGGCGTTGGCGCGGTCGTCCACGGCCACGACTTCAAAGGTCACGGGCTTGCCCTTGATCTTGTAGCCCTCCTTGTTGATTTCTTCCACGGCCAGGTTCACGCCGTTGAGCAAATCCTGGCCCAGCGCGGCCAGATTGCCCGTGAGTGGCTGGGCCACACCAATCTTGATGACCGAGGGAGTGGAGTCACAGCCCTGCAACAGGGCTGAGGTGAGAACGGCAGACAAAGCCAGCAGACGCATGGCGCTGCTGCGCGAGAGATTCAGTTGCATATGGGGTTCCTGTGAGGAGAAGCGGCGATTGTAGGGAGCAAGCCTAAGCAACCGATATGCCAAGTCCCCGTGGTTTACCCGTAGCAACGCATGTCTATTCGCTTTGACTTTATACGCGCCTTGCATAGGCCGAGGGCCTACATGGCTTTGAAGCGGTGGGCGTAGAGCCGGCTGACGGCAAGTTTTTCGTCTCGGTGGTGCAAGGTCACGGCGAGTCGGCCCGCCTCGTCGCGCGTGACGGTATCGATGGCGTCAGCCCGTACCACAGTACCGCGGTGGATCTGCCAGAACACCTGCTCGTCCAGCTGTGGCAGCAGCTCCTTGAGCGGGGTGCGCAGCAGGTATTCGTGGCTGGCGGTCAGCACGCGCACGTATTTGTCGGCGGCCTCGATATAGACCACCTCGTTCAGCGGCACCATGCGGATGCTGCTGCCCACGCTGGCCTGCAGCACACGCAGGGGGGTAGCGGGTGTCGCGGGGGCGTTGGTGCTGGCGTCACGCGCCAGCAAGCCGCGCAGCTGGGCCAGCGTAGCCTCCAGGGCTGCTTCTGAATTGATAGCGGTAGACGCAGGTTTGGCGAGGGCTAGCTGCAGTTTTGACACAGTTTTCTGCAGCCGGACGGCCTGCACGGGCTTGAGCACATAGTCCACGGCCTGGGCTTCGAAGGCCTGCACGGCGTACTGGTCGTAGGCGGTGACGAACACCAGCGCGGGGAAGGGCTTGGCACCGGCGGGCCAGGCATCGGCCAGCTCGGCCGCGGCCTCCAGGCCGCTCTGGCCGGGCATGCGGATGTCGAAGAACAGCACGTCGGGCTGCAGCGCCAGTGCAGCTTCCACGGCTGACATGCCATCGCCCACGGTCTTGAGCACCTGCAGCGCGGGCCAGGCGCGCGCCAGCTCGGCCTGCAGGGCCTGGGCCAGCAGCGGCTCGTCTTCGGCAATCAGCGCGGTGGCCTGGCTCATGCTTGAATGGGAAAAGTGATGCGGGCCCGCGTACCGCCTTTGGGTACTGCTACCAATTCCATAGTGCCCAGGGTGTCATAGGTGGTGAGCAGGCGGTCGCGCACCTGCTGCAGACCAAAGCCGTGGCCGGGGCGGGACTGCAGCACCTCGGGTGCGCCCAGGCCGGTGTCGCTCACCTCCAGGCACAGTAGGCCGCCTTCCTGCGCGGCGCGGATGGCAATGCTGCCGCCCTCCACCTTGGGCTCCAGCCCGTGCTGGATGCTGTTTTCCACCAGCGGCTGCAGCAGCAGCGGCGGTACCGGCTGGGTGCGCAGTGCCTCAGGCAGGTCCAGCGTGAACTGCAGGCGCGGCCCCATGCGGATCTTCATGAGCTCCAGGTAGTCCTGCAGGCGGGCAAACTCGTCGGTCAAGGTGTGCTGCCCGTCCTGTCCGCTGGCGCGTGACGCGCTGAGCGTGGCGCGCAGGTAGGCAATCATGTGGTCCAGCATGGTCTGGGCGCGCTGCGGGTCCACGCCAATGAGCGCGCGCAGGTTGGCCAGCGTGTTGAACAGCATGTGCGGCTCCAGCTGCGTCTCCAGCAGCTTGAGCCGTGCCTCGGCTGCCAGGTGGCGCGCCTCGGTCATCTTGCGCTCCAGGTAGGCGCTCTTGTTCAGGGTGTAGAAGTAGTAAGTGCCCGCGGTGCCGGCGGTCAGGGTGATCAGGATGCTGTTGCGCAGGTCGGTGGCTTTGTCCGGTATGGGGTAGCCGGCATACCAGCCGAAGGTGTGGCACAGCGTGTCGGCGACCAGGTTGCCGAGAAAGTAGCCGGCCACAATGCCGCCGCCCATCAGCAGGAAGCCCGAGGCGCCCAGGGGCCAGCCGGTCTCGGCGGCCGAGGGAAACAGGTGACGTCCCAGGTCGATGATGGCCCAGATGAAGCTGCCAATGGCCAGCGAATAGGCCACCAGGGGCGCATAGGGCTTGTCGGGCTGGAAGGCGTACTGCAGGGTGGCAATGGCCAGGCTGAAGGCCCAGGTCTGCAGCAGGTGCTGCAGCTTGTTGATCCAGTCCAGGCGCATGGGGGTCAGCGTCCGCCTTGGGAGCGCTCGATGCGCTCACGCTCGCGCTGCACCATGCGCTCGCGTAGGCTGCTGCCCCGGCCCAGCACAAACACCGAGATGCCGTGCAACACCAGCCCGAGGCCCCAGCCCAGCAGCGGGCCCAGCGACCAGGGGCGCGTGCCGAACGCGTACTGCGACATGGAGAAGATCAGCAGGTTGACCAAGACATAGACGGTGGCATGGATGTACCAGCCCAGCTTGGCACCTGCGCGCTTGCGCGCCAGGCGGTCGATCTCTTCAGGGCTCAGGGGGGTGGGCATGGTGGGTCGCATTCTAGAGGGTGCTTTTGCAGGGGTTATTGTGGCGCCGGGAGCAGGTGCTGGCGGAAAAAGGCCGTGACGCGCAGGTCCAGCGCGCCCAGGGTGCTGCGGTCAAAGCCGGGCGGGTCGGCCAGCAGCACGCGCTCTACGCGGCCCAGGACGTCGGGCGGTGGCAGGGGCGAGAGCATGGCGTTGTGGCCAGCCTCGGGCAGGTGGGCAATGCGCTCGCACGGTGTGCAGGCGTCGGCCACGGCCTCGCCATGCCAGCGTGGGGTGAGCCAGATGTCGTGCCCCGAGGTCACCAGGCCCAGCGGAATGCGCGGTGTGCGCAGGGTGTCCAGGTCAAAGTCAGCCGCGGCGGGCACACCGGCCACCGCTGCCACGATGCGCGGGTCGTGGTAAGCCACGGGCTGTGGGTCGTCAAAGCGCTGGCGCAGCACACCCAGCGCCACAGCCTTCTTGAGGCCGTCAAACCAGCCACCGGTGAGCCGGGTGAAGGTGCCCACACAGGCGTTGAAGTCTTCCGCAATATGGGCCTGGCAGTGCTGGAGAAAGCGCTGGGGCGACCACTGGCCACCGGCCAGGCTCAGTGCGGTGTGGCCGCCGGCGGACTGGCCAAATACACCCACCTGGTTCAGCGCCAGCAGGGGCGCAAAGCGCGGGGATTGCGCCAGGGCATCGATGGCGCGTGACACCTCGGCCGGGCGCTGACGCCAGCTCTGGGGGCCTGGGGTACTGGTGTCTTTGTAGTTGTCCCCCGCGTGCTCGGGCATGGCCACGGTGAAGCCGGCATCGACCAGCGCACGGGCCAGGTCCGTGTGCACCCAGGGGGCGCCGCCCGAGCCGTGCGAAATGATGACCAGGTGACCATTGCCGCGCTGGGGCTCGGCCTGCTGCGCCACGGACAAGGTAAAGGGGCCGCGCTGCATGGGGGCCTCGGCGGCGGCCGTGGGGTAGAACACGGTGACCGGGCCATCGCCTTGCAGGCCGGGCAGTTCGGTAAAGCCCATGGCCGCATGGGCGCTGGCTGTGGTGACAAGGGCGATGCTGGCCAGGGCCAGAGAGAGACGGGTGTTCATGGCAGGGTGTCCTTTCAAACTCAAACCAAACCGAGCCATTGGCCCCAGACCAGGTGGCCCAGGTAGCGGCCGGGGGCCAGGGCAAACAGACCGGCACCCAGGCAGGCGCCGATGTACAGGCGCTGCATGGTGGCGCGGTGGCCCTTGATGTTCTTTTTGGCCAGGAACCAGAACGCGCCAAACAGCCCTACCAGCGTGACCGGCACAAACAGGTGGATGGGCGAATAGCCGGCGATGTTGGGCAACTGGTAGTCACGGATGAAGATGGCGGACAGGGCGGCCAGCAGCATCAGCGTGACCCAGGCATAGCCTGCGGCCCGGTGCAGCTGGGGGCGCTGCTGGGCGCCGCGGCGGGCCCACAGGGCCACCGGGCCCAAGGCTAGGGCACCTAGGGCGGCAGTCATGTGTACAGCGATGACGGGGGTGAGTTGCATGGGGGGCTCCGGTGCGAAAAAGGTAAGGCGTAGTGATCAGGCGGTGACAGTCTGGGCGTCTGTCTGGCCGTGCCAGGCGGCGTCAGCGGACATGGCCAGGCGCCACAGGCGCAGGGCGCGGCCGATCAGCACGCCGCTGGAAAGGCCGTAGATGGCGCTGATCGTCAGGGCCACGGCGGTGCCGTGCAGCACGGCGGGGTTCACCGCGTTGGTGATGCCCACGGCGTACTTGGTGCAGAAGATGGTCATCATCAGCGCCAGCGGGGCCCAGGTGCCCGGCAGGGTGAAGGTCTGGCTGGCTAGGTCAAAGCGGGTGCCGGGGGCTACGGGGCGGCGCATGACGAGGTAGGCGGTGGCGGCTGCAGCCTTGGCCCAGATCAGCAAGGCCAGGGGCTGGTTGCCAAACACGGTGATGGTGCCGTACAGGGACAAGGCCACCAGCGCCAAAGGCATGAGGGTGACGCGGCGCAGGGAGGCGGTTTGGGTCAGGGTCTGGCGCAGTCCCATGCTGAGCAGTACGACCAGAAGAAACCAGACCCAGGTGGGGGTGCCGGAGAGGATGCTGTGTGCCATGGTGTGTTCTCTTTCAGTACGGTGGGTGGTGAATCAGGACAGGAGCGACTGTGCCCATGGCCCTGGGCCGCGCCCAGCGGTTTGCGACGAAATGCGGTTTGGGCGGCGCGAAATGCAGCCGGGCGGCGTGACCGGAGGCCAGATTTACCGAGCCGACACCTGGGCGTCGTACAGGCTTCCTAGAATCGGGGCATGAAACGACAACTGATAGCAACGGGCGCCGTGTTGGCGGTCGCCCTGGGGGCTGGCGGCTGGTGGTGGGTGCAGCAGGGCAATGCCAGCAGGGTGGAGTACCGCACCGCCCCGCTGGTGCGCGGCAGCCTGCAGGCCACGGTGGCGGCCAGCGGTGCGGTCAGCCCGGTGGCGCAGGTCAGTGTGGGCACCCAGGTTAGCGGTCAGATTCGCGACCTGCTGGTGGACTTCAACACCGAAGTGAAGGCCGGCCAGCTGCTGGCCCAGATTGACCCCGAAACCTTTGAATACCGTGTGCGCAGCGCCCAGGCCGATGTGGACGCTGCCCGCGCCGCCGTGCTCACGGCCCAGGCCAATGCCCTGGCCGCACAGACCCAGGTGTCGCGCGCGCAGGTGGACCTGGACGAGGCCCGGCGCACGCATGAACGCAATTTGATGTTGGTGGGCAAGGGCTTCATTGCCCAGAGCGAGGCTGACAAGTCCAAGGCGCTCGTCAATACCAGCACCGAGGCGTTGAAGGCCGTGCAGGCCCAGGTAGGCGTGGCCGAAGCGCAGGTGAAAACCGCGCAGGCCAATGTGGCCCAGCGCGACGCCGCACTGGCCCAGGCCCGTATCGACTTGGCGCGCACGCGTATTACCTCGCCCGTGAACGGCATCGTCATCAAACGCGCTATCGAGCGCGGCCAGACCGTGGCCAGCAGCCTGCAGGCACCCGAGCTGTTTGTGATTGCGCAGAACCTGTCGGACATGCAGGTGGAGGCCGCCATAGACGAGAGCGATGTAGGCCGCCTGAAGACGGGTCAAAAGGCCAGCTTCACGGTGGATGCCTTCCCGGGCCAGACCTTTGACGGCGAGATTCGCCAGGTGCGCAAGGCGGCTACCAATGTGGCCAATGTGGTGACCTATGTGGCCATCGTGGGCTTTTCCAACGTGGGCGGCAAGCTGCTGCCGGGTATGACGGCCAATGTGCGTGTGGTGACGGACCAGCGCGAGAGCGTGCTCAAGGTGCCCAATGCGGCGCTGCGCATGCGCATTGCGGGCGTGGAGGCTCCTGCGCTGCAGGGCGCGGCATCGGCGCCGGGTGCCGCAGCCAGTGCCCCCGCGGCACCTGCGGCTGCGGAGGGCGCTGGCCGGCCGGCCGGTGGAGGCCAGGCCACCGAGTTCCGCAACAAGCTGGTGGCCGAGCTGAAACTCAGCGACGCGCAAACCGCACAGGTGGATGCCATCTATTCTGAAACCCGGCCCAAGTTCGGCGCACTGCGCGACCTGCCCGCCGAGGAACGCCCCAAGGCGCGGGATCGACTGATGGCCGACATCCGCGCTCGCATTGGCGAGGTGCTGACGCCGGATCAGAAGACCCGCTACGGTGCGTTGGTGGCCGAGAGTGCAGGCCGTACCTCCACGCGCGGCCGGGTCTATGTGCTGGACGAACAGGGCCAGCCCAAGGCGTTGAATGTGCGCCTGGGCGTGTCCGACGGCAGCACCACCGAACTGCTGCAGGGCCCCAATGCCGCCAACGGCGAGTTGAAAGAAGGCGCGGAAGTCATCATCGGCGTCAAGGCGCCGGCGGCTGCAGGCGCCAAGGGCCCGGGCCCACGTCCCCCGTTTTGAGGCACGGCGCATGACCACGGCCCCCGCGCTGATTGCCGCGCGCGACCTCACCAAGACCTACACCATGGGCGACCAGACGGTGCATGCCCTGCGTGGCGTGTCGCTGGACATTGCCGAAGGTGAGATGGTGGCCATCATGGGCGCCTCCGGGTCGGGCAAGTCCACGCTCATGAACATCCTGGGCTGCCTGGACCAGCCCAGCACCGGCACCTACCACTTGGCGGGCGAGGCAGTGCAGGCCATGGCGGCGGACGCGCTGGCCGGCATCCGCAACCGGCGCATCGGCTTTGTGTTCCAGCAGTTCAACCTGCTGCCGCGCACCAGCGCGCTGGAGAACGTGGAGCTGCCCATGGTCTACGCGGGTGTGCCCGCGGCCCAGCGCCAGCAGCGCGCCCGCGCCGCGCTGGAGCGCGTGGGTCTGGGCCAGCGATGCAGCCACACGCCCGCCGAGCTGTCAGGCGGGCAGCAACAGCGCGTGGCCATTGCGCGTGCGCTGGTGAACAACCCGCAGCTGATCCTGGCCGACGAACCCACGGGCGCGCTGGACTCGCACACCAGCGAAGACATCATGCAGCTGCTGACCGAGCTGAACCGCCAGGGCATGACGGTGGTGCTGGTCACGCACGAGGCCGACATTGCTGCCTGGGCGCGGCGCCGCTTGGTGTTCAAGGATGGCCTGATGGTGGAAGACGTGCAGCAGCCCGTGCATGTCGCAGCCGTGGAGGTCAAGCCGCTATGAACCTTTTTGCTGCCCTGCGCAGCGCACTGCGGTCCCTTTCTGCCAACACGCTGCGCAGCATCCTCACCATGCTGGGCATCATCATTGGCGTGGCCGCCGTCATCACCATGGTGGCGGTGGGCCAGGGCGCGACCGACCGCGTGCAGGAGCAGATGAAGGGACTGGGCTCCAACATCATGCTGGTGCTGCCTGGCGGTGTGTCGCAGGCTGGCGTACGCCTGGGCGCGCAGACCCGCCAGCGCCTGACCGAAGAAGACGCGCTGGCCATTGCGCTGGAGATTCCTGAAGTGCAGGTGGCTGCACCCACGTCCCGCACCAGCGGGCAGCTGGTGTTTGGCAACAGCAACTGGGGCACCAGCATCGTGGGTGTGAACAACGACTACCTGGAGGCGCGCGATTGGCCGCTGGCCAGCGGGCGCCTGTTTGATGCTGCGGAGCTGTCCGGCTCGGCCAAGGTGGCGTGGATAGGTGCGACCGTGGCGCGCGAGCTGTTTGGCGAGCAGGACCCGGTGGAGCAGGTGATGCGCGTGCGCAATATCCCCATCACCGTGATCGGCGTGTTGGCGCCCAAGGGGCAGAACTCCATGGGCCAGGACCAGGACGATGTGGTGATGATCCCGCTGGGCACGCTGCGCAACCGCATCTGGGGCGGCGACGCCACCAGCCGTCTCAAGCGCGTGGGCTCCATCAGCGTGAAGGTGCGTGAGGGCCATGACATGAAGCCCGTGGAAGACAGCATCAAAGATCTGCTGCGCCAGCGCTTCAAGGTGCAGGCGGGGGTGGAAGATCCCTTCGTGGTGCGCAACCTCACCGAAATTTTGCAAGCCCAGGAAGAGTCCAGCCGCGTGATGACGCTGCTGCTGGCTGCCGTTGCCGGCATCAGCCTGGTGATTGGCGGCATTGGCATCATGAACATCATGCTGGTGAGTGTGACCGAGCGCACGCGCGAGATCGGTCTGCGCATGGCCGTGGGCGCGCGCGGGCGCGACATCCTGGCGCAGTTCTTGATAGAGGCGGTGACGCTCAGTGTGCTGGGTGGTGCCGTGGGCGTGGCGCTGGGCGCGGCGTCTACCTGGGGCGTGGGGCGCTTTGCGGGCTGGCAGGTGTCGCTGAGCCTGTGGGCGGTGCTGCTGGCCGTGGGCTTCTCGGGGTTTGTGGGCGTCTTCTTTGGGTACTACCCGGCACGCCGCGCTTCCAAACTGTTACCGATTCAGGCGCTGCGCTATGAATAAGTGAGCTGCTTGCGCAGATAATACGGGGGCTAGAGGCCTATTTTGTTCTTAACCGGGAGAGTGAGTTGGATATTGCATTGCTGATCAAGGCCGCCATCATGGGCGTGGTCGAGGGGCTGACCGAGTTTTTGCCGATTTCGAGCACGGGGCATTTGATCCTGGCAGGCTCGCTGCTGGGCTTTGACGACGACAAGGCCAAGGTGTTTGACATCGCCATCCAGACCGGCGCGATTCTGGCGGTGATCTTGGTTTACTGGCAAAAAATCAGTGACACCTTGCTGAACCTGCCGACCAGCAAGCAGGCGCAGCGCTTCGCGATCAATGTGGTCATCGGCTTTTTGCCCGCTGGCGTATTGGGCCTGCTCATTTACAAGGCCATCAAAAGCTATTTGTTCAACCCCGGCGTGGTGGCAGGCGCCTTCATTTTGGGTGGCTTGATCATTTTGTGGGTGGAAAAAATCATCAAACCCGTGCCGCGCATCCACAGCGTGGACGATATGACCCCGTGGGATGCATTGAAAGTGGGCCTGGTGCAGTGCCTGGGCATGATCCCGGGAACCAGCCGCAGCGGGGCCACCATCATTGGCGGCATGCTGTTGGGCCTGTCGCGCAAAGCAGCTGCCGAGTTTTCCTTTTTTCTGGCCATTCCTACGCTGATTGGCGCGGGCGTCTACAGCTTGTACAAGGAGCGTGCGATTTTGTCGTTTGCCGACACGCCGCTGTTCGCCGTGGGTTTTGTGGTGTCGTTTATCAGCGCTTGGCTGTGCATCCGCTGGCTGCTGCGCTTTATTGCAACCCATAGTTTTGTGGGCTTCGCCTACTACCGCATTGCGTTTGGCGTGGTGGTGCTGGTCACGGCGTGGACCGGCTTGGTGACCTGGGCCGCCTAAGCCCTGTGTGCGGTGCCGGGCCTAGCCCCGGTAGCCCCCAAAGCACTGCACGGCCTCGTCCGCGGGCACGGGCTTGCTGAACAGGTAGCCCTGGAATTCCTCACACTGCAAGCCGCGCAGAAACTCCAGCTGTTCCACGGTTTCCACGCCTTCGGCGATCACGGTCATGCCAAAGCTGTGGGCCATGGCCACGATGGCGCGCGTGATGGCGGCGTCGCCCGGGTCCTGCGTGATGTTGCGCACAAAGGCCTGGTCGATCTTCAGCGCATCCAGCGGGTACTGCTTGAGGTAGGCCAGGCTGGAGTAGCCGGTGCCAAAGTCATCCATCGCCAGCTTCACACCCAGCGCCTTGCAGGCGTGCAGCGTGCTCAGCGTAGAGGCCACGCTTTGCAGTGCCATGCTTTCGGTCACTTCCAGCTCCAGCATCTCGGGCGGCAAGCCGGTGTCCTGCAGCACCTGGGCTACGAGTTTGGGCAAGTCCTTGCCGGCAAACTGGCGCGCCGACAGGTTTACCGCCATGCGAAAGCCCGTATGGCCCAACGCCCGCCACCGTGCGGCCTGCGTGGCCGCCGTGTGCATCACCCACTGGCCAATCTGCACGATGATGCCGCTTTGCTCCGCCACGGGGATGAACTCGGCCGGTGAGATCCAGCCCAGCGTGGGGTGTTGCCAGCGCAGCAGCGCCTCAAAGCCGACCACGGCGCCGGTGGCAATGCGGATTTGGGGCTGGTAGTACACCTGCAGTGCGCCCTGGGCCAGCGCGTGGTGCAGCTCGTTGTGGATCTGCAGGCTGCGCGCCACCTGGCGGTTCATGGCTGCGTCGAAAACCAGGTAGGTACCTGGGCCGTTGGGCTTGGCGTGGTGCAAGGCCGATTCGGCATTGAGCAGCAGCGCGTGCACACTGTCGGACTGGTTGGGGTACAGGCTGGCACCTGCGCAGGCAGTGAGGTACAGCGTGTGGCCGCTGACCTGGTAGGGCAGGGCCAGGCGGCGCAGCAGTTCGGTGGCGCGCTGCTCCAGCGCAGCCTCGTCAGCCAAGCCTGCCATGCACAGCGCAAACTGGTCGCCGCCGATGCGGCCCACGCTGTCATGCGCCGTGGGGTGCGGCCATTCGGCAGAGTACAGGTTCAGGCGCTTGCCCACTTCGCGCAGCACCAGATCGCCCACGCCGGTCCCCAGCGATTCGTTGATCTTGGAAAACCCGTCGAGCCCCAAGCATAGCAGCGCCACGCTGCTTTGGCGCTCCAGCGCGGTGGTCAGCTGCTGTTCAAACAGGTCACGCCCGGGCAGGGCCGTGAGCGTGTCGATCTGCATGGCCTGTCGGGTTTCGTTTTGCAGGCGCTGGGCGGCTTCTTCCAGGCTGTTGCTGCGCTGGAGCCTGGCTTGCACGGCCTCCAGCAATTCATCGCGGCGGCAGGGTTTGGTGAGGTAGTCGTCGGCACCCACGTTCATGCCAGCACGCACGTCCGCGCGGTCGGCCTTGGCGGTCAGCATGATGATGGGAATGGTGGCAGTGCGGGCGTCTTCGCGCAGCGCACGCACCAGGCCAAAGCCATCCATCTCCGGCATCATCACATCGGTCAACACCAGGTCGGGCCGGTTGGCCTGGGCCTGCGCCAGTGCGTCGGCGCCGTGGCGTGCGGCCATCACCTCGTAGCCCTCCAGCTCCAGCATCCACTGCAGGTTTTCGCGCAGCGAGGGCTCGTCTTCGGCGATCAGGATCTTCATGGGCTATTCCTCGGGGGCGCAGCGGCGGGTGGGCAGGGTAACCGTGAAGGTGCTGCCCTGGCCCACGGTACTGTGCACCGCGATCTGGCCCAGGTGGCAGGTCACCGCTTCTTTGACAATGGACAGGCCCAGGCCGGTGCCGGCAATCGGCCCCACGTTACTGGCCCGGTGAAAGCTCACAAACAGCTGGGCTTGGTCGGCCTCGGGAATACCGATGCCCTGGTCGCGCACGGTCAGAACCAATGCGTCGTCCAGCTCTTGCACAGCAAATAGCACCACACCGCCTTGCGGTGAGTACTTCACGGCGTTGGACAGCAGGTTGCCCACGATGTTGCGGATCAGGGTGTCGTCCAGCCAGTAGCGCTGCTCTGCCGGGGGCAGGTCTAGGACCAGTTGCACCTGCGTGAGCTGGCGGGCCATGGCGCTGCGCATCTCGTCCACCAGGGCGTGGCAAAACGCGGTCATTCCCAGCGCGCGCGGTTTGAACTGCAAGCGTCCGGCGTCGGTGCGGCCTATGACCAGCACGTTCTCCAGCATGTGGGTCATGCGTTCCACCGCATCGTCAATCTTTTGCAGCGTGGCCATTTTTTTGTCCACCGGCATGCGGTCGTTGTAGTGCTGCAGCAGTTCCACCGAGCCATGGATGGTGGCCAGCGGCGTGCGGAACTCGTGCGAGGCCATGGCGATGAAGCGGGTCTTCATGTCATTGAGCGCAATCTGCTGTTGCAGCGCCTGGCGCTGGCTTTGCTCTGTCTGCAAGCGGGCCGTGGCATCCACCACAAACATCAGGGTGGCATTGCGCTGGTTCCACTGGATGACGACGGCCGATAGCTCCAGGGCGCGCTCGTCGCCCGACTCGGTGATCACGCGAAAGCCGTAGTTGGCCTCCACAGGCTCGCCCCGCAGGCGGCGCTGGTGGCGCTCCACCACAGCGGGTCTGTCGTCGGGGTGGATGGTGGATGTGAAGGGCTGGGACAGCAGGTATTCCAGGGGGTGCCCGACAATGCGCACCATGCTGGGGTTGGCAAACACCATGCGTCCGTCTTGCACCACCACCACACCCACGCCCACGTTTTCGATCACCAAGCGGTAGCGCGCCTCCGAGCTGCGCATGGCCTCGATGGCCTGGTAGCGCTCGATGGCGGCCCCCACATGGTTGGCCACAAAACTCAGGATATCGGCGTCCGCTTCGGAGTAGGGCTTGACCCCTGCCTCGTAGCCCTGCACCACCAGCGCACCGCTGATTCGGCCCTCGACTTTCATCGGCACACCCAGCCAGGTGGTGAAGGTGAGGTCGCCCGTGGCCTCGGTGATTTCTCCGGACTCCTGCAGGGCCACGAAGCGTTGGGCGTCTATGAGTTGGGGCTCCTCCGTGCGCAACACGAACTCCGTCATACCGCGGCCGCGCGGCACATCGTTGCACTGCATGGTGTCGCCGTCTTTTTCGTCTACGTAGTAGGGGAAGTCCACCGTGTTGTCGCTGGGGTGGCACAGGCAGACAAAGAAGTTCTTGGCGTAGAGCAGCTCGCCCAGCAGCTCGTGAACGGCCTTCAGGAAGTCATAGAACGACAGACCGGCCGTGGCGCGCTCGGCAATGCGGTAGAACACCCGCTGCAGAGCTTCTGCTTTCTTCTGCGCTTGCGCTTCCTGTTGCAGTTCGCGGGTGCGCTGCTCCAGCCATTCGGTGGTCTGGGTTTGCTGCGCAGCCAGCGCTGCCTGCAATGTGTTGTTCTGCTCCTGCAAGGCCAGGAGCTGCTGTTGCAGCAGGTCCAGTTGCGCTTGCGGGCTGTTGCTCATGGCGCTGGGTCAGGAGTCCATGTTCCGCAGTGCGGCTTCGATGGCCGCTGCGGTGGCAAGGGGCTTTTCCATGGGAAACAGATGGCTGCCATCGAGCATCATGATGCGGCCCTTGGTGACCTTCTCGGTCATGGCCATACCCACCTGCTTCATCTCGGCCGACTGGTCACCGCCAATAAAGGTCACCGGGCATTTCACCGGGTGGCGGGCCAGCAGTCGGTCCAGGTTGTCGGGCACGGTGTTGTAGAAGGCGGTCTCCACTGCGCGGTCAAAGGCCAGCACGCGTTTGCCGTCAGCGTCCTCTACAAAGGCATCTACGTAGTCCATGAGCACCTGCGGGTTCCATTTGGCAAAGGCCTTCTTGTGCTGGAAATGTTCAAACGCGGCCTGCACGCTGGGCCAGTGGTGGCGGCGCTGGCGGCTTACGGCACCGGGCGAGATGGACCCCACCAATTGCGTAGTCTTGGCCAGGCCCAAGGCCTTGGAGCGCCAGCCACCCAGAATGGGCGAGTCGATCAGCACCACGCCCTTGGCCAGTGCGGGGTGGCGGGCCGCAGCCATCAGGCTCAGGAAGCCGCCCAGCGAATGGCCCACCAGCCACACGGGCTCACCAGCCTTGTCCACCACGCGCGTGGCGTACTCCACCAGCTGCTGCACCACATGCGGCCAGTTGTCGGTAACGGGAAAGCGCGGATCGTGGCCGTATTTGTCGATGGCCTTCACGGCATAGCCGCGGGCCCGCAGGCTTTTGAACAGCACCTTGTAGGTGCTGGCGGGGAAGCTGTTGGCGTGGGAGAAAACGATGGTGGACATCAAGAACCGATTTAGATCAGTTTTTCGTCGGGCGTGGTGATTTTCTTCAGCGGCAGGCTGCGGGTGCTGGGAATCAGCAGTGGCACTTCGGTCTGGCCGCCATTCCACATCGGGTCTTCAATGCTGTCAAACACCTCGCGCAGCTTCTGGCCCCAGCTGTTGTGCAGCATCTTGAAATAGGGGTTGTTCTCGTCAATGCACACCACCTTGTCGGTCTGGTAGCTGTTGGCTTCGTAAACCACCATGTCCAGCGGCAGGCCCACCGACAGGTTGGACTTGAGCGTGGAGTCCATGGACACCAGTGCGCACTTGGCGGCTTCGTCCAGCGGGGTGTGGGGGGTGATCACGCGGTCCAGCACGGGCTTGCCGTACTTGGACTCGCCCACCTGGAAGTAGGGCGTCTCGGGCGTGGCCTCGATGAAGTTGCCGGCCGAATAGACTTGGAACAGTCGCATGCCTTCGCCCTGGATCTGGCCGCCGAAGATGAGGGAAACATTGAAATCTACACCGGCGTTCTTGAGCGCTGCGCCATCGCGCTCCTGCACCTTGCGGATGGCGGAGCCGAGCACGCGCGCGGCGTCGAACATGCTCTTGGCATTCCAGATGGTGATGCCTTCGTCGTCCTCGTGGTCTTTGAGCTTTTCGATCTGCAAAATCTCGCGCACCGACTGCGAAATGCTGAGGTTGCCAGCCGACAACAACACCATGAAACGGTCGTTAGGCTTCTCGTAAACGATCATCTTGCGGAAGGTGCTGATCTGGTCGAGTCCTGCGTTGGTGCGCGAGTCGGAGAGGAACACCAGGCCGGCGTTGAGTTTGATGGCGACGCAGTAGGTCATTTTGGGAGAACTGGGGGATGGAGAGTGGGTCTAGTGTAAATCCCCAGCTGGCAAGCCTGTACTGCGAAAGAGGCGGGGCTGCTTCAATGTTTGCTGCTCAACGACCACAAGACAAGCAGTCCGAAGAGCAGAAAGAAGGTGATTGGCACCCAG
This sequence comes from Rhodoferax sp. GW821-FHT09E07, assembly GCF_059416145.1. Lineage (NCBI taxonomy): Bacteria > Pseudomonadati > Pseudomonadota > Betaproteobacteria > Burkholderiales > Comamonadaceae > Rhodoferax > Rhodoferax sp. GW821-FHT09E07. The sequence continues at coordinate 402,680 of NZ_JBWKOP010000003.1, read as the reverse complement.
GCATCCAAATAGTCGCCCCAGCTTGGCGCTGCACGTGGTGGCGGCGCCGGGACGTAGGTGGGCTGGGAGTGTTGTCGGAATTTCTCGACGATCTGGTAGCTGGCTTTGGGACGATTGATCAAGAGCTTCAACGCGTCCACAACGAGTGCATGCAGCTCCGACAAGCGATCCACCATGGGGTCCCCGCGCGGGCCATCTATGACAACAATAAAAAGTTGATCGGAGGCCATACGGACTTCTTCGGCCGAATAGCTGCTGTCGAGTACTTCTACGTGGTAGCGCTGACCCTCCAGCGAAAACACAAATCCTTCTGGGATCTGCGGATCCAGCGCATCACTTCCAGAAAAGTAGAGAAAAGCTTTGCGCGAGTGATCTATGGCCCATTGGCCTCCATACACATGCAAGTAAGTGGCTGTATCTCTGAGAACAGCTTCATCACTGATGGGCTCAAGCCTGAAGGCCATATCACATCCATTCCTATTGCTCTCGAGCAGCCAGTGCCTTGAGCTGGTACAGCGCGTCCATGGCTTCCCGTGGGCTCATGGCGTCGGGGTTGATGGCGGCCAGCGCGGACTCCACGGCGCTCACGGGTGGGGCTTCCGGTGTCGGCGGGGCGGCGAACAGGTCCACCTGGGTTTGCTGCTCCGAGGCGTGGGCTTCCAGCGCATCCAGCGTGTGGCGGGCGTGGTTCAGCACGGCTGCCGGCATGCCGGCCAGGCGGGCCACCTGCACGCCGTAGCTCTTGCTGGCCGGCCCGGGTTCGATGGCGTGCAGGAAGACGATGTCGCGCCCGGCCTCGGCCGCACTCACATGCACGTTCATGGCCGCATGGTGGGTGGCGGGGAATTCGGTGAGCTCGAAGTAGTGCGTGGCAAACAGCGTGAAGGCCTGCGTCTTGTCGTGCAGCTGCGTGGCAATCGCGCTGGCCAACGCGAGACCGTCAAAAGTGCTAGTGCCGCGGCCAATCTCGTCCATGAGCACCAGACTGTGCGGCGTGGCACTGTGAAGAATCTGCGCGGCCTCGGTCATCTCCAGCATGAAGGTGGACTGGGCATTGGCCAGATCGTCGGCCGCGCCAATGCGCGTGTGGATGGCGTCGATGGGCCCCATGCGGCAGGCCTTGGCAGGCACGTAGCTGCCCATGCTGGCCAGCAGGACGATGAGGGCGACCTGGCGCATGTAGGTGGATTTACCGCCCATGTTGGGACCGGTGATGATCTGCATGCGCTGCTTCGGGCCCAGGCGTGCATCGTTGGCAATGAAGTTGCCGCTGGAAAGCTCTGCCAGCCGCGCCTGCACCACGGGGTGGCGGCCGGCTTCGATATCGATGCAGGGCTGGTCCACAAACTGCGGGGCACACCAGTCCAGCGTCAGTGCACGCTCGGTCAGCGCGCACAGTGCGTCCAGCGCGGCCAGCGCACGGGCCACGCGGGTGAGCTGCGGAATGTGGGTCTGCAACTGGTCCAGCACCTGCTCGAACAAATACTTCTCACGCGCCAGCGCACGCTCCTGCGCGCTCAGGGCTTTGTCTTCAAAGGCCTTGAGTTCGGGCGTGATGAAGCGCTCGGCGTTTTTCAGGGTCTGGCGGCGGCGGTAGTCGTCGGGCACCTTGTCCACCTGGCCGGTGGTGACCTCGATGTAGAAACCATGCACCTTGTTGAACTGCACACGCAGGTTGGCAATGCCGGTGCGGGCTTTCTCGCGGACTTCCAGGTCCAGCAAAAAGACGTCGCAGTTGGTCTGGATGGCGCGCAGTTCGTCCAGGTCGGCATCAAAGCCGTTGGCGATGACGCCACCATCGCGCACCAGGGCGGCCGGCTCGGGGGCGATGGCGCGGGCCAGCAGGGTGGTGGCGTCGCCCGGAGGCTGCAGCTGCTCAGAAATATGGGCCAAATAGCCCTCTAGCCCTCGCAGATGTTGGGCAAGTAGCTGTGTTTTTTGTAGCGTCACCACCAGCGCCACCAGTTCGCGCGGGCGCACCTGGCGCAGCGCAGTGCGGGCCGTGATGCGCTCCACATCGGCGCAGCCTTTGAGTTGGCCGCGCAGGGTTTGCCAGAGGTTGGACTTGAGCTCGCCGATCGCCTGCAGCCGGTGTTGGGCCTCGGTGCGGTCGCGTGCGGGCTCCAGCAGCCAGCTCTTGAGCATGCGGCTGCCCATGCCGGTCATGCAGGTGTCGATAAGGCTGAACAGCGTGGGGCTGTCTTCTCCGCGCAGGGTCTGCACCAGCTCCAGGTTGCGGCGGGTGGTAACGGGCAGGTCGATCAGCGCGTCGTTGCGTTGCACCTGCACGCTGTGGATGTGGGTGAGGGCGCGGCCTTGCGTGTGCTCGGCATAACCCAGCAGGGCGGCGCTGGCGGCGTGGGCCAGTGGCAGGTCTTGCGCATGCCAGCTGGAGAGGCTGGCGGCCTGCAGCGCGTCCAGCAGTTTGCGTTGGCCTAAAGCACTGTCAAACTGCCATTCGGGCCGGGCCGTCAGGTACAGGGCGTTGCTGGTGGAGCGCAGGCGCTTGAGGCGGTCCTCAAAGGTGGTGGTGCAGCCGGCGCTGTAAGCGAGCTCGCTGGGTGCCACACGAGTGATCCAGCCGTTGACTTCGTCGGGGGCGCACTCGGCCAAAAACACCACGCCCTGCGTGACGGAAAGCCAGGCCAGGCCGCAGCGGTTGCGCGGGCCCTGGTGCACGGCCATGAGGATGGATTCGGACTTTTCATTCAGCAGCTCGGCATCGGTCAGCGTGCCGGGGGTGACCACGCGCACCACCTTGCGTTCTACGGGCCCCTTGGCCGCGCCCACTTCACCGGTCTGCTCGCAGATGGCGACCGACTCGCCGTGGCGGATCAGCTTGGCCAAGTAGCCCTCCATGGCGTGGAAGGGCACGCCGGCCATGATGACGGGCTCACCGGCCGACTGGCCGCGTTGGGTCAGCGTGATGTCCAGCAACCGTGCGGCCTTCTCTGCATCGGCATAAAACATCTCGTAAAAATCCCCCATGCGGTAGAACAGCAGGGTGCCGGGGTACTGGGCTTTGAGACCCAGATACTGGGCCATCATGGGGGTGTGTTGCGGGTCCAGGGCGGCGGGGTCTTGAGGTCGTGTCACGGGGCTGGAAAGGAGGGCGTGGCCAAAGTAATTACGCGGGTATGTATGGAGGTCCTAAGGATGGCGCCCCCTGATTTCAGGCCCTATCATACGTAGACAACCACCCTGGCCCCGCCCCACCGCTGTGCAGACCCGACCGGACCCCGTGCCTCCCGCTTCTCCCACCCCGTGGGTGGGTGGCGGTGTTGCAGCGGCCGGGCTGGCAGGTTCGGTGTTCCAAACCGTTTTTGAATGCAGCCCTGAGGCCATTGCCTTGACCCGTGCGCGTGACGGCGTGCTGGTGGAAGTCAACGCCGAGTGGCTGAGCCTGACCGGCTATTCCCGTGCCGAAGCCCTGGGCCGCACCGCCGTCGACATGGGCCACTGGTTGGACCCGGAGGAACGCATGCGTGTGTTTGCCCCGCTGCAGGCGGGCGGACGCGTGGTGGACACCGATGTGACGCTGGTAATGAAAGACCGCAACCCGCGGGTGGTGCGCATGAACGCCGCGTTGATGCAGGAGCAAAACGAGCAGTACATCCTGATCTACCTGCGCGACGTGACGGCCGAACGTCTGGCCCACGAGGCCCTGCGCGCCGGTGAGCAGGCGTTGGAGCATGCCAATCACAAGCTCAATCGCCAGGTCAAGCTCTACGAGGTGACCGAGTCGGTGGCCAAAGTGGGCCACTGGGTGATCTACCCCGGTGATGCCATGGTGCACCTGTCGCGGGGTTACGGCGAGATCGTGCAGCAGGGGCGTGCCTTGGTGCCCAGCACGGAGCTGCTGAATGACGTGCTGGAAGAAGACCGCGAGCGCGTGTTGCAGGCGCGGGAGCGCATGGATGGGCAGACGGTGGAATACCGCCTGCGGCGCAGTGATGGCAGTGTGGTGTGGTTGCGTTCGCGCATGCACCGCCAGGTGGAAGGCGGGCAGGTGCGGGCCGACTTTGGCATCGTGCAGGAGTTCACCAGCGAGTGGCAGGCGCGCCAGGAGCTGGAGAACCAGCTGGCCTTCATCCAGAAAATCACCAGCCGGGCGCCGGGCATGGTGTACGAATACCAGATGTGGCCCGATAGGCGCTACAGCTTCCCGTTTGTCAGCGCTGCGGTGCAGCAGCTGTTCGGGTTGACACCCGAAGAGGCACGCAACGACCCCTCTGCCATCATGCGGCAGGTGCATCCCGACGATGCTGCCATGGTGGCCAAGTCCACCTGGGAGGCCACGCAGGCGGTCAAGCCCTGGCGATGCGAATTTCGCACCCGCCCGGTGGATGGCAAGGAGCGTTGGGTGCTGGGCTATTCCCTGCCCGAAAAGCAGGCCGACGGCTCAGTGCTGTTTTGTGGTTCCATTACCGACATCAGCTCGCAAAAAGAAGCGCTGGCCCGGCTGCAGCTCAGCGAAGAGCGCTTTCGCAACCTGTCGGCTCTGTCGTCCGATTGGTACTGGGAGCAGGACGAGGAATTCCGCTTTGTGCGGGTGGACGGCGATGGCCGCACCGACAGCTATCTGGCGCCCGAAGACGCCATGGGCCGCACGCGCTGGGATTCCGGGGCGCAAGGAGTGTCGCCAGCCCAGTGGGAAGCGCACAAGGCCCTGTTGTTTGCGCACGAGACATTTCATGACTTTGAGCTGCAACGCATTCGCTCCGACGGCACCTACATGTGGGCGTCCATCAGCGGCGAGCCGGTGTTCGACGCCGAAGGCGTGTTCAAGGGCTACCGGGGCACAGGGCGCGATATTTCTGCGCGCAAGCAGGCCGAAGCCGATATCGAACGCCTGGCCTTTTACGACGCGCTGACCGGATTGCCCAATCGGCGCCTCCTGATTGACCGGCTGAACCACGCCGTGGCCTCCAGTGCGCGCAACGGCCACCATGGCGCTTTGCTGTTCATTGACCTGGACAACTTCAAGATTCTCAACGACACACTGGGCCACCACATGGGCGACCTGCTGCTGCAGCAGGTGGCGCAGCGGCTGCAGGAGTGTGTGCGTACTGTGGACACGGTGGCGAGGCTGGGTGGGGACGAGTTCGTAGTCATGCTCGAAGAGCTGGGTACAGATGCCGCCGAGGCTGCCGCGCAGGCGGAGACCGTGGCCAAGAAGATTTTGCAAACACTGAACCAGCAGTTCGCACTGGCCAGCCACAACCTGCACAGCTCTCCCAGCATCGGGGTCACGCTGTTCTACCAGTACCAGCACAGTGTGGACGAGTTGCTCAAACGGGCTGACCTGGCCATGTACCAGGCCAAGGGAGCGGGGCGCAATACGCTGCGCTTTTTTGACCCGGAAATGCAGGCAGCCGCCACGGCCCGTGCGGCCATGGAGACTGACCTGCGCCAGGGCATGCTGCGCGACGAGTTCATGCTGTACTACCAGTGTGTGGTGGACGCCGAAGGGGTGCCCACGGGCGTGGAAGCCCTGCTGCGCTGGAAACACCCGCAGCGCGGCATCGTGTCGCCGGGCGAGTTCATTCCCATTGCCGAGCAGACCGGCTTGATCCTGCCACTGGGCCAATGGGTGCTGGAAGCCGCCTGCGCGCAGCTGGTGGCCTGGAGCGCCAAGCCGCATACGCAGAAGTTGACCATGGCCGTGAACGTGAGTGCGCGCCAGTTCAAGCACCCCGATTTTTCCAACCACATCCTGAATCTGTTGCGCCTGACCGGGGCCAACCCCTATCGCCTGAAGCTGGAGCTCACCGAGAGTCTGCTGTTGTCCGACTTTGACGAAGTGATCGAAAAAATGAGCGAGCTGCGTTCCATTGGGGTGGGTTTTTCGCTGGATGACTTTGGCACCGGGTATTCCTCGCTGTCCTACCTCAAGCGCCTGCCGCTGGACCAGCTCAAGATCGACCAGTCCTTTGTGCGCGACGTGTTGACCGACCCCAACGATGCGGCGATCGCCCGCACCATCCTGAACCTGGCCGAGAGCCTGGATCTGGGGGTGGTGGCCGAAGGGGTGGAGACCGCAGGCCAGCGTGACTTTTTGCTGCGCAACGGGTGCAAGGCTTTTCAGGGTTATTTCTTCGGGCGCCCGGTGCCGGTTGAATTGCTGCAGCTGCCCAGTCCATGAGCGGGGAGCAGCCGGTGAGCCCCGAGACACCCGAGGCCTTGCAGGCCGAGCTGGCGCGTTTGCGCTCGGCGCTGAGTGCGGCCGAGTCAGCGGCGCGGCGCCAGTACGACATGCTGGACGCGCTGTTTGTGCGCAGCCCGGCCGCCATTTCGGTCAATCGCCTCAGTGATGGTCGTTTTGTCGACGTGAACCGGCATTGGGAGCAGGTGACTGGCTACGCCTGGCAGGATGCCGTGGGCTCTACGTCACTGGAGTTGGGCTTCTGGCCAAGCCAAGAGGCGCGCGATGCAGCGTTTGCGCGGCTGATGAACGCCGAGGTCGGACACCAGCAGGAGGTGCCATTCACGACCAAGGATGGGCGCAAGGTGCTGTTCCTCATGAATGGAACCCGCCTCGACATTGCGGGGGAGCCCCATGCGGTGGTGTACCTCAACGACATCACTTTGCAACGCGAGGCCGAGAAGGCTGTGGCCGCGGGCGAGCGTGCCCTGCAACTGGCCAACGAGGATTTGCGGGGCCAGCTGGAGTTGTTTGAGTTGACCGAGAGTCTGGCCAATGTGGGGCACTGGACGGTAACCCAGGGGCAATTGCCGGTGTGGTCCAAAGGGTTGCATGCGCTGGCACATACGCCTGCCCAAGAACACCTATCTTTTGAAGAGGCACGTGCCCACATCCACCCGGACGACCGGGCCGCTTTTCTGGAGGCCCGCACCCGCATGGACGGCACCGAGCTGGCCTACCGCTGGATCAATGAGGGTGACCACCAGCTCTGGCTGCGCACCCGCATGCGCCGCCACCACCGCAGCGATGGATCGTTTGTGGACTTCGGGGTGGTGCAGGACTTCACCGAAGAGGCCAAGGTCAAGCAGGCCCTGCAGGAGCGGCTGGAGCTGATCCAGCGCCTGACCAGCCGCTTGCCTGAGATGGTGTTCCAGTTCGTGCGCTATTCGCAGCACTATGGGGCCTTCAGTTTTGTCAGCGACGCCTGCCATGCGATTTTTGGTGTTACCGCCGAGCAGGCGCGTGAGAACCCCAACAGCCTGTTCCGCCGCATCCACCCTGAAGACCTGCAGCGCACCATCGATTCCATGAACGAAAGCGTGCTCAGCGGCACGACCTGGGCCCATGAGTTCCGTATCCGCTTGCCCGACGGTTCAGTGCGGGCCCTGTTCGGCAAAGCAGTGACCCTGCTGGAGCCCTCAGGCCATCACGTGGCCTATGGATCTGTGACCGACATCAGCGACCACAAGGCCTCACAGGCCACCTTGCTGGAAAGTGAAGCACGGTTCCGCTCGCTCACCGAGCTGTCGTCGGACTGGTACTGGGAACAGGATGCCGAGTTCCGCTTTGTCCGTTTTGACGGTGCGCCGCCTGCCCAGTCCAGCCAGACGGGGACGGGCCACCTTGGCAAGACGCGCTGGGAGATTGGCGCGCTCAACATGACCGAAGTGGACTGGAAAGCCCACCGCGAGGTGCTGCAGGCACACAAGGAGTTCCGTGAGCTGGAGCTGCGCGATACCGACGATGAGGGCAATGTGTACTGGATCTCCACCAGCGGCGCGCCCATGTTCGATGCGGATGGGCGCTTTCAGGGCTACCGCGGTGTGGGGCGCGACATCACCGGACGCAAGGTGGCGGAGGAAAAGATCGAGCGGTTGGCGTTTTTCGATGTGCTCACGGGTCTTCCGAATCGCCGTCTGCTGATCGACCGACTGCAACTGGCGCTGGTGGTGGCGGGACGTGACCGCGCTGTGGGCGCCTTGCTCTTCATTGACCTGGACAACTTCAAAGACCTGAACGACACCCGGGGCCACGACATGGGGGACATGCTGCTGCAGCAGGTGGCCCAGCGGCTGGTGGCCTGCGTGCGCCAGGCCGATACGGTCGCCCGCCTGGGAGGGGACGAGTTTGTGATCATGCTGCACAACCTGGAGCATGACCCGGACCGCGCCATTGCCCAGGTGGAGTTGGTGGGCAAGAAGGTGATTGCCAGCCTGAACCAGATCTACATGCTGGGCACGGTGGAGCACCACAGCACGCCCAGCATCGGCGTCACGCTGTTCGGCCAGCAGCGGCAGACCGTGGACGAGCTGCTCAAGCAGGCCGATCTGGCCATGTACGAGGCCAAGGCTGCGGGACGCAATACGTTGCGCTTTTTTGACCCTGCCATGCAGGCCCAAGTCGCCGAACGCACGGCGCTGGAACAGGATCTGCGCCACGGCCTGCAGCGCCACGAGCTGGTGGTGTACTACCAGCGGGTGGTGGATGTGCAGTGGCGTACCGTGGGGGTGGAGGCGCTGGTGCGCTGGCAGCACCCGCAGCGTGGCCTGGTGTCGCCCACGGATTTCATTCCCATGGCCGAGCAGACTGGATTGATCATTCCCTTGGGCCATTGGGTGCTGGAAGTGGCGTGCCGACAGCTTGCGCAGTGGGCCGAAAGCCCTGCCACGGCGCAGCTGACCATGGCGGTGAACGTAAGTGCACGCCAGTTTCGCCACCCTGAGTTTGCACACCAGGTGCAGGCGCTGCTGCGCAAGACGGGCGCCAACCCCCAGCGCCTGAAGCTGGAGCTGACCGAGAGCCTGTTGCTCAGCGACACGCAGGACGCCATTTTGAAGATGACCGAGCTGCAGAAGACCGGCGTGGGCTTTTCGCTGGACGACTTTGGCACGGGCTACTCGTCGCTGTCCTACCTCAAGCTGCTGCCGTTGCAGCAGCTCAAGATCGACCAGTCGTTCGTGCGCGATGTGTTGACCGACCCCAATGACGCGGCCATTGCCCGCACCGTGCTGGCGCTGGGCAAGAGCCTGGCGTTTGGTGTGGTGGCCGAAGGCGTGGAAACCGAAGGGCAGCGCGATTTCCTGCTGCAAAACGGCTGCACCCTGTTCCAGGGCTACCTGTTTGGTCGTCCCTGTCCGGTGGAGGAACTTCCCCTGCCCGAATGGGACAGAGGGCTGTGATTACAGCGGGGCGTCGCCCGCAGCGCTGTCGTCTGCGGGGATTCGGGTGGCCTCCGTCTGGGCGGCAGCGGCTTGGCGCAACGCAGCTTTCTCACCCGCGGGGGCAAACTTGCTGTACTTGCCCAGCAGGCTGACCAGCTGGCCATACACACGGGGTGTGCCAGCGAGGATTTCCTGCTGGTCCAGAAACTCGGCTTCGCCTGTGAAATTGCCCACCAGGCCACCGGCTTCGGTGACCAGCAGCGAGCCAGCCGCCACGTCCCAGGGCTGCAGGCCCAGTTCGAAGAAGCCCTCGGTAAAGCCTGCAGCCACATAGGCCAGGTCCAGCGCGGCAGAGCCAGGGCGGCGCAGGCCGGCGGTGCGCTGCATCACGTCGCCCATCATCTGCAGGTATTGGTTGAAGTTGTCGCCTTGGCGGAAGGGAAAGCCGGTGGAGATGAGCGATTCGTTCAGCTGGGTGCGCTTGGAAACACGGATGCGGCGGTCGTTCAGGTAAGCGCCACGCCCCTTGGTGGCGGTGAACAGGTCATTGCGTGTAGGGTCATAGATCACGGCTTGCTCAACCTTGCCGCGCACGGCCAAAGCGATACTCACGCAGTACACGGGCAGGCCGTGGATGAAGTTGGTGGTGCCGTCCAGCGGATCGATGATCCAGACGAATTCAGAGTCACGGGCACCGTGCTCTTTGCCAGACTCTTCGGCCCAGATGCCGTGGCCGGGGTAGGCCGTCAGCAGGGTTTCGATGATCGCTTGCTCTGCAGCATGGTCCACTTCGGTCACGAAGTCGTTGGCCTTCTTTTGAGAAACCCGAACGGATTCGATGTCCAGCGCAGCGCGGTTAATGATGTTTCCGGCGGTGCGGGCGGCCTTGATGGCCACATTGACCATGGGGTGCAGATTGAGCGTCATAGATTGTTGGGGGAAGAACTGGGAGGACCGGCTGGCGATGCAGGCGGCGACAATAGGCGTATTTTAACGGCAGGGCTTGGGTTGCGCACCCTAAGACCCCAAAACAGCCCCTTTCAGCCCCGTCTTCCCCGATACCGACCGTATGCACACCCGCTTCATCCTGATCAACACCAGCCACGCCGGCAATGTGGGCGCCGCCGCCCGCGCCATGAAAACCATGGGTTTTGACGACCTAGTGCTGGTGGCGCCGCGCTGGGCCAACGTACTGCGCCGTGAGGAAACCATCCAGCGCGCCAGCGGGGCGCTGGACGTGCTGGACAAGTGCCGCATCGTGGACACCCTGGACGAAGCGCTGGACGGCATTTCCCATTTGTGCGCCACCGCCATGACGCCGCGCGACTTTGGCCCGCCCACCACCACGCCGCGCGAACATTTCGCGGCGCTATCAAAAGGTGAGCTGCTCGCGCAGGAATCACGGGGGCTGGACGGTGATTTGATGCCAAGACCCGCCCAGTCGGGTGTGGGCTTTCTCTTTGGCTCCGAACGTTTTGGCATGCGCAACGAAGACGTCTACCGCTGCCACGTGTGTCTCAGCATCCCCAGCAACCCGCAGTTTGGCTCGCTCAATATCGGCGCGGCCCTGCAGGTCATTGCCTATGAATGGCGGCTGGCGCTGGGGGGCTTTGGCGTGGAGGCCGCCGCTGCGCCCAGCTTGCTGGCCGATGCCGCCCAAGTGGCCGGCATGCTGGGTCACTTGGAGCAGTCCTTGGTGGCGCTGGGTTTTCTGGACCCCGCCGCACCCAAGAAGCTCATGCCGCGCCTGAATGCGCTGTTCAACCGTGCCCAGGTGACGCAAGAGGAAATCCACATCCTGCGTGGCATTGCCAAAGCCGTCCTGCAGCGCAGCGCCCAAGCACCGGCTACCGGTGGGGGATTGGTGGCGATAGACGGCAAACCGGACCTGAACGGGTAGACTCTTTCGCATGTTTTCCCGCATACGCTCCGACATCCAGTGCATTCTTGACCGTGACCCCGCTGCGCGCAGCACCTGGGAGGTCATCACCTGTTACCCGGGGTTGCACGCCGTGGTGTTGCACCGCCCGGCGCACTGGTTCTGGAACCATGGCTTCAAATGGCTGGGGCGCTTTATCTCGCACCTGTCGCGTTTCTTCACCGGCATCGAAATCCACCCCGGCGCCAAGCTGGGTGAGCGCGTGTTCTTTGACCACGCCATGGGGACCGTGGTGGGCGAGACCGCCGAGATTGGTGACGGATGCACGATCTACCAAGGCGTGACCCTGGGCGGTACCAGCCTGTACAAGGGCTCCAAGCGCCACCCCACCCTGGGTAGGGACGTGGTGGTAAGCGCCGGCGCCAAGGTGCTGGGTGGCTTTGAAGTAGGCGACGGTGCCAAGATCGGCAGCAATGCCGTTGTGGTCAAACCCGTGCCGGCGGGGGCCACGGCCGTGGGCATTCCGGCGCGCATTCTGCCCAGCAAGGCGGGCGTGAGTGCCGATGTGACCACGGCGGACCGCAAGTTCACCGCCTACGGCATCACCCAGGAAGACGACCCAGTGAGCCAGGCCCTGCGCGGCCTGGTGGACAGTGCCTCCGGCCAGGACCACCAAATTGCCATGTTGTGGAAGGCAGTGGAACAGCTCTCCGCACGCCTGGCCGACAGCGACTGCGTACCCAAGGACGCGGCGCGCAAGGAATGCTTTGAGGCGGCCAAACTCAACGCGCTGATTGGCAAGTAGGCCGTTACTCTGCGGGTTCCTGAAGGAACGTGGAGAGGTAATCGACCATGCCTGTGCTGGGGTGGAGCATGGCGCCATGGTTGGCACCGGCGATTTCCACGAATTGCTCGGGCTGCAAATGCTCCCGCAAGTAGTCGATGCTGTCACGCAGGATGTCTTCGTCTGCATTGCCCCAATACACCCTGGATGGGATGCCCGCTGACGATATGGCTGCCAGTGTGGGACCATAACCGTCGAGTGCATTGGTGCGCGTCAGCGACACAAAGGCCCGTGCAAAGTCGCCGGACTGGGCCTGGGCACGAAATGCCTGCATATGGCTTGCTGGCAACCCTGCGCTGTGCATCAGCAGTTGGGCGCGTGTGATCAGGGCGTTGCGGGCCTTGAAGTGAAACAGCAGTTCACCCAGCAGTGGAATGCGCAGGCTGCGCGCGGGATCAGGGTTCTTGCGGCGGGAGTAGGGTGCGATCAGCGCCAGCTTGCGCACCCGGGATGCGTGTTGGCTGGCGAACTGGGCGGCCATGGCGCCACCAAAGGAAAAGCCGACGAGGTTGAAGCGGCCCGCCAGTCCGACGGCATCGACCAGTTCCGCCATTTGCTGCACCAGCAAGGCCCGGTCGTAGGGGCCGCGGGGATACGCCGATTGTCCGCGTCCATACGTGTCAAACCGTAATACGCGAAAGCCGCGCTGGGCCAGGGCGGGGGCGATGCCGTCCCAGCTGTACATGGGGATGGAAATGCCATGCACCAGCACAATGGCTTGGCCCGCTGCAGGGCCTGCAAGCTCGTAATGCACGCGGCCTTTTGACAAATCAATAAAAGCCATCAGAGCCCCCGTTTGACTGGTTCAGGCGGGTGAAGGGCGTATGGCGCTTTTGGGCCGAAACGCTTTGCAGATGGTATCCACAGTTTCCAGGTAGGGCCCGCCAATCAGGTCCACGCAATAGGGCACAGCGGCAAAGATGCCGGGCACGATCTGCCTGCCATCCACATCCTTCAGGCCTTCCAGTGTCTCGGCAATCGCCTTGGGCTGGCCTGGCAGGTTGACGATCAGCGTCTGCTTGCGGATCACCGCCACCTGGCGCGACAGGATGGCCGTGGGCACAAAGTGCAGGCTGATGGCCCGCATCTGCTCTCCAAAGCCCGGCATTTCCTTGTCCGCAATGGCCAGCGTGGCCTCAGGCGTTACATCGCGCAGGGCAGGGCCGGTGCCGCCCGTGGTGAGCACCAGTGCGCATTTGGCGTCCACCAGCGCAATCAGGGTGTCTTCAATGGTTTTTTGTTCGTCGGCAATCAGCCGCGCTTCGAAGTGGATGGGGTTGTGCAGTGCACGGCCCAGCCAGTCCTGCAGGGCGGGCAGGCCTTTGTCCTCGTAAACGCCGCTGGAAGCACGGTCGCTGATGGAGACGATGCCGATCTTGACAGGCTCATATCCTGCAACACTCACGCTTCGTCTCCATCGTAGTTCGCCTCATCGTCGGCATCCTCCGCGGCAGGGCCTTCCGCATGGGCCAGCAGGGCTTCGCGTACCAGCTGAAAGATGTCGCGGTAGGCGCGGCCATGGCGCAGGGCCTCACCCGGTTTCTCGGGCTTGGCGTCCTTGCGGGCCTGGCGTACCAGGGAACGCAGGTTCTGGCTGTCAGTGTCGGGGCTGAGGTTCAGCCACTGGCCCACGGCATCGTCGTCGGCAATCAGTCGGTCGCGCCATTGTTCGGCCTGGTGCAGCACCATCGTTTCTTTGGCCGATGGCATGTGCTGCTCTTCGAGAGCGGCACGGATTTCATCCCATTTGGTGGGTTCCAGTTTGCGCATCAGCTTGCCGATGAACTGCATCTGGCGGCGTTTGCCTTCAAAGTTGGTGATGCGCTTGGCTTCCGCCACGCCTTCCACCAGTTTGTCGGGCAGGTCCAACTTGGTCATGAGGTCGGCGCGCAGCGTCAGCAGGTCTTCACCCAGCTTTTGCAGCTCGGTGCTTTCCTTTTTGAGGTCGGTGCGGGTCGGCTCATCCGTGCCCTTGAGTTCGCGCTTGTACTCCAGGTCCAATGCGCTGCCTTCGGCGACGAACTGGCCCTTGACGTAATAGCCCTTTTTTAGTTTGCGTGACATAGCCAAGTATCATAGCCGTCGCCATGAAGAAACCCACCTCCGCCTCTGGGCGCACCTCCCCATCTTCCACTCCCAAGGCCAAGCCCGCTGACAGCGGTTTTGCCTACACGCGTGATTTTTTTGAATCCCGTGTGGACGCCGCGCTCGCCCAAGCCAAGAAACTGGGCGCGACGGACGCAGGTGCCGAGGTGTCCGAGGGCTGTGGGTTGAGCGTATCCGTGCGCAATGGCGAACTGGAAAACGTGGAGCGTAACCGCGACAAATCGCTGGGCGTGACCGTGTATGTGGGCAACCGCCGTGGCAACGCCAGCACCTCCGATTTTTCGGACGCGGCCATCGAACAAACCGTGCGTGCGGCCTACGACATTGCGCGCTTCACGGCCGAAGACCCCTTTGCCAGCCTGCCCGACGCCGATGACATCGTGCCCGTTGCCGACCGCAGCCGTAATCTGGACCTGTTCTACCCCTGGGCCATCACCAGCGAGGAAGCCGCCAAGCTGGCGCTGGAGTGCGAAGCCGCCGCTCTGGGCGTGAGCAAGCGCATCACCAACAGCGAAGGCGCGGCTGTGTCGGCCCAGCAATCGCACTTTTTCAGCGCCCACACGCGCGGTTTCCGTGGCGGCTATGCCTCCTCGCGCCATTCGCTGTCGGTGTCGCCCATTGCGGGCAAGGGCAATGACATGCAGCGCGACGCTTGGTACAGCTCCATGCGCTCAGCCGACGAACTGGCCTCGCCCCAGGCCGTGGGTCGCTACGCCGCCGAGCGTGCGCTGAGCCGCCTGAAGGCCCGCAAGATTGCCACGGTGGAATGCCCCGTGCTGTTCGAGTCGCCACTGGCGGCCGGTCTGGTGGGTGCTTTTGTGCAGGCCGTGAGCGGCGGCGCGCTGTACCGCAAGAGCAGCTTTTTGCTGGACTCGCTGGGCAAACAGGTGCTACCCAAGCACATCGATATTCAGGAAGACCCGTTTGTGCTGCGCGGTAAGGGCAGTTCCCCGTTTGACGACGAAGGTGTGCGTGTGCAGGCCCGCAAGGTGGTGGACGCCGGTCGCGTGCAAGGCTACTTCCTGAGCAGCTACTCGGCCCGCAAACTGGGCATGCGCACTACCGGTAACTCAGGCGGTTCGCACAACCTGACTTTCACCTCGCGTCTGACCCAGGCCGGTGACGACTTGGACGCCATGCTGCAAAAACTGGGCACGGGCCTGCTGGTGACCGAGCTCATGGGGCAGGGCGTGAACTACGTGACGGGCGATTACTCGCGCGGTGCCAGCGGTTTCTGGGTGGAGAAGGGCCGCATTGCCTACCCGGTGCACGAAATCACGATTGCCGGAAACATGAAGGACATGTTGCGCGGTATTGAGGCTGTGGGCGCAGATACCTACAATTACGGTGCAAAGACCGTGGGTTCGGTGCTGATCAACAAAATGAAGGTCGCCGGTAGCTAAAAACCAGGGAGGCTGCTTATGCGTGCTCTTGCGTGGATGGTGGGCGTGGGGGCATTTGCCGCCAGCGCTGCGGTGCTGGCCCAAACCGCATCCCCGGTGCCTCCGCCGGCGCGGCCAACGCACCCCTGGCAAGCGGCCTTGCCGCGTGGTGAGGCCGAGGCCTATTTCACCAACCTGAAGTCGGGCGACCGCATAGAAACCCCGTTTGTGCTGAAGTTTGGCCTGTCCGGGGGCTGGGGCCTGGCGCCCATTGCCAAACCGCTGGGCGGAAAAAGCGGGCACCACCACCTGCTGGTGAACCGGGACCTGCCGCTGGACTTCAAGGCGGCTCTGCCCTTCAACGACCAGTACATCCACTTTGGCAAGGGCCAGATGGAGACTGTGCTGACGCTGGCACCAGGCAGCTACACACTGCGCATGCTGCTGGCCGACGACAAGCATTTGCCGCACTTCGTGTACAGCAAGCCGCTAAAGATCACCGTCACCAAGAAGAACGACACCGACCCCAAGAGCCTGGTGAAAAAGGGCCTGGAGGTGCATGTGGCCAGCCCGGAGGTGAAAGTGCCGTTCCGCGTGCAGTTCCATGCCTCGGGCCTGAATGTGGCCCACGTGGTGCAGCAGGAGAAGGACACGGGCCATTTCAAGCTCACGGTGACCGGCAAAACCGGTGCCCCGGCTGAAATGGAGTTTGTGGACGGGCAGACCGAAGCCTGGCTGTCGCCGCCCGCGGGCGACTACACGCTCAAGCTGGAGTTTCTGGACAACCTAAGTCCTGGCGAGCCGCTGGCCACAGCGGTGACCACAGCCGTGAAGGTCCTGCCCTAGCGCAGGGGCTTAGCCCGCCAGCGCGGTTTTGACCGCGGCCGACACGGTACCCATTTCGGCCTTGCCGGCCAGGCGGGTCTTCACCACGCCCATGACCTTGCCCATGTCGCCCGGGCCCGCAGCGCCCAGCTCGGCCACGATGGCTTTCACCTCGGCCAGCACTTCGTCGGCCGACATGCGCTGGGGCAGGTAGGCCTGCAACACCTTCATTTCGGCGGCTTCCTTGTCGGCCAGCTCCTGGCGCTCGGCCTTGACGAACGCTTCGATGGAGTCCTTGCGTTGCTTGATCAGCTTGTCCACGATGGCCACCACGGCCGCGTCGTCCAGCACCACGCGCTCGTCCACTTCCTTTTGTTTCAAGGCGGCCAGCAGCAGGCGGATGGTGCCCAGGCGCTCGCTGTCCTTGGCGCGCATGGCGGTCTTCATGTCTTCGGTGATCTGGTCTTTGAGGGACATTGGGTGGCTCCTGAAAAAAGGGTTACAGAATGAAAAAAGCCCGCCGGAGCGTCCCCAGGCGAGCTTTTTGTCGGCTTGGAAACTCGGAGGAGTTCCGCAGCCTGAAGATCAGTACATCTTCTTGGGAAGTTGCATGCTGCGGATGCGCTTGTAGTTGCGCTTCACGGCGGCAGCCTTCTTGCGCTTGCGCTCTGCAGTGGGCTTTTCGTAGAACTCGCGGGCGCGCAAGTCGGTCAGCAAACCCAATTTTTCGATGGTGCGCTTGAAGCGACGCAGGGCGACGTCAAAGGGCTCGTTTTCTTTTACACGGATCGTTGTCATTACGTAATGAATTCCAAAATGTGCTGTCGCCAGTCATGGGGGGAAGATCGGGCCCCACACGCCACGTTCAGCGGTATTTCCTCATCTATAACTAGTATTGGCCGATGAGGAGACTGCCAGATTAGCCTGCAATTATAGCGTTTTATGGCGCGCTGCCAACCCATATGCGCAGGCATAGGCGCTGGACCAGGCCCACTGGAAGTTGTAACCGCCCAGCCAGCCGGTCACATCGACCACCTCGCCAATGAAAAACAGGCCCGGCTGGCGGCTTTCCAGGGTCTGGCTGGACAGCACCTTGGTGTCCACGCCGCCCGCCGTCACCTCGGCCTTGCGGTAGCCCTCGGTGCCCGTGGGGGTGATTTCCCAGCGGCTCAGGTGCTCGGCCAGCGCGTTCAGGGCCTTGTCGCTGGCCTCGTTCACCGGGCGCTGCCAGTCGTGGCCCCAGCTCTTGCCTTGTTCCACCCAGGTATCGGCCAGGCGGCTGGGCACCAGGCCTGCCAGCTCGTTGGCAATGCGTTTGCGCGAGGTGGCTTTGGCCTCGGCCAGGTGCTTGGCCAGATCGGTGCCGGGCGCCAGATTCAGGCGAATGGGGGTGCCCTCCGCCCAGTAACTGGAGATCTGTAACACGCCCGGGCCGCTGAGACCGCGGTGGGTGAACAGCAGGTCTTCCCGGAACGCCATGCTGGCCTTTTTGGTTCCGGTGGCGATGTCCACGGGCAGCGACAGACCCGAGAGCTGGGCGAACGGGGCCCAGGCGGCCTCGTCAAAGGTCAGTGGCACCAAGGCCGGGCGGGGCGTGACCACGGGCAGGTCGAACTGTTTGGCCACACGGTAGCCAAAGTCGCTGGCACCGATCTTGGGAATGGACAGGCCGCCTGTTGCGATGACCACTGCGCCGCAATGGATGGCTCCACGGTCGCTCTCAACTTCATAGCTGCTCGGGCAATGTCCATGGGGGCTGGTGGCTGAAAATCGTATGGACTTGACGTTGCAGGGCTGCCAGCGTTCCACACCGCCCGCAGCGCACTCGGCCAGCAGCATGGCGATGAGGTCTTCGGCCGAGCGGTCACAAAACAGCTGGCCCTTGTGTTTTTCGTGGAAAGCGATGCCGTGCTTCTTTACCAGGGTGATGAAGTCGGCTGGCGTGTAGCGGGACAGCGCCGACTTGGCAAAGCGCGGGTTCTCGCTGAGGAAGTTGGCTGCGCTGACATCCACATTGGTGAAGTTGCTGCGGCCACCGCCCGAGATGCGGATTTTCTCGGCCACTTTCTCGCCGTGGTCGACCACCAGCACCTTCAGGCCCAGCTGGCCCGCCACCCCGGCGCAAAACAAACCGGCAGCCCCGGCACCCACGATCACCACGTCAAAACTGTGCATGGCGGCAGTGTAGAGGACGCGTGGCAAAACTATCTGGGTACGCCGCGGCACGCAGATGCCCGCAGTCCGGCGCTCATACTCTCTGCGTTCGCGAAATCGCGCCGGTCAGCGGGCATCCGCGCGCCGGTCGCGGGCCGGCGAAGGACTAGGGGTGAAAAGTCATGCGTGTTGGCGGTTGCGGTCGGCCAGATCAATCGCCTTGCGCGACAGGCCGTCGATCTCGGTGCTGATGCCCGAGAGCACATTGGCCACTACGGCGAACTCGCGGCCTTGCTGTCCGGCGCGTGCGGCCATCACCTGGGCGTTGAAGCTCACTACCTTGGCCTCGCGGGCGATGGTGTGGATGTCGGAGACGATGCCCGTGAGTTCCTTGAACAGCAGGTCGGCCTTGGCCTTGGTCACCACGTCAAACGCGGTGGTCGCTGCGTTGAGGGCTTCGAGTACACCGTCGGTGGAGTCGACGATGTTTTCAAGAATCACCGTGGTCTGGCGCGACTGGCGCGCGATGTGGTCCAGTGCGGTGCGCATCAGGTCGATGAACGCCTGGATGGTGGCGTTCACGCCCTGTGCGCCTTCATAGGCGTTGCGCAGGCGCTGTGCGCTGGGGGCGTCGTAGTTCTGGATGGTGCCCAGCAACCGTGCATGGCTGTCGCAGAACAGCTGGAAGGTGCTGCGCGCGGCGTCCAGCTGGCGGGTGTCTCCGTTGGCGGCGAGCAAGGTCTGCATCACCATGCGCTGTGACAGCATGCGCTGGCGCGCCGCGAGGTTCAGGTCGGAAATCGGGCCCGTGGCCGGTGCCCGGTAGGGTGTCGCGCGGGCGGGAAGTACGGTGGACGCAGGGGACGTGGCAAGGCTGGTGGTCATCATGGGGAACTCCTTTTGCGTGGAGTTCCTCAAGCAAAAACGATGCCCGAACTAAGTATTAACCCTAATATTTTCTAGCCCTTCCACACAAAGGGAAATTTGAACTGCTTGATGAAGCCATTGGGCACGTAGTCGCCCACCACGCCGTACTGGTCTGGCCACTTGCGGTCCGATTTCACGGCGGTGCCGAACAGGTAGTCGATGAAGGCGTAGTGCGCGGCGTAGTTTTTGTCGATGGCCTCGTCATCTTGGGAGTGGTGCCAGTGGTGGAAGTTGGGCGTGACGATGAGGTAGCGCAGCGGCCCCAGGCGCACGCTGACGTTGGCGTGGTTGAACACCGCCTGGAAACCGACGATGACGATGTAGGTGTCAATGACATCCTTGGAAAAACCCAGCACGAAGATGGGTGCGAGCACCAGCGTGCGTGTGATCAGCAATTCGACGATGTGCTGGCGCGAACCGGCCAGCCAGTCCATGTGTTTGGTGCTGTGGTGCACGGCATGCAGGCGCCACAGCAAGGGCACCTCGTGGTAGGCGCGGTGTGTCCAGTACTGCACCAGATCGGCCACCAGGATGATGAGCAATACGCCGGCGAGAAAAGGCAGGTCGCGCACCCAGGCCTGGATGCCATCCTTGGCGGCCCAGCCAAACAGCTTGTGCACCAGCAAATTGGTGGCCAGCATGATGAAGCCCACCACCATGTGGTTCACGATGAAGTGGTGGAAGTCGGTCTGCCACTCGGGGCGGAACACGGGCTGCTGCTTGCGCAGCGCAAACAGCTTTTCCACGAAGATGAAGATCAGCGAGGAGCCCAGCAAGTCCAGAATGAACCAGTCCAGCCCGATGTAGGGCGTGTTGTCGGCAAAGTCATTCACCGGCACCTTGCTGCCGCCGAGCACGGCGGTCAGGGCCACCAGCAGAAATGCAAAACCCGACAGCCAGCGTGCACGGTTGAACAGCACGTTCACCAACGACATGCCGCCGGCGATCACCATGGCGGCGAACATGACCTTGCGAATCATGTCTACGTCGTAGCTCTGGCGCAGCATGGGGGTGGTGAGGTACTGCGGAAAGTGGAAGGCCAGCACGCCCAGAAAACACAGAATCCCCAGCGACAGCGCGATCACACCGGACACCAATCCGTGGCCGCGTTTCAGGGAGCCGTGGCTCTCCGTGAGTTCGTTCAATTTCTCCAGCATGCAGAGCCTCCCCTTGTTATCAATAGGCCTGCAGTTTAGTCAACTCCCGGGAGGTTTCTAAAGCACCCGCGGCCTGGATGCCGCACACCACATCACCCACCACGATGACGCTGGGGCTGGCCAGTTGTTCATGGGTAATGGTGGCTTGCAACGCGTGCAGTGCGCACACCGCATGGCGCTGCGTGGGTAGGCTGGCGTTCTGGATGATGGCCACAGGCGTATCGGCAGGCAGGCCCTGCAGCAGGCCATGCTGAATATCGGCGGCGCCACTCACACCCATGTAGATCACCAGCGTGAGCTTGGCCTGGTGGGCGGCGGCGGCCAGTGCGGGCCAGTCGGTGCCAGCGTCGCCCGGCTTGGCATGGCCGGTGACAAACACCACGCCGTGCGCGTGCTCGCGGTGGGTGAGCGGCACGTTGAGTGAGGTGACGGCGGCCAGGCCCGCGGTGATGCCGTTGATCACCGAGACGCGGACTCCGGCGTCTTGCAGATGCTCCACCTCTTCCCCACCGCGGCCGAAGATGAAGGGGTCGCCACCCTTGAGGCGCACCACGTTCTCGCCCTCTTGTGCGGCGGTGATCATGAGGCGTTCGATGAAGGATTGCGGTGTGGACTTGCAGCCCCCGCGCTTGCCCACGTGGATGATGCGTGCGCCGGGTTGTGCATGGGCCACGATGGCCTCGTTCACCAGGTCGTCCACCAGCAGCACCGTGGCCTGCTGGATGGCCTTGAGAGCCTTGAGCGTGAGCAGTTCAGGGTCGCCAGGGCCGGCCCCCACGAGGGTGACATGGCCGCTGGAGGGGGTGCTGGAGAGATCGTGTGTCATAGGTTGCGGTGTATTTGCAAAATGTGCGCCACCTGGTGCGCAATGGGGGCTGGCACAGGTTGGCCGCCGGCCAATACGGCGCGGATGTACGCGGCCGTCGTCGCCGCATCGGTGCTGGTGGGGAGTTCAGGCAACTCGGTGAGTGAGCCGGCCTGGTAGGCCTGCAGGTCGGTGGACTGGCCGTTCACAAAGGCCTGCATCTTGGGCGTGCGGCGCGGGTCGGCCACGGCCTCGCCCTCGGTGCCGCGGATCAGCAGCGCGTTGGATTGCATCAGGGCCAGCGTCTCAGCCATGGAGATGGCGTACTCGGGATGCGTGTAGCTGCTGACCAGCAGCGCGGGGCCATCCACCGGATTCATGAGCTTGACCAGACTGTGCGCTGGGTTGCGCAGATTCACCACGCGGCGCACGTCCAGCAAGCGCTGCAGGCCGGGGCAGAGCAGTGCGGTGGGCACAAAGTCCACCGTGCCAGGTGCTACGGATTTGATAGCTGCTTGCGCAGGTATGTCGAGGGCTGCGAGCACTTCGGAGATAAAAACCCTGCGGTCTTCGGTGGCTGCGCCGTGGAGGAGTACGGGCAAACCTTCACGTGCCAGCAGCAGCGCCAGCAGCGGCGTGAGCAGCGGCAGCTTGCGCGCACCGTTGTAGCTGGGAATGACGACCACGGGCTGGGCGCTGGCGGGCAGCAGGGCCATGCGGCGGCGCGTGGCGTCCAGAAAACCAGCCATCTCGTCGGCCGTCTCGCCCTTGATGCGCATGGCCAGGCAGAAGGCGCCTATCTCCAGGTCAGTGACCGTGCCGTCCAGCACCTGGCCGAACAAATCGTCTGCCTGTGCGCGGGTGAGGGGACGGGCGCCGTCTTTGCCGCGCCCGATTTCTTTGATGTAGTTGCCAATAGCCATGGGGCGATTGTCCGTGACTCAGGCGGTGCTCGGCTCCATGCTGGCGCGCACCATGCGTTGCAGCTGGGGCACGCACGAGCCGCAGTTGGTGCCGCACTTCAGCGCGCCTTGCAGCGTGGCCAGTCGGTCGGCCGCAAAACCGGTGCAATTGGCCAGCGTGGCGTCGATGGCGCTGTCGGTCACGTTGAAGCAGGTGCACACCACCTTGCCGCGTGACTGCACGGGCAGGGGCGGCGTGGCACCGGGCGCCAACAAGGCACGTCCGTAGTTCTGTGCGGGCTGCTCGTCCTGCAGCAGCGTGGTCATCCAGCTTTGGGCGCGCGTATCACCGGCCAGCATGAAGGCTTCCAGCGTGGCATTCACCGTGGCGCGCTGCAGGCGCACGGCGCGGCGCTGGCCGCGTTTCTTGTCCGCGTAGCGCACCACATCAGGGCCGTTGAGTTGCAGCAGGGCTTCGATCTCTTGCAGCACCTCGTCGGAAGCGGCCTCTGTGTGGGCCGCGCGGAACAACACGCCGCTGCGCTCATGGCCCTTGGAATCTCCTGCGCCGCCAAACGGCACGCAGCTGGCGTAGGCAAAGCGGCCCATCAGCGTTTGCAGTGCGCCACGCACGGCCAGCACCTTGTCGGCGGGCAGCCAGGCAATGGCCAGTAGGGTCCAGGGCATGTCGGCCTTAAGCACCTTGACGGCTGCATGCTTGAACTCGGGCTGTTTGGAGTCCGGGCAGTAGGCTGAGGTGGTGAGTGCATTGACCCCGGCCAGGCGGGTGCCTGTGGCGCTCACGCCGCTCAAATATTCTTCACCCCAGTGCATGGCCATGAACACCTGGCTCAAGCCCACCTCGGAACTGGCCTGCACCGGTACCAGGATGGAGCCGCGCCGAGAGGTGACGTGCACCAAGTCGTTCTCGTTGAGCAGGCGGCGCGCCATGTCCTGCGGATGCATCTGGATCGAAGGCTCGCGCACATGGCCGAACAAGCGCCCCAGCGTGCCGGTGCGGCTCATGCCATGCCACTGGTCGCGCAGGCGGCCCGTGGTCAGGCTGAAGGGGTAGCGCGCCTCGCGCGGTTCGGCCACGGGTTTGTAGTCCACATTGGCAAAACGCGCGCGGCCATCGGGGGTGGGGAACACGCCGTCTTCGTACAGCCGTGCCTTGCCAGCGCTGGCGCCCTCGGGCATGGGCCACTGCAGGGGCTTGGCGTCCAGCTGGGCGTAGTCCATGCCGGTGATGTCCAGGTCGCGGCCGCGGGTGGATTCGCGATGCTCGTTCCACACCGATTCGGCCGTAGGGTAGGGGAACAGCGTGCCCTTGGCGGTGTCGCGCCCCAGCGCACGTTCCAGGCGCTGCGCAAAGTCGGTGGCAATGGCCCAGTCGTGGCGCGGGGCGGTGTCGGCCGCACCAGGTGCGGGCACGGCGGCGCGCACGCGGGAGATGCGGCGTTCGCTGTTGGTGACCGTGCCTTCTTTTTCGCCCCAGGTGGTGGCGGGCAGCAGCAGGTCGGCGTAGCGCGCGGTGGCCGTGGTGGCAAAGGCCTCTTGCACCACCACAAACTCGGCACGCTCCAGCGCGCGGCGCACCGTGGCCTGGTCGGGCATGCTTTGCGCGGGGTTGGTGCACGCAATCCACAGCGCTTTGATTTCGCCATCAGCTGCTGCCTGGAACATTTCCACGGCGGTCTTGCCCGGTGTGGCAGGCACATCGGGCACGCCCCACAGCGCGGCCACTTCGGCCCGGTGCGCGGGGTTGGCCAGGTCGCGGTGGGCGGAGAGCAGGTTGGCCAGGCCGCCCACTTCGCGTCCGCCCATGGCGTTGGGTTGGCCGGTCAGCGAGAAGGGGCCGGCGCCCGGCATGCCGATCTGGCCGGTGGCCAGGTGCAGGTTGATGAGGGCGGTGTTTTTTGCGGTGCCGGCGCTGGACTGGTTCAGGCCCTGGCAGTACAGGCTCAGCGTGGCTGGGCTTTGGGCGAACAGGCGCGCGGCTTCCAGCAGGTCTTCCTTGCGGATGCCGCAGGTCTGGGCCACGGCCTCTGGCGTGTAGTCGCGCACTGTGGCCTTGAGGTCTTCAAAGCCAGTGGTGTGCTCGGCGATGAAGGCGGGGTTGGTCCAGCCTTCCCACAGCATGAGGTGCAGCATGCCGTGGAACAGCATCACATCGGTGCCGGGCTGGATTTGCAGGAACAGATCGGCCAGCTCCACCGTGTCGGTGCGGCGTACATCGGCCACCACGATCTTGAGCGCGGGGTTCTTGCGCTTGGCGTCTTCGATGCGGCGGAACAGGATGGGGTGGGCGAACGCGGTGTTGGAGCCGACGATGAAGATCGTCTGCGCGTGGTTCACATCGTCGTAGCAGGCGGGCGGGGCGTCGGCGCCCAGCGTCTTCTTGTAGCCGGCCACGGCGCTGCTCATGCACAGGCGCGAGTTGGTGTCGATGTTGTTGGTGCCGATCAGGCCCTTGGCCAGCTTGTTGAAGACGTAGTAGTCCTCGGTCAGCAGCTGGCCGCTGACATAGAAGCCCACGGCGTCGGGCCCGTGGTCGCGCACCACGCTGGCGAACTGGTCGGTGGCCAGGGAGAGCGCGCTGCCCCAGGAGACCGGCTGGGGTGCGGCGCCGCGCTCCAGGCGCTGCAATGGCTGCAGCAGCCGGGTTTGCAGGGTGACGGGTTCGCTGGCGGTGAGGTGCAGCGTGGAGCCCTTGGAGCACAGGCGACCGAAGTTGGCCGGGTGGTCCGGGTCGCCCCGCACGCCGGTGATTTGCGCGCCCTGCGACTCGATGATGACGCCACAGCCCACACCACAGTACGGGCAGGTGGAGCGCGTTTCGGTCATGCTTACGTGTCCTTCTTTGTAGGGTCAGGCGGTGGCGTTGCGGCGCAGGGGGCCGGCGATGGGGCGCACCAGGTCGGTGGCATGGCCTTGCAGCTCAGCAGACTTGAGGAAAACCTGGCCGCCGTCGAGCTTCACTTCGAACTTGGGCGTACAGCCTTCATCAGGTGCGCTGGCCTGTCCATCGCACAGGCCAATGGTCCAGTTGTGCAAGGGGCATGCCACGCTGGTGCCAAACACGATGCCTTGCGAGAGCGGCCCGCCCTTGTGGGGGCAGCGGTCCAGCAGCGCAAACACTTCGTCCTGCGTGTTGCGGAACACCGCCACGTCCAACCCGCTGGCACGTTCTACACGGCGCGAGCCCAGCACGGGGATGTCGTCGATCTTGCAGATCAGGGTCCATTCGGTCATTTCGTTCTTCCTAATGCTATTGTTTTGAGAGCTGCTAGCGCAATAAATACGGGGGCTAGAGGCCTGTTTCGTTGATGTTTATGCTTTGAGGCCGGAGTACATGCCGGTCACCCGGTCCATCACCGCCAGCAGGTTTTCGCTGCTGATAAACACATCGGCCATGGGCTTGGGTCGCTGCGCGCCTTCTTGCAGTTTCTGCAGCGCCATGTCGAAGAACACCCACTGTGCATCGGCCAGCATCAGTTCGTCCTTGATGCGGGCGGTGGCTTCGGGCGCGTTGCGCAGCAGCTCCATGGCGGCGGTGAACTCGTTGCGTGCCTTGGCAATCTCAGCCGTGGCCGCGCTGGCATCCACCGGCAACGTGGCGGCCAGGTAGAACTTGGCCATGCGCTGGCTCAGCATGCGCTGGCGCCCGGCGACGTTCACCAGCTTGCCCACCGGTTTGGCGAAGGCCGCCTCGTACTGCACCGTGCCCTGGTGGGCCAGGGCCAGCACCTTGGCGTCCAGCTGCAGCAGGCTGCCGGCGTTTTCGCGCGTGGGGGCTTTGCCCACCAGCGCGGTCTTGTATTCGGACCAGGCCGCGTCGAGCTTGCCGTAGGTAGCCTGCACGTCAGGTGTGGGGGCAAAGCCCTTGAGCTCGGCCAGCTGGCGGTCAAACAGCGCCATGGACTTGTCCAGCACCAACTGCGCACTGGTCTTCTCCACGTTTTGCAGCAGGGCCAGCCAGGCTTTGCCCATGCGCTGGCTCAGCATGCGCTGGCGCCCCGCCTTGTTGATGGCGTCGCTCAGGTCCACCACCTGGGCCTGGGCTGGCAGTGCCAGACCCAGCCCACCGGCGGCGGCCACAGCAATCAGGGTTCTGCGTTGCATGGCAGTGGCCCTCAGGCTTTCACGGCTTCGAACTGGCGGGTGTCGACCTGCGCGTCCTGGAAGTCAAACCAGGGATCGGGCTCGCCGTCCAGCGCGAACAGCAGCTCTTCGTTCAAGGCCTTGCGGCCCTCGGCGTCTTCCAGGATGCGCTTCTTCACATAGTCCAGGCCCACGCGGCTGACAAAGTGCACCGTGCGTTCCAGGTACCAGCCTTCCTTGCGGTAGAGCTGCATGAAGGCACCGGTGTACTCCAGCACTTCTTCAGTCGTCTTGAGCTTGACGAAGAAATGCGCGACCTCGGTCTTGATGCCACCGTTGCCGGCGATGTACATCTCCCAGCCGCTGTCCACGCCAATGATGCCCACGTCCTTGATGCCGGCTTCGGCACAGTTGCGGGGGCAGCCGGAGACGGCGTACTTGACCTTGTGCGGTGCATACATGCGCCAGTGGGCGCGCTCCAGGTCCTTGCCCATTTGCGTGCTGTCCTGCGTGCCCATGCGGCACCATTCGCTGCCCACGCAGGTCTTCACCGTGCGCAAGGCCTTGGCGTAGGCGTGGCCGCTGGGCATGCCAATGTCCTTCCACACGCTTACCAGGTCTTCCTTCTTCACGCCCAGCAAGTCGATACGCTGGCCACCGGTCACCTTGACGGTGGGAATCTTGTACTTGTCCACCGCGTCGGCAATCTTGCGCAGCTCGTTGGCCGTGGTCTCACCGCCCCACATGCGCGGGATGACGGAGTAGGTGCCGTCCTTCTGGATGTTGGCGTGGCTGCGCTCGTTGATGAAGCGGCTTTGCGGATCGTCCTTGGCTTCCTTGGGCCAGCTGCTGATCAGGTAGTAGTTCAGCGCAGGGCGGCAGCTGGAGCAGCCGTTGGGCGTCTTCCAGCCCATGCCTTGTTGCACCTGGGCGATGGTGAGAAATTTTTCCTTGAAGATAGCGTCGCGCACTTCCTGGTGGCTGTGCTCGGTGCAGCTGCACATGGCCTTCTTCTTGGGCGTGGCGGAGTAGTCGCCACCGGCCGTGAACATGATGATCTGTTCCACCAGTCCGGTGCAGGAACCGCACGACGCGCTGGCCTTGGTGTGCTTTTTCACCTCGTCCAGGGTGAACAGGCCTTTTTCCTTGATGGCCTTGCAGATGGTGCCCTTGCTCACGCCGTTGCAGCCACAGACCTCGTCGCTGTCCGCCATGGCAGCGGCCTTGTTCTGCCCCTGGTGGCCCACGTCACCGATGTTGGAGCCGCTTTCGCCAAACATCAGCTTGTCGCGGATGTCGGCAATGCTGCGGCCGTCACGCAGCATCTTGAAGTACCAGCTGCCGTCCACGGTGTCGCCGTACATGCAGGCGCCCACCAGCTTGTCGTTCTTGATGACCAGCTTTTTGTACACGCCGCCAAAGGGGTCACTCATCACGATCTCTTCGGTGCCTTCGCCGCCGGTGAAGTCGCCGGCCGAGAACAGGTCGATGCCAGTGACCTTCAGCTTGGTGGAGGTCAGCGAGCCGGTGTAGCGGCCAATGCCGTACATGGCCAGGTGGTTGGCGGCCACCTTGGCTTGCTCAAACAGGGGGGCCACCAGGCCATAGGCGATGCCGCGGTGGGCCGCGCATTCGCCCACGCTGTAGATGCGGGCGTCGGTCACGGTCTGCATGGTGTCGGTCACCACAATGCCGCGGTCCACATGCAAGCGCATGCTGGCGGCCAGCTCGGTGTTGGGGCGAATGCCCACGGCCATCACCACCAGGTCGGCTGGCACCTCAGAACCATCTTTGAACTTGATGGCCTTCACGCGGCCATCGTCGCCACCCACCAATTCCTGGGTTTGTGCGCCCATCAGGAAGTTCAGGCCACGCTCTTCCAGTGACTTGCGCAGCAGGCCGCCGGCCACGGTGTCCAGTTGGCGTTCCATCAGCGTGGGCATCACGTGCACCACGCTCACCGTCATGCCGCGCAGCATCAGGCCGTTGGCGGCCTCCAGGCCCAGCAGGCCTCCGCCGATGACGACGGCGTGTTTGTACTTGGTGGCCGCCTCGATCATGGCGTTGGTGTCGGCAATGTCGCGGTAGGCGATCACGCCTTGCAGGTCTTTGCCGGGAATGGGCAGGATGAAGGGGTTGGAGCCGGTGCAGATCAGCAGGCGGTCGTACTCGGCCTCGGTGCCGTCAGAGGCTTTGACGATGCGCTTCACGCGGTCCACTTCCACCACTTTTTTGCCGGCGTGCAGCGTGATGTTGTTTTCGGCGTACCACTCGAAGGAGTTCAGCACGATCTCGTCCAGCGTCTGCTCGCCGGCCAGCACGGGGGAGAGCAGGATACGGTTGTAGTTGGGGTGGGGCTCGGCACCAAAGACGGTGATGTCGTACAGGTCCGGGGCTACCTTGAGCAGTTCCTCAAGGGTGCGCACACCGGCCATGCCGTTGCCAATCATTACCAGTTTCGATTTTTTCATAGTAGCCACTCCAAGGACGAGAAGACTTTGCGGGATGCGGCGGTGCCACATGCCAAAAATAGGGGGTAGAGGAGATCTGCGCCTTCTGCAAAGGCGCACCAGCAAGCACTGGCGTTGGACAGACTGCGACTGCGCGACGTCGTTGTGCGCAGAACCGGCATGGCTGTCATCTCGTTTGAGCGCGTCGTTGCGCCCGGCTCAGCCAATGCAAGAGCTGTGCCATATGATCGGCACCTGTTCGCGGTCACCCGCTCTGCCGGTGTGGGTGGTGTGCGAATTGCGTGGCACCCAAGGCCCCGCAAGCCCCGTTATTCCTAGCTGAAACTGAATTTTCATGACCTCCGCCCTGCTGTGTTCCGCCCGCCAAAAGACCGCGCCCACGCTGGCTGCTGACCTGCAGGCGGTGGGCATTTCGGTGCTGGCCACGGTCGATGATTGCAGCAAGTTGGTGCAGGGCGTGGTGCTGCACGCACCAGATGTGGTGATTTGCGATGTGCCGTTGCCCACCAGCGCGTGGTTCCAGGCGCTGCAAGTGGTGAGGCAAACCGTGCCACGCCCGTTGATCGTGTTCACGAATGACAGTGATGCCAGCCATATCGAGCAGGCCACCGAGTGCGGCGTGCATGCCTATGTGGTGAATGGCTATGGGGCTAACCGGCTGCGCCCGCTTATCCATCTGGCACAGGCACGGTTTCAAAAGGCCGAGCAACAGCGCCAAGCCTATGAAGAACTGGCCACCCGCTTCGAGGAGCGCAAGGCGGTGGACCGGGCCAAGGGCATTCTGATGCGGGCCCAAAGCCTGTCGGACGACGACGCCTTCCGCACGCTGCGCTCGGCCGCCATGAGTTCCAACCAGCGCATGGGCCAGTTGTCGCAGCACATCATCCAGTCGGCCCACTTTGCCGAAGCGGTGAACCGGTCGGGCCAGTTGCGCATGTTGTCGCAGCGCCTGGTCAAGTTGCACCTGCTGCAGGCCATGCAGGTGCAGACCGTGCACCATGCTGCCCTGTTGCAGGACTCGGTGCAGTGGGTGGATAGCAACTTTGCGCTGCTACGCAAAAACCTGTCGCAGCCCACCTATGGCGATCTGCTGGGGCAGGTGGCCCAAACCTGGGAGCTGCTGAAGGCCGCGTTAACCGCAGGTGGCACGGATGTGGTGGAGCGCGAGGCCGAGGCCCTGCTGATGGGCGCCGAGCGCCTGACCGCCAGCCTGGAGAGCTCGGGCGCGGCCGCACCGCTGCAAGTGCTGAACCTGGCCGGACGCCAGCGCATGCTGTCGCAGCGCTATGGCAAATACGCGTTGCTGGCGCTGGTGAGCCAGGGCATTGCTGTGGAGCTGGCCCAGGCCAGTATGCGCGCTGCCCAGCAAGATTTCGAAAAAGCGCTCACTTACCTGAATGGCCTGCCCCTGAGCACCCCCGCCATCCACGAGGCTCTGGGCGCTGCGGGCGTGGCGTGGCTGCAGATGGTGGCCGCGGCCCAAGACGCCCAACGCCTCAGTCCCGCCAAGCGCGGCGCTCGCCTGGAAGACCTGGCGGCTGGCAGCGAGACCTTGCTGGGCCTGTTCGAACAGCTGTCGGGCCACTACGAACACAGCATGCAAATGCTAGTGGGATGAGGCTGGACCAAGGGTTAACCCGCACGATTTTGGTGCGTTGCAGCAGAATTCGGCACTGAAATTGCTTATCTTGGTGCATGGCTTTTGACATAGACATTGGCTTTGCATCCCAGGCCGGGCGCAAACCTCTTAACGAAGACTTCTGCGCCGCCATGCTGCCCACCCAGGGGCAGGAAGACATGGGCTCCATCGTCGCCATGGCCGACGGCGTGAGCGCTGGCGGCATGGGCCGCGAGGCTGCGCAGACCACGGTGACCAGCCTGGTGCGCGACTACTTTGGCACCCCCGAGACCTGGGACACAACCGTCGCCCTGGACCGCATCATCGCTGCGCAAAACGCCTGGCTGTGTGGCATCAACCGGCGGCGCCAACCCGCCATGGGCCTGACCACGCTGACCGCGCTGGTGCTGCGCGGCCACTCGTACACGCTGGCCCATGTGGGGGACGCGCGCTGCTACCTGGTGCGCGACGGCAAGGCTACCCAGCTCACGCAAGACCATGTGGTCAACCACCCGGACCTTAAACACCAGCTGCTGCGTTCCGTCGGGGCCGAAGACCACCTGGTGGTGGACTACCTCCAGGGTGACCTGCAGGTGGGCGATGTGTTCATTCTGCTCACCGACGGTGTGCACGGCGAAGTGGCGGCCCGCCGTCTGCCCGAATATGCGGCCATGGCGGACGCGCGTGACGCCGCCCAGAAGCTGGTGGACCTGGCGCTGACCCGGGGCAGCAACGACAACGTGTCCGCCATGGTGGTGCGCGTGCAGGGGCTTCTGGAGGCCACGCTGGCCGATGCCAACCGCCGGGCCGAGGCCTTGCCCATACCCGCAAAGCTGAAAGTCGGCGACACGCTGGACGGTTTTGTCGTGACGGCGCCCATTGCCGACAACGGCATCAATGTGCTGTACCAGGTGCGTGACCCAGCGACGCAGACGCTGTACGCCCTCAAGACCCTGAACACCGCCCGCGCCCACGACCAGGAAGAACGCGCCATGCTGGCCCATGAGGCGTGGCTGGCGCTGCGCATGCATTCATCCCGCGCAGCGGACCACCTGGTGGCCGTGCACGAGCGCTTGCCCAATGGCCGTGAGCGTTCGGCGTTTTATGTGCTGTATGACTGGCATGGCGGTGAGACCCTGCAGCAGCAGCTGGACCACCACACACGCGTGGCACCGGCCGTGGCGCTGGGCTACACCATGCAGGCGCTCAAGGGGCTGGCGCGCCTGCACCGGCAGGGCGTGGTGCACCGTGACATCAAGCCCGCCAACCTGCACCTGGGTGACGACGGCGTGCTGCGCGTGCTGGACCTGGGTGTCGCCCTGAGCGGGCGTGAACCCGCCGCCATGCGGGCGCTGCACGCGGGCACGCCCAGCTACGTGAACCCCGAGCAGTGGGGCTTTCGCACCAAGGCTGGTAATGGCAAGACGGAAGCGGAGGACGGCGAAGCCCAACTTCCCAATGCACAGAGTGATTTGTTTGCGCTGGGCGTGACGCTTTACCAACTACTTACCGGCAAGCTGCCCTATGGCGATGTGCTGCCCTACCAGGTGGGTCGCTACTACCGCGACCCCACGCCCCCCAGCCGCCACAACCCCGAGGTGCCCATCTGGCTGGACCACGTGCTGCAAAAGGCCGTGGCCCGCGACCAGCGTCAGCGCTTCGAGACAGCGGAAGAATTCCTGCTGGCGCTGGAGCGCGGCGCCAGCCGCCCGCTAAATGCACCCATGGCCACACCGCTGATGCAGCGCGACCCCACGGCTATCTGGAAGGTCGCGCTGGGCGTGTCGGTGCTGCTGAATTTTCTGCTGGTGTACTGGCTGCTGTTCTTGCCAAAGTAGTCCGCGTAGCCCGAAGCGCACGCAAGAGGTGCGCAAGGTTGGTCAACGCCGCCTCCGGGCTTTGCGCGCCTTGGGCCTGCACAATCGCACCGTCAATGGCCAGTGCCACCGCTTGTGCGTCCTTCTGTCGATGCCTGGAGGGAGGAAGCAGTGTGGCCACGGCTGCCGTCATGCTTTCTTTGTGCATACGTGCAATGTCTATCACCTCTGGCTGCGTTGCGCCCAGCTCCGCCACGCTGTTGATAAACGCGCAGCCCCGAAAACCCTCGTCTTCAAACCACTCGCGCAGCGCAGGCACCAGGGCATCCGTGCCTGCATATTTGGTCCCATAGCGGTGCAGGGCATCCGTAAACCAACCCATCCACATTTCATGTCGGTAGGTGAGGAAGGCCTGGATCAACTCATTCTTGCTGGGGAAGCAGCGGTAGAAGGTCACCTTGGCCACGCCCGACTCTGCAATCACGCGGTCGATACCCGTGGCCCGAATGCCCTCGCTGTAGAAAAGCTGGTGCGCTGTCAGCAAGATTCGCTCACGGGGTGGCAGGTCTTTCAATGCGGGGGTGGGGAATAACGACATGCCAATATTGTAGACAAGTCTGTCTACATCGATTAGCATTTGTATGTAGACAAGTCTGTCTACATGCCTTCCATTACTTTTGAAAAGGTCTGCTACCCATGGAACCCCGCCCGCCACTGCCCCCATTTACCCTTGCCACCGCCATACAGAAGGTTCGCCTGGCTGAAGATGCCTGGAACTCGCGTGACCCGGCGCGTGTGGTGCTTGCCTACAGCACGGATACACGCTGGCGCAACCGCGTCGAATTCCCTGTGGGCAGAGAGGCCGCACAGGCACTGCTGGAGCGCAAATGGATGCGCGAGTTGGACTATCGGTTGATCAAGGAAATTTGGGCCCATGCGGACAACCGCATCGCCGTGCGTTTCGCCTACGAGTGGCATGACGACGCGGGCAACTGGTTTCGCAGCTACGGCAACGAAAACTGGGAGTTCGATGCCAACGGCCTGATGACCCATCGCCACGCCAGCATCAATGACCAACCGATCCAGGCGACCGACCGCAAATTCTTCTGGCCCCTGGGCCGTCGCCCTGATGACCATCCGGGGCTGAGCGATCTGGGGTTGTAAGGCGTGATTCTTGCAACCTGCATGCACTTTCCAACCACTGCTGATCAGGAGCATCTATGAATCGCAATGACGTCACCGAAAAAATCATCGCCGCCAAAGTCAGCAAAGGGCTGAAGTGGGAGAGTGTGGCCAAGAAGGTGGGGCTCAGCAAGGAGTGGGTTACCGCCGGTTGCCTGGGCCAAATGACCTTCGACGAAAAGCAGGCCAAGGTCGTTGGCAAGATCTTCGGCCTCAGCGCCGAAGAGATCAAATGGCTGCAGGTGGTGCCCTACAAAGGCTCACTCCCCACGGCGGTTCCTACCGACCCGCTGATCTACCGTTGGTACGAGCTGGTCAACGTGTACGGTACGACCATCAAGGAACTCATCCACGAGGAATTTGGCGACGGCATCATGAGCGCGATCGATTTCAGCATGGACATCGTGCGCCAACCCGACCCCAAGGGCGACCGCGTGAATGTGGTGCTGTCCGGCAAGTTCCTTCCGTACAAGCAGTACTGAAAAAGGGCCAGCGACACCAAGACGTGTGCCACTGCGCAGGCGTCGCCTACTCTGAAACATTATCCGTTTACATTGTAACAAATGTATAATTTCCCGAGCCCGGATATTGATTCTGGGCGCGATTCATGGGTTATCCAATTTTCAGAAAGAGGCGACGAAAAGTCATGAAAAAAATCTGTTCAATGGCGTTTGTGTTCTCCAGCGCTTTGGCGCTGGTGGCGTGTGGCAGCAGCCCCAAATCAAACATGGCGTCCGACGCCTCTGCCGCCCCTCCCATGCAAACCACGACGGCTGCCACGGAGTCCAACGCGCCTGTTGCACAGTCCAAGGTTCAAAGCGTGGTGCTGGCGCCCCACCTGGACCCGGCCAGTGCCCTGTTCACCAACCGCAGTGTCTACTTTGACTACGACAATTTCCTGATCAAGCCGGAGTACCAAGCCGTCCTGGACCTGCATGGCAAATATCTGGTGCGAAATCCCAAGCTGTCGATCCGCGTGGAGGGCAACGCCGATGAGCGCGGCAGCGCCGAGTACAACCTGGCCTTGGGTCAGAAGCGTGCCGAAGCCGTATTGAAGACTTTGAAAACCTACGGTGTGGACACTTCCCAAATGGAGGCGGTCAGCTGGGGCAAGGAGAAGCCCAAAGCCGCTGGGCATGACGAAGCTGCCTACGCCCAAAACCGCCGCGTAGATTTGGTCTACCCGGCCAAGTGAGCCCCGGTGCATTGCCAATGCACTGGTCCCTCATGTCTTGGGCAGTCGGCCGAGTTGCAGGTCGGCCAATGCGGGGTACAGCGGCGCGCTGATCAGCCGTGATATCCCGCTGGCAAGCAAGGCACTGGCCATCAGGCTTAGCACCAATGCGTGGCCGTCCACCATCTCCATGACGATGATGAATGCAGTCAGCGGCGCTTGGGTGGCAGCCGCCAAAAAGGCGGCCATGCCCAAAGCAATCAGGGTCGGCGGGTTGGTGTACGCCGTCCACTGGGCGACATCTGCACCCAGGGCGCCACCGATGGCCAGTGAGGGGGCAAATATGCCGCCTGGTACACCCGACCAAGTCGTCAGCCAGGTAGCCACAAATTTGAGCCACACGTAAATTCCATGGGTGTCCGCAGTATTGTCCAGCGAGGCCTTGGTATGGGCGTACCCGCTGCCAAAGGTGTCCCCTGAACTGACGATGCCGATACATGCGATCACAAGCCCACAACCGGCAGCGAACACCACTGGACGGGTTTTGCGTTGCAGGCTGAACCAATCGGCAGAGCTCCCCGCCTGGGACACCACCAACAGCCTGGAGAACAAGCCACCTAGCAATCCGCAACCCGCGGAAATCAGGATGGCCGGGACCAGCACATTCCAGCCGAAGCCCACTACGTGGATCACCCCGAAATAGCTGGAGTTTCCGTAGGCAGAAACGCCCATCAGCCCGGCTAGCACGATGGCCGCCATGATCAGGCCGTGGTTCCGGTGCTCAGGCTTGCGGGTGAGTTCTTCGATGGCAAACATGACACCCCCCAGGGGGGTGTTGAAGGCAGCGGCAATGCCGGCGGCCCCTCCCGCTACCAGAAGGCTTTGTTCACTGATTTGGGAGCGGCTGGGGAGCCAACGCCGCACGCTGTGCATGATGCCCGCCGCAATCTGGACGGAAGGGCCTTCGCGCCCCAATGAGAGCCCTGCCAACAGCCCCCACGCGGTCAGCGCCATCTTGGCAAGACTCAGCCGTAACGAAACAAAGATGCCACGAACATGGCCGTGCACCATGGAGTCTTGGGCCGCCATGACCTGCGGAATGCCAGAGCCTGCCGCACCGGGAGCGAAACGTCGGGTCGTCCAAACGATTCCGGCCGCACTCAAGGGGGTCCACAGCAAAGGCATCCACCAGTATTTCCCCTGCACCAAGAAGAAAGTTGCCAGGGCGTGTTCAGCAAGCCATGTGAACGCCACGATGGACCAGCCAGCCAAAGCGGCAAACGCGATGAAGAACACGCGTCCTCTCCACAGGTGGGCGTCATACAGCGCATCTTTGAATGCAGAGGAAATGTGGGGATGCTGTCGCATGAACTTCGTGGGTGGGTAATGTTGCGCAATTTTACATTGGTACAAATGTAATTTGGTACATTTGCCAGCCGCGCTCGTGGAGCGAACCCTTTTTCACCAAGGAGGACTGAATGAAAGTGGGACTGATTGGATACGGCAAGGCCGGAAGCGCCGTGGCGCAGGTGCTGGAGGAAGATCCACGCTACGCACTTCAGTGGATCGTCAACCGCTCAGGCACTCCCGGTTCCGTGCACGTGGCGGGTCGATCTGTACCCATGGTTTCCCTGGACGGTGAGAACTTGGGCCGGTGGCTTTCAGTGCATCCTGTGGACGCGTTGGTTGACTTTTCCCATGCATCCTCCGTGCACCTCTACGGTGAGCATGTCCGTCGTTTGGGCCTGATACTGTTGACAGCGATTTCTTCGTATGACGCGAAACAGCTGGCTTACGTCCGCACACTGGGACAGGACGCACGGGTCCTGTGTTCGCCCAACATCACCGTGGGCATCAATTTCTTGATCATGGCGGCGCGACTGCTCCGGGAGATCGCGCCCTTCGCAGACGTTGAAATCCTGGAGCAGCATTTCCGTGACAAGCCTGAGGTGTCAGGAACTGCGAAGAAGATCGCAGAGAGCCTGGAGGTGGGAGGCGAAAAAATCACCTCAATGCGCTTGGGCGGGATCGTGGGACACCATGAGGTGATCTTCGGATTCCCCTACCAGACGGTGCGCTTGATCCACGATTCCATCAGGCGCGAGGCTTTTGGCACGGGAGCCGCCTTTGCTTTGAACGAACTTCAGGCGTGTGGCAATGGCTTCTACACCTTTGATGATTTGCTGATGAAGCGGGTGCGCCAACAAATCTTGATGACGACTTGATCAGGCCTTCCTCGTATCATCAGCAGGCCACATTGTCCCGGCTCAGTGCTCATGAAAACCTCCCAATTCGCTGCCAACCCAACCGACAACGCCACGCAGGTCCTGCGCCGTTTCCGGGTGGTTTTCAATGCGGTCCGCACCCATTTCCGTCTGATGGAAAAAGAAACCGGGCTAGGCGGCGCACAGGCGTGGGCTTTGAACCTCATTCGAGATACACCAGGCATTGGCGTTGGCGACATTGCGCAGAACATGGACATCCACCAATCCACGGCCAGCAACCTCGTCAAAGTGCTGGTGCGTAAAGAACTCATCACCATGGTGAAGTCCAGCGGCGACAAGCGGGCCGTGGAGTTGAAAGTGACACCAGAGGGCCGAAAAATCTTGCGAAAAATTCCTGGTCCCTTCGAAGGCGTCTTGCCAGAGGCTCTGGGGAAACTCGATGCCCAAACCCTTGCCCGGTTGAATGCCGACCTGGAGACACTTGCGCAAGTTCTGCAAGCGGACGAAGCAGCAGCAGGTATTCCCTTGGCCCAGCTCTGACTGGGGCGGGTGGAATCAGGCCGCTGCCGCCACCCTCGGCAGCACATGCCCGGTTTCCAGCAGCGTCTTGAGGTTCGACAGCACGGCCGGCCAGCCGCCTGATATGCCCGCCAGCATCTGTGCGTCCAGGTCGATGTGGCTAACGGTCAGTCGCACCAGGCCATCAATGCGCTGCTCGATATCGATTTCCACACGGGAGTGTTTGGATGCATCATCGGCTTCGCTGGGGCGCGCCCAGGTGTAGACCAGGCGCTTGGGTGGGGTGCATTCCACCACCTTGCCGCAGATGTCCACTGTGCGCGCAGCGTCCAGCCGCTGGTGTTCCCATGTCGAGCCGGGCTTCCAGTCCGACACGTTGACACGGGCGCACTCGGATGTGGGGCCCACCCAGTACTGCGCCATCACGTCCGTGTCCATGAAGGCTTGCCACACTTTTTCGGGCGTGGTCTGGATGTAGGTCACGTACACAAAGCTAGGTTTTGTTGTTGGCGTTGTCATCTTGGGATCCTTCCAGTGTTTGTTTCAGGTTGTGCAGTGCGTCCAGCCGACCGTGCTCGAACTTGGCGATCCACCGCGTGTGAATTTCATGCAACGGCACGGGGTTGATGTAGTGCAGCTTCTCGCGTCCCTGCCACACCACGGCCACCAGGTTGGCGGCCTCCAGCAGTTGCAAATGCTGAGTGACGGCCTGGCGCGTCATGTCCATGTGTTCGCACAACGCACCCAGCGTCTGGCCGCTCTCGCCGTGCAGTTGGTCGAGCAGGCGCCTGCGCGTCGGGTCGGCCAGTGCCTTGAAAACTTTGTCGATATCCAAAACGTGCTTTCGTCATCGGTGGCACCTCAGTCCGCGCCGTCACCGCTGATATGCGGGTCGTTCGGGTTCGGGGTACCTTTGCCGGTTTCCACCAGCGATTTCAGGCTCATCAGATAGATCGCCCACTTGGTACTGCAATGGTGCATGAATTCCACCGGCGCCTTCCACCCCTGGTGCTTGAAGAGAACGATGGCGTGTTCGCCGGATTGCTGCAGGTCGAAACGAATGCGCGTGCCTATCCATTCCGCGGGGCCATCCACCACCTGCCACAGCACGCTGCGCGCCGGCTCCAGTTCCAGCACCTTCATGTCAAAGCCCCCGATCTCGACGCCGTCCACGCTGAAGCGGAAGGTGAGGGCACCGCCCGCCGCGGCGTCGCCTTGCGTGCTGCTCGTCCACCAGGCCGCCAGGCCTTCGCGCGTGGTCAACGCCTGGTAGACGGCATCTACCGACGACTTGATACCGACCCTGTGCAGGATATCCACCATGACAGTTCTCCTTGAAGTGTTCGAAAATTATATGCAAGTAAATACTTGCATGTCAAACAATGAATTGGCCAGGATGGTGAAGAGATATAAAAAAGCCGCGCAGCCCCCGTGGGATCTGCGCGGCCAGCTACTGTTTTAGTAGCGTTGGTGGTTGAGGCTGTGCGGGCGTGGGGCGGCGTTTCCCGATCTACGTGTAGTTTTTGCGCCCACATAATCGGTTGGCGGCTGGTTTTGAGTCAGCCAATGCAAGTTCAACCCGTGGCGTAAGCGTGATTGATGGGGCTGTGAATCAAATGAATTTAGTATGGGTGCGTGCAGTGGCAAGTGTCCTCGGGCTCATTTATGCATGTGTTTGCGCGCCAATTTACATGGCGCCTAGCGGACTGTTCCTGTTGAATTGGATTCTGGACTTCTCTTTTGTGCAAGAACTCGGACCCTTGGTGCTCTGTGTTCTATTGGTGACCGTTGTGGACCACTTCAACGCGCGTGCAACGCGAATGTTTTTCTTTGTGAGTATTCCGATCAGCGTTGTTTTGGCTTTCGCTGTGACTCTTGCAAGCAGCATGAACTCATGGCTGGATATGGTTGGGAAAGTGATTGCCTTTGCCCTTTTGCTGCCGGCTCTGGCGATCCTGGGGTTGAAATGGGTCCATAGTCAGTTACAAAAGAGACCCCCCCAAAAGCTACCTTGGCGCATCGTCTACACAAGCCCCATTTTGTTTTTCGGGGCTGCGTGCTTGGTGGGGTTTCAGCTTGCTGATGGACACCTTCCTTCCAACCAGGTTTTCGCCTTCACCTTGTATTGGTTATGCGCCTTGGGGCTTGCGTTGGGCATGTCGGCACTCGGAGCCTATTCTTCCAGGAGGCTCACCGGAGGTTGGTTTTGGGTGGCAGCTTTTGGCGGTGGCTTGGGTTGGGCCGTGTTGCAAGAACTTACGTTCTTCCCCGTCGTGTTTCTTCACGCTGTGCGATATTCAGCCGAGGCCAGATTGAATCTAAGTAGCGCGTTCTCGGTGGATGCATTTCAACATGCCATCTACCGCTTCGCCCCTGTCTATGTCCCCATTCACCTCCTGTTCTGCATGGCGCACAGGCCGCCTATTGCACACATCAGTGTTCCTGCCAACACGATGAATGTGTAGAAAAAAAGCCGCGCAGCCCCCGTGGAATCTGCGCGGCCAGCTACTGTTTTAGTAGCGTGATTGCCTTTAGGCGCTACGCGCACGACCTCCCTTTTCGGCCCAGGTCCGCGTCCAGCGGACTTGCATGGCGCGCATGACGACCAGCATCAGCAGCGAGAAGACCGCCAAGACGATGAAGCCGGACATAAAGCTGCCCGTGTGCTGTTTGGACTGTCCCATCAAGGCAGGGATGGTGCCGCCACCCAAGGCGCCGATCTCACCGATCATGGAACCCGCCACCGCCGTGGAGGCGGGCCAACGCAGCGGCACCAGTTGGAACAGTGCGCCATTGCCCGCTCCCAGTGCGGCAAAGCAGATGATCAGCAACAGGGTGGTCATGGCCAGCGAGCCTGCAGACAGCCCAACGCCGATCAGCGCCAGCGCGACCACCACCAACACTACCGTCAGCGTGTTGACGCCGCCCCAGTGGTCGGAGATCCAGCCACCGGCGACGCGCACCACGGCCCCCATCAGCGCGGCCAGCATGGTCAGCTGCCCTGCCTGCACCTTGCTCACGCCGAACTGGTCGTAGTAGTAGGTGGGCAAGAAGGTCACGATGCCGATAAAGCCGCCGAAGGTCACCACGTAGATCAGGCTGAACACCCAACCGTCACTCTCCAGCAGGCAGGCCAGATGGTCACGCATGCTGGCGTGCTCGTCACGGTCCGGTGGTTCTTTGGCCATGAACAACACCACGGCCATGGGCAGCAGCGATGCGATGGCCGCAAAGCCGTACACGGTTTGCCAGCCATAGGCTTGTGCCAAGGGGGGCGCCAACAGCGCAGCCAGCGCGGTGCCTGCATTGCCTGCACCCACCAGGCCCATGGCGAGGCCTTTGTACTTGGGTGGGTACCAACCCGAGCCGAGCGACATGGCGACGCCAAAGCTGGCCCCGGCCACGCCCAACAACAGGGCCATCTTCAGGAGGTCGTCGTAGGTGTGCACAAAAAAGTAGCCGAAGGACATGGTGCAGGTGATCAGGGTCAGCTCCACCATCGTTGCCGTCTTGCGGCCGACGTACTGCGCCAGCAGGCCCA
Organism: Rhodoferax sp. GW821-FHT09E07; assembly: GCF_059416145.1. NCBI lineage: Bacteria > Pseudomonadati > Pseudomonadota > Betaproteobacteria > Burkholderiales > Comamonadaceae > Rhodoferax > Rhodoferax sp. GW821-FHT09E07. The sequence goes on along the minus strand of NZ_JBWKOP010000003.1, from coordinate 361,961 downwards.
GGGGGAAACGCATGATGGCGCCTGCCACGATGGGGATCGATAGCAAGAGACCTTTTTGCGCTGCCGTTAGTTGAAATTGCTCGCTGATGAAGGGCGCCATGGCCCCGTTCATCACCCAGATGACGAACGAGAACATCAGATAAAAAAATGCTGCAAACAACGTCGGGGTGTGTCCGCTTTTTAGAAATTGACGAAATCCGGCCATGAGTGGGCTCCGTATAGAGGCTGTGGGGAGGAGGGGGCGTGCGGAAGAGACTGCTGCCGTTCAGGCACCAGATACCGAATGCGAGTTGCCACTACCAGAATGGCATGCATTCCACCGCAAGACTGCTAGACCTTCGTTGGTCGTGCCTAAATACATGCACGATCTGTGCCTGATTTGAGTGCGATCTGCGCACAAAAAAAGGGCGCCCCGCAGGGCGCCCTTGACTGCACACGTGGTGCGCGTACCTAGGCGGCTTTCTCCACGTGGGCCTGGCGCGTGTACAAGAAGTCGATGACGGCCTTGCGGTAGTGCAGGTACTCGGGGCTGTCTGCCAGCGCCACGCGGTTGCGCGGGCGGGGAAGGTCCACGCTGAGCACTTCGCCAATAGTGGCTGCCGGGCCGTTGGTCATCATCACGATCTTGTCGGACAGCAGCACGGCCTCGTCCACATCGTGCGTCACCATCACCACCGTGCTTTGGGTACGCGCCACGATCTCCAGCAACTCGTCCTGCAGCTTGGCGCGTGTCAGCGCGTCCAGTGCACCAAAGGGCTCATCCATCAGCAGCACTTTGGGCTCCATGGCCAGCGCGCGGGCAATGCCTACGCGCTGCTTCATGCCGCCGCTGATCTCGCCAGGGCGCTTGTGCGCAGCGGCCGTCAGGCCCACCAGGGCCAGGGCGGCATCGGTGCGTTCTTTCAGCTGGGTTTTGTTTTCCGATGCAGCACCGGTGCTCTTGGCGCCCGCACCAAACACGCGCTCCACGCCCAGGTAGACGTTCTCAAAGCAAGTGAGCCAGGGCAGCAGCGAGTGGTTCTGGAACACCACGGCACGCTCGGGGCCGGGGCCGTTGATCTCGCGGTTGGCGCAGATCAGCGAGCCCTCGGTGGGCGTGGTCAGCCCGGCAATCAGGTTCAGCAGCGTGGACTTGCCACAGCCGCTGTGACCGATCAGGGCCACAAACTCGCCCTTGGCCACGGTGAGGTTGATGTCGCGCAGCGCGGGGAACAGGCCCTTCTTGGTCTTGAAGGTCTGGGCCACGCCCTGGATTTCGATGTACTTGGGGTTGGCAGACACAGTGCTCATGACTTCACCTCTTCGAATGTGAATGCGGTTGCGATCTTGATCAGGGCGTATTCCAGAATCAGCCCGACGATGCCGATCACGAAGATCGCGATGATGATGTTCTTGACGTTCAGGTTGTTCCACTCGTCCCACACCCAGAAGCCGATGCCCACGCCACCGGTCAGCATCTCGGCCGCGACGATCACCAGCCATGCCGTGCCCACGGCCAGGCGCACGCCGGTCAGCATGTAGGGCAGCACCGAGGGGAAGAGGATCTTGGTGACGATCTTCCATTCAGAGAGGTTCAGCACGCGGGCCACGTTCATGTAGTCCTGCGGTACGCGTTGCACGCCCACTGCCGTGTTGATGACCATGGGCCAGATCGAGCAGATGAAGATGGTCCAGATGGCGGCGGGGTTCGCACCCTTGAATACCAAGAGGCCAATGGGCAACCAGGCCAACGGAGACACCGGGCGCAGCAGGCTGATGAGCGGGTTGAACATGCGGCTTAAAAACTCGAAGCGTCCGATCATGAAACCCGCTGGAATGCCCACCGCAGCGGCCAGGCCGAAGCCCAGTGCCACACGTTGCAGCGAGTTCAGCACGTTCCAGCCCACGCCCTGGTCGTTGGGGCCCTTGCGGTAGAACGGGTCGCTGAAGATGGTGATGGCCTGCTGCAGCGTTTCCCAGGGGCTGGGAATGCTGCTCTTGGTGCCAATGCTCACCAAGGCCCAGATGCCCACCAGCAGTGCCAGACCCATGACGGGGGGCAGCACCATCAGGGCCAGGCCGCGCCAGTCGTAGCCGGGTTTGGCAACGGCGGGCGTTGCCACCACAGCTGCGGGTTTGGTGGTTTTTTGCATGCCAGCCCCCGTGGACACTGCGCTGGCAGCTTCCTTTTTGATAGCAGACCCGTCGGCCGCTGGGGCCAAGGGGGAGTGAAAAACAGCACTGACCATAAGAATCTCCTGTTCGGTGAAGGGCGCGGCTCAGGCCTTGACCTTGAAGCTGTCGGCGTATTTCTTGGGGTCCTTGCCATCCCACACCGTGCTGTCCATCAACTTGCTGCTGCGCATGACGTCCTTGGGCACGGGGGTCTTGCTGGCGGTGGCCGCCTGCTTGTAGATGTCGATCTGGTTGATCTGCTTGGCCACGGCCAGGTAGTCGGGGTGCTCTTTCAAAATGCCCCAGCGCTTGTGCTGCGTCAGGAACCACATGCCGTCGGACAGGTAGGGGAAGTTCACTGCACCGTCGTTGTAGAACTTCATGTAGTTGGGGTCATCCCAGGTCTTGCCCATGCCGTTTTGGTAGCGGCCCAGGATGCGCTGGTTGATCGCGTCCACGCTGGTGTTCACATAGCTCTTGTCGGCAATGGTTTCGGCCATCTTGTTTTTGTTGGACAGACTGGCGTCGATCCAACGGCCGGCTTCCAGGATGGCGGCGGTCACGGCACGCGCCGTGTTGGGGTACTTCTTGACGAAATCGCCCGTGGTGCCCAGCACCTTTTCGGGGTGGTCCTTCCAGATGTCTTGTGTGGTGGTGGCCGTCACGCCAATGCCGTCGATGATGGCACGGTGGTTCCAGGGCTCGCCCACGCAAAAGCCGTCCATGTTGCCCACACGCATGTTCGCGACCATCTGGGGCGGTGGCACGGTAATGACCTTGGCGTCTGCCAAGGGGTTGATGCCGTTGGCGGCCAGCCAGTAGTACAGCCACATGGCGTGCGTGCCGGTGGGGAAGGTCTGGGCGAAGGTGTATTCACGCTTCTCGGCAGCCATCAGCTTGGCCAAGCCAGGGCCGTCCACTGCGCCTTTGTCGGCCAGCTTTTTGGACAGGGTGATGGCCTGGCCGTTGTTGTTCAGCGTGGCCAACACGGCCATGTCTTTCTTGGGGCCACCCACGCCCAGGTGTACGCCGTAGACCAGGCCGTACAGCACATGGGCAAAGTCCAGCTCGCCGTTCACCAGCTTGTCGCGCACACCGGCCCAACTGGCTTCCTTGCTGGGCACGATGGTGACGCCATACTTCTTGTCGATGCCCAGCACCGAGGCCATGACCACGCTGGCGCAGTCGGTCAGCGGGATGAAGCCGATCTTGACTTCGGTTTTTTCCGGGGCGTCCGAGCCACCGGCGTACACCGCGGCGCGCAGCGCTGGGTTGATGCCCACCACGCCCACGGCTGCGGTTTGCAGAACAGCACGGCGGCTGAGTTTGGCTTTCAGAAGATCAGTCATGGCACACGCTCCAGAAGTGAAAAACACAAAACGAAAAACAAAAAAGGCGTCCGCACTGGGTTGACTGCGCAGTGCGCGAGTCAACCCGTGGGGACGCCTTTGTCCTGTTTGCCCTGCGCCCTACCCGCCGTTAGGTGGGGTGCAGTGCATGACCGTTGCCGGTCTCGCAGGGTTTAATGCAATGTCTGTGCCAGGTCGTTTGTGCTGTGACTTGCTATGAATTAAGGAGCTGCTTGCGCAATGAATACGGGGGCTAGGAGCCTATTTATCTCAAGATGGGGCGTGGCGCACCGGTTTTGTGCACTGCACCAAACCGGGAAAATCGGCCTGGGGATTGGCCTTTTCTGGCGCGTGCCGAGTGTTTGCGACGTGGTTTGGGGCGCTGTTTGTCCAAGCGCCAAGGTGGCCGGTGGCACCGCCCGTTGACCGGGGAATGGGCCTAGCCGCGGCTTTGTGCGCGGCGCTCGATGCCTTTGCGTTGCATCAGGATGTGGATCAGCAGTGCGGCGGCGGCCGACGTGGCCATGACCGGGGAGGCTGTGACCACGCGGGCCAGGCCATCCAGCACATGCAGGCTCACCTGCTGCGCGTAGTGCGCCAAGGCTACAACGTCCTGGGGTTCCACGTTTTTCACGTCGTCAGGAAGTACCTGCACGTCGGGCCAGCCACCGCGAAAGCGGATTTTGGCGAAGATGCCGTCGGCCACGGCCACGAGGGACAGAACGCCCAGTGGCTTCATCAGCGTCAGGATGAGATTGCTGCGCACGGAAACCGGCGCAGTTTCGTAGATCTTGCCTACCAGTTGCGACACCATGCGCTCCTGCTCTGCAGCGGGCGCGGCGTCGTACACCTCGGCGGCCAGTTGTTCGATAGGGATTTCGGGTTGCATGGGTACAGCTTAGTTCTGATTTGTGCCAATTGTGTGAACCACACGTAACCAGTTGTTTGCCTCTGTCAGGAGAGCAGGTCGGCCACGTCCAGCATGCGCTGGGCCACTTCCACAATCTTCAGATTCTTGTCCATGGCGGTCTTGCGCAGCTTGGCGTAGGCGGCTTCCTCGCTGAGCTGTTGGCGCTGTATCAGCAGGGCCTTGGCGCGGTCGATGACCTTGCGGTCTTGCAGGGCGGCGGAGAGCTCGTTGAGTTCGGTGCGCGTGGCGGCCAGTTCCTGGCGCAGGGCCTGCTCGTGCTGGAAGCGGGCCATGGCCACGTCCAGAATGGGGCGGATGCGCTCGGTCTGCAGGCCCGCCACGATGTAGGCCGACACACCGGCGGCCACCGCGGCCCGTGCGTTGCCGCTGTCGTTGTCGTTGGTGAACATGACGATGGGGCGGCGTTCGTCGCGCGTGGCCATCACCACGTGCTCCAGCGCGTCGCGCGCGTCGCTCTCGGCGTCCACGATGATCAGGTCGGGCTGCAGTTGCGCCAGGCGCTCGGTCAAGTACACATCGGCGGGCAGTGATGCCACCAGGTTGAATCCGTTTTCCAGCAAACCGATGCGCAGGCTGCGTGAGCGCTCGGCCTGGCTGAACGCGTGTGCATCCTGCGGGTCATCGACCAGCAAGTCTGAGTTGATCACGACGATGCGAAGCGGCTCGGTCATAGGCACATCATGGCACGCAAATTTCGCGCCAGTAGTGGTAGCACCATGCGGTGGCAAAGCCGGCCCGCCGGTAGAGCGACAGTGCCGCTGCGTTTTCTGCTTCCACTTGCAAAAACGTTTGCGTCAGTCCGCGCCGCAGCGCCTCCTGGGCCAGGCAAGCCATCAGTTGCGCAGCCAGCCCCCGGCCACGTGCGTCCTCCACGGTACGCAGACCGTGCAGGCTGGCCCAGCCCTGGCTGTACACCGCGGTGCCTGCGCACAGTGCGCGGCCGTCTTCCAGCAGGCTGGCATACACGCCATGCTGGCCGCGGCTCAAAGCCTGCACGCGGTGCTGGCCATCCACCGGGTCAAAGCCCGGCGCGGTGTACACCGCCGCCCATTGGGCAGTGGGTGTAGACGACAACGTGGCGGTGGTGGCGGTGCTCAGACCTGCCAACGTGGCGGTGGGGGCCACCTGCACCAGTGTGGGCTGTGTCGGCGCAAAGCCCAGCCGCCGCAGTTCATCCTGCACATCGGCCAGGCCCGCGACATCGGCCAGCCGAAACATGGGTTTCAGCCCACGCGCGGTGTAGCGGGTGCAGATGTCGGACAGGGCTGCGGGGCTCAGGCTGTGGTGACGCAGCGGCACAGCGCTTTTGGCGCGCCCGATGGTGGAGGTGTCATACGACAGCAGCCAGCCGTCCAGGGTTTCGCAGTGCGGCGGGGCCACGGCGTCCCGGGTGGCGTATTCCAGCCGGGCAATGGCGTCACCGGTCAAAGGCAGGTCCATGGCGCCATTGTGCCGGGGCGTCGGCGCTGGTCCCATCCTCTAAACTCGGCGGCTCTGAAGGAAACAAGCATGCTGGTGTTGGGAATCGAGTCGTCGTGTGACGAAACAGGCGTGGCCATGGTGGAGTCGCAGGGAAGTGCCGTGCCCACGCTGCTGGCCCACGCGCTGCACAGCCAGATCGAGATGCACCAGGCTTACGGCGGTGTGGTGCCCGAACTCGCCAGTCGCGACCACATCCGCCGCGTGCTGCCGCTGACCGAGCAGGTGCTGCATGACAGTGGCCGCAGCCTGCAGGACGTGGATGTGGTGGCCTACACACGCGGCCCCGGACTGGCAGGTGCCCTGCTGGTGGGCGCGGGCGTGGCCTGCGCACTGGGCGCGGCGCTGGACAAGCCGGTGCTCGGTGTGCACCACCTGGAAGGGCATTTGCTATCCCCGTTCCTCAGCGCAGATCCTCCCGAATTTCCCTTTGTGGCGCTGCTGGTGTCCGGTGGCCACACGCAGCTCATGCGTGTGGACGGCGTGGGCCGCTACGAGCTGCTGGGCGAAACGATTGACGATGCGGCGGGCGAGGCCTTTGACAAGTCCGCCAAGCTCATGGGCCTGGCCTATCCTGGCGGGCCGTTGCTGTCCAAGCTGGCGGAGGAGGGCAATCCCACGGCCTACCAGTTGCCGCGGCCGCTGCTGCACAGCGGCAACCTGGACTTTTCATTCGCCGGCCTGAAGACTGCCGTGTTGGTGCAAAGCCAGCGCATGGTGGCTGCGGGTGCGGTCACCGTATTCGACGCCTTGCCGCTCCAGCAGCAGGCCGATTTGGCCGCATCTACGCAGGCGGCGATTGTGGACGTGCTGCTGAAGAAATCAATGGCGGCCATCAAACAAACAGGCCTGAAGCGCCTGGTGGTGGCCGGTGGCGTGGGCGCCAACCGCAAGCTGCGTGAGCTGCTGAATGCCGAGTGCGCCAAACGCGGCGTGCGCGTGCACTACCCCGAGCTGCACCTGTGCACCGACAACGGCGCCATGATTGCCATGGCCGCGGCGATGCGTCTGCAAAGTGGTTTGCAGACCGCCAGCAAGGCTTACGCTTTTGACGTCAAGCCCCGCTGGCCGCTGCACACGCTGTAGGTCTTACTGGATCGTCAGTTCGGTGGCGGTGTTGACCGGCACCTTCTTGGCCAGCTTGAGCGTCAGCACGCCGTTTTCCAGCTTGGCTTCGCTCAAGGCACTGTCCACATCCTGCGGGAACTCATAGGCGGCGCGGTAGCGGCGGGGCGCATCGTCCTTGCTCTGGATGCGCACCACGGCGCCGTCGATCGAGATGCCTAGCTGTTCCTTGGTGATGCCGGGCATGTCCAATGTCAGCGTGAAGGCAGTTTCATCCTGCGTGTAGGCGGCGCCATTCTGGCGAGCGGAAAACAGCGCGTCTTCCAGAAAACGGTCTACGGAGCGACCTGCATGTGCGTACACCGGACGGCGCACGGCAGACTGGAAAGTGGAAGGTGCAGAGGCAAAAAACATGGTGTGGACTCCTAGTACACTGCGCGGCTCTCACAGCGAGCGCCGCATGTTCCCAAGCTGAGCGCTTTCCCTCTCATTTCAAGAGAAATTCCCCATGTTTATTCTTTACCGCAAGGCCTTGAAATTGGGCGCGACGGCGCTATTTGCCTCCGCTTTCTCGGTGGCCAGCGCCTTGGCCCAAGCCCCCGCCGCACTGAAGATCGCCGTCATCGAAGGCTTTAGTGGTCCCAACGCCAACGGTGGCGAAGCAGCCTTTCGCAATTTCGTCTGGGCCGTAGAGCGCGTCAACGCTCGCGGCGGCATGAAGCTGCCTGCCAACGTGGGTGGCAACCAGGCGCTGCAGCTGGAACGCTTTGACAGCAAGGGCCAGACCGAAGAGGCTTTGTCGGCGCTGCGCTCGGCCATCGACGGCGGCGCGCGCGTCATCCTGCAGGGCAATTCCTCGGGCGTGGCAGCTTCGCTGATTGACGCTATCAACAAGCACAACGAGCGAGACCCCGCACGCCGGGTGCTGTTTCTCAACTATGCGGCCGTGCTGCCCGAGCTGACCAACGAGAAATGCAGCTTCTGGCATTTCCGTTTTGACGCCCACTCCGACATGCGCATGGCCGCGCTCATGGACGTGCTCAAGGACGACAAGGCGCTCAAGAGCGTTTACATCATTGGCCAGGACTACAGCTTCGGCCAGGCTGTGGCGCGTGAAGCCCGGCGCCAGTTGGGCGTGCTGCGCCCCGATGTACAGGTGGTGGGTGACGAGCTGCATCCGCTGGGACGTGTGAAAGACTTTTTGCCTTATGCCAACAAGATCAAGGCCAGCGGCGCGGGCGCTGTCATTACCGGCAACTTTGGCAATGACCTGAGCCTGCTCATCAAGGCGGCCAAGGACGTGGGCTTTGATGGCAAGTTCTACACCTTCTATGGCAACGCCCTGGGCGCTCCCGCCGCGATTGGCGATGCGGGCATTGGCAAGGTGGTGGCGGTGGCCGATTGGCTGCCCAATGTACAGACCGCCGCCAGCGAGGCGTTCTACAAGTCTTTCCGCGTGCGCTACCCCAAGCCCGAGGACGACTACGTGCACATGCGCATGCAACTGCTGGTTGAGGCGCTGGCCCAAAGCGTAGAGGCCGCCGGCAAGCAGGGTGGAGTCGCCGCCGGTGGTGCTATCGATATGGTAGCGGTTGCTGCACAACTGGAGAGGGCTAGTGTCACTTTCAGTGGTCAAACCGGCACCATGCGTGCCGCCGACCACCAGTTCCAGCAGCCGCTGGTGGTGGGACTAATGGAGCGCCAGGGAACGTCGGGCGTCAAATTTGACGTGGAAGGCTCGGGCTACGGATTTCGTGTGGTGAAAACTGTGCCCGCTGCGGCGGCCGAGCAGGCCAGCAGCTGCAAGATGGTGCGTCCCTGACGCGGCCGGGTTATAATCGAGCGGCTTTGCATTCGGCAGGGCGCACGCCAGGCGCAGTTCCAGCCCCTGGCGCAAGTTGTACAAACCGGGATAGCGCGCAGCGCGCCGTCCTAAAAACCAGGAAATTCCATGATTGCATCTAGCATCAAAGCCGCTGTTGTCAAAGACAACGCCCGTCAAGCTGGCGATACCGGCAGCCCCGAAGTCCAAGTGGCTTTGCTGACCGCCCGTATCAACGAACTGACCCCCCACTTCAAGACCCACGCCAAGGACCACCACGGTCGCCGCGGTCTGCTGCGCATGGTTTCCCGTCGCCGCAAGCTGCTGGACTACCTGAAGTCCAAGGACGCGGACCGCTACGTTGCCCTGATCGCCAAGCTGGGTCTGCGCAAGTAAGCGATTCAACGAATGAGAAGCGCCTGAGTTAGGTCACTAGCTCAGGCGTTTTTTACTTCGGAGACGACAAAAACAGAGCGAAGCTGTGTCATTCCAAAGCAATTCCGGCGCCGGCCGGAGTTTTTCTGGAATGGCATCGTGGACTGTGATGTTGGCTCCGGGCTCGGGTGAGGTGGCCAAAACCTCCCAAACATGACCCCTAACTCACAGGAGATAAGACATGAGTATTTTCAACAAAGTTACCAAGACCTTCCAATGGGGCCAACACACGGTCACCATGGAAACCGGCGAAATCGCACGCCAGTCCACCGGCGCTGTGCTGCTGGACATGGACGGTACCGTGGTGCTGGCCACTGTGGTCGCCAAGACTGAAGGCAAGCCCGGTCAAGACTTCTTCCCCCTGACCGTGGACTACCTGGAAAAGTCCTACGCCGCGGGCAAGATCCCCGGTTCCTTCTTCAAGCGCGAAGGCCGCCCCAGCGAATTTGAAACGCTGACCTCCCGCCTGATCGACCGCCCGATCCGCCCCCTGTTCCCCGAAGGCTTCTTCAACGAAGTGCACGTGGTGATCCACACCGTGTCCTTGAACCCTGAAGTCGACGCCGACATCGCCGCCATGATCGCAGTCAGCGCCGCGCTGTCCGTCTCCGGCGTGCCGTTCAACGGCCCCATCGGCGCAGCCCGCGTGGGTTACGTCAACGGTGAATACGTGCTGAACCCCGGACAAACCGCCCGCAAAGACTCCATCATGGATCTGGTTGTTGCCGGTACCGAAGCCGCTGTGCTGATGGTCGAGTCCGAAGCACAACAACTGTCCGAAGAAATCATGCTGGGTGCCGTTGTGTTCGGTCACCAACAAGGCAACATCGCCATCAACGCGATCCACGAACTGGTGCGCGATGCTGGCAAGCCCGTGTGGGACTGGAAGGCTCCTGCGAAGGACGAGGCCCTGATCGCCAAGATCGACGGCCTGGCCAAAGCCAAGCTGGAAGCTGCTTACCAAATCCGCAACAAGCAAGCCCGTACGCAGGCTTGCCGCGCTGCCTACTCCGAAGTTATGGCCGCCCTGAAGGCCGACGGCGCAGCGTTTGACTCCGTCGCAGTCGAAGGCCTGCTGTTCGAAATCGAAGCCAAGATTGTGCGCGGCCAGATTCTGGCGGGCGAGCCCCGTATCGACGGTCGCGACACCCGCACCGTCCGTGCTATTGAAATCCGCAACGGCGTGCTGCCCCGCACCCACGGTTCCGCCCTGTTTACACGCGGCGAAACCCAGGCTCTGGTGATTGCCACCTTGGGTACCGAGCGCGACGCCCAACGTATCGACGCTTTGAGCGGCGACTATGAAGATCGCTTCATGCTGCACTACAACATGCCTCCGTTCGCCACGGGCGAAACCGGTCGCGTGGGCACACCCAAGCGCCGCGAAATCGGCCACGGCCGTCTGGCCAAACGCGCACTGGTTGCCGTATTGCCCACCAAGGAAGAGTTCCCCTACACCATGCGCGTGGTGTCTGAAATCACCGAATCCAATGGTTCGTCTTCCATGGCTTCCGTCTGCGGTGGCTGCCTGTCGCTGATGGACGCTGGTGTGCCTTTGAAAGCCCACGTGGCCGGTATCGCCATGGGCCTGATCAAGGACGACAACCGTTTCGCCGTGTTGACCGACATCCTGGGTGACGAAGACCACCTGGGAGATATGGACTTCAAGGTGGCCGGCACTACCAACGGCATTACCGCGCTGCAAATGGACATCAAGATCCAGGGCATTACCAAGGAAATCATGCAAGTCGCTCTGGCCCAGGCCAAGGAAGCCCGTATGCACATCCTGGGTGAAATGCAGAAAGCCATGGGCGAAGCCAAGACCGAAGTGTCCAGCTTCGCACCCAAGCTGTACTCCATGAAGATCAATCCCGAGAAGATCCGTGACGTGATCGGCAAGGGCGGCGCCGTGATCCGCGCACTGACTGAAGAAACCGGTTGCCAGATCAACATCGAGGAAGACGGCACCATCACCATCGCTGCCACCGACGGAGCCAAGGCTGAAGAAGCCAAGCGCCGTATCGAGCAGATCACGGCCGAAGTCGAAATCGGCAAGGTCTACGAAGGCCCCATCACCAAGATCTTGGACTTCGGTGCCCTGGTCAACCTGTTGCCTGGTAAAGACGGTCTGCTGCACATCAGCCAGATCGCCCACGAGCGCGTCGAGAAGGTCACGGACTACCTGTCCGAAGGCCAGCTCGTCAAGGTCAAGGTCATGGAAACCGACGAAAAGGGCCGCATCAAGCTGTCCATGAAGGCGCTGCTGGACCGTCCCGCCCAAAACGGTGAGCAGGGTTAATTCACCTTGCTATTGAATTGGTAGCTGCTCGCGCAATAAGTGCGGGGGCTACCGGTTGATTTGGCTATGAACGCTGTCGAAATCTCGTCCTTCGGTCCGCCAGACGTTTTGCGTCTGGTGGACCGTCCTGCGCCTGTGGCAGGTGCGGGGGAGGTGTGCATTCGCGTGGCGGCCAGTGGTATTAACCGTCCTGATTTGCTGCAGCGTGCCGGGCACTACCCGGCGCCCGCCGGTGCTTCTGACCTTCCGGGGCTGGAAGTCGCAGGCACCATCGTGGATGGTGATGCGGCAGCCATGCAGGCGGCTGGCTTCAAGTTGGGCGATCGTGTTTGCGCGTTGGTTGCTGGCGGTGGCTATGCAGAGCTCTGCGTGGCGCCTGTGGGCCAATGCCTGCCGGTGCCTGAAGGGTGGACCGATGTTGAAGCGGCGAGCCTGCCCGAGACGCTGTTCACCGTGTGGAGCAATGTGTTCGATCGGGGGCGTCTGCAAGCGGGGGAAACCTTGCTGGTGCAGGGTGGTACCAGTGGCATTGGCGTCACCGCCATCCAGCTGGCCAAGGCCATGGGCGCCACCGTGATTGCGACGGCGGGTAGCGACGAGAAATGTGCGGCGTGTCTTGCACTGGGCGCTGACCATGCCATCAACTACAAAACCCAGGATTTCCAGGCGGAGGCCTTGCGCCTCACGCAGGGGCGTGGTGTGGATGTGGTGCTGGACATGGTGGCGGGTGCCTATGTGGCCAAGGAAGTGCAATGCCTTGCAGACGATGGTCGTTTGGTCATCATCGCAGTGCAGGGTGGTGTGCAGAGCGAGATCAATGCCGGGCTGGTGCTGCGCAAGCGGTTGACCATCACCGGTTCCACCTTGCGTGCGCGGCCTGTGGCATTCAAGGCGGCGATTGCAGCTTCGTGCTTGCGCGTGGTCTGGCCCTTGTTGGTCGCCGGGCGCGTCAAGGCGGTGATCCACAGCGTGTTTGCGCCGGTGGATGCCGCAAAAGCCCATGCGCTGATGGAGAGCAACCAGCACGTTGGCAAAATTGTTTTGAAGTGGGATGCAGCATGAAAAAGAAATTGATTGCGGGCAACTGGAAGATGAACGGCTCCACGGCCGCCAATACTGCGTTGGTCCAGCAATTGTTGGCTGGTGTGGGGCAGGCTGCATGTGACATTGCTGTCTGCGTGCCCGCACCGTACCTGGCAGAAGTGGGTGTCTTGGTCAAAGGCTCTGCGATTGCGGTGGGTGCGCAAGACGTGTCCGCGCACGATGCCGGTGCCTACACGGGTGAAGTGTCTGCCAGCATGCTCCGCGATCTGGCGGTACGCTATGCCATCGTGGGGCACTCGGAGCGTCGCCAGTACCACGGTGAGACCGATGCCGTTGTAGCCAGCAAGGCTCAGAAGACCTTGGCAGCAGGCATCACGCCCATCGTCTGCGTGGGCGAGACCCTGCAGGAACGTGAAGCCGGATTGACTGAAGACGTGGTGAAACGTCAACTGGCGGCTGTCATCCACACCAACGGTCATTGCATCAGCGAGATCGTGGTGGCGTATGAGCCCGTGTGGGCCATTGGTACCGGCAAAACCGCCAGTCCCGAGCAGGCGCAGCAGGTGCATGCGGTGTTGCGTGCGCAGCTGCACGCCGCAACCGAGCATTCGGACCGTGTTCAGATCTTGTACGGCGGCAGCATGAATGCTGCCAATGCGGCGCAGCTGTTGGGTCAGCCAGATATTGACGGTGGATTGGTGGGGGGGGCTTCGCTGAAGGCGCCCGACTTCCTGTCCATCATTGCCGCAGCGGTTTGACGCTGCACAGATTGTTTAAATTGAGGAGTTAGTTATGAACATCGTAGTCACGATTATTTTGACGGTTCAAATGTTGTCGGCCTTGGGCATGATTGGTCTGATTTTGGTGCAGCACGGCAAGGGCGCTGACATGGGCGCCGCGTTTGGCAGTGGCGGTTCGGGTAGCCTGTTCGGCGCCAGCGGCAGTGCCAACTTCCTGTCGCGTACCACGGCGGTACTGGCCACGGTGTTTTTTGTTTGCACTTTGGCGCTGGCGTATTTCGGCAATCTGCGTCCCGCCAGCTCGGGCTCTGTGCTCGAAGGCGCTGCTGTGGTGGCTCCTGCGGCCGCGCCCGCCGCTGCTGAATCTGCGCCCGCTGCACCCGCCTCTGGCGCTGCGCAGATTCCAGCCAAGTAATTGGCCTTTTAAATGCCTTGTCCCTGCCAGTGGCAGGGAAAATTCAGGGTAAACTCTAGTGCTGGTGAATAAGCAAATGCCGCAAGGTTCCTCACGCAAATTCACCAACTGAGAGCCGCCTTCGTGGTGAAATTGGTAGACACGCTATCTTGAGGTGGTAGTGGCGAAAGCTGTGCGAGTTCGAGTCTCGCCGAAGGCACCAGCAAAAAATCAGCGCGTTCAGAGATATCCTCGGATGCGTCAATCACGGTGATCAGAATCTCAAGATGAACCTCGATCAATATCTCCCCGTTCTCCTGTTCATCTTGGTCGGTATTGGTGTCGGTGTAGTGCCCCAGGTGCTGGGCTATATCCTCGGCCCCAACCGCCCCGACCCCGCGAAGAACTCCCCCTACGAGTGTGGCTTCGAGGCATTTGAAGATGCCCGTATGAAGTTCGACGTGCGCTACTACTTGGTAGCCATCCTGTTCATTTTGTTCGACTTGGAAACCGCTTTCCTGTTCCCGTGGGCTGTATCTCTCAAAGAGATCGGATTCTTCGGGTTCTTGATTGGCGCGGAGTTTGTGGCTGTTTTGACCATTGGCTTCGTGTACATGTGGAAAAAAGGCGCCTTGGACTGGGAGTAAGCAATGATTGAAGGTGTTTTGAAAGAGGGTTTTGTCACCACGAGCTATGACTCCGTGGTGAATTGGGCCAAAACTGGCTCTATCTGGCCCATGACTTTCGGTCTGGCCTGCTGCGCCGTGGAAATGATGCATGCTGCAGCAGCGCGCTATGACCTGAGTCGCTTCGGCTCTGAAGTCTTTCGCGCCAGTCCCCGGCAGTCCGACCTGATGATTGTGGCCGGTACCTTGTGCAACAAGATGGCGCCCGCCTTGCGCAAGGTATACGACCAGATGTCCGAGCCGCGTTGGGTGATCAGCATGGGATCGTGTGCCAATGGTGGTGGGTACTACCACTACAGCTACTCGGTAGTGCGCGGCTGCGACCGCATTGTGCCGGTTGATGTCTATGTGCCGGGCTGCCCGCCTACGGCCGAGGCGCTGGTCTACGGCATTTTGCAATTGCAGCAAAAGATCCGCCGCACCGAAACCATTGCGCGCGCCTGAGGAGCACCATGACCGTTTATTCCGTTCGTCCTGAAACGATTCAGGCCGCTGTTCAGGCAGCGTTGGGTGACAAGGCCAAACACATTTCTATTGCGCTGGACGAAGTTCAGGTCGTGGTGTCTGCGGCCGATTACCACGCCGCCGCGCTGGCATTGCGTGACGCCCCCGGCTGCAAGTTTGAGCAATTGATGGACCTCTGTGGCGTGGACTACTCCGAGTACAAGGACGGTGCTTACGATGGCCCGCGCTACGCCGTTGTGAGTCACCTGCTCTCCGTGAGCCTGAACCAACGTGTGCGCTTGAAAGTGTTTGCGTCCGATGACGATATGCCCGCAGTGGCGTCGGTCACCGACATCTGGAACTCTGCCAACTGGTTTGAGCGCGAAGCGTTTGACCTGTTTGGTATTGTTTTTGAAGGCCATAACGACCTGCGCCGCATTCTGACCGATTACGGTTTTATTGGTCACCCGTTCCGCAAAGACTTTCCCACCACCGGACATGTGGAGATGCGCTTCGACGCCGAACAGGCACGTGTGGTGTACCAGCCCGTCACGATTGAGACGCGTGAGATCACACCGCGCATCATCCGGGAAGACAATTACGGAGGCCTGCAATAAGCAGTTGAATGCATGGCTGAAATCAAGAACTACACCCTGAACTTTGGTCCGCAGCACCCTGCGGCGCACGGCGTTTTGCGCCTGGTGCTGGAGCTGGACGGTGAGGTCATCCAGCGCGCGGATCCGCACATTGGTTTGTTGCACCGCGCCACCGAAAAGCTGGCCGAGACCAAGACCTACATCCAAGCCTTGCCCTACATGGATCGCTTGGACTATGTGTCCATGATGTGCAATGAGCACGCCTACTGCCTGGCCATCGAGAAGCTGCTGGGTATTGAAGTGCCGGTACGTGCGCAGTACATCCGCGTGATGTTTGCAGAGATCACCCGCCTGCTTAACCATCTGATGTGGCTGGGTTCGCACGGTAACGACTGCGGCAGTTCCACGATCCTTATTTACACCTTCCGCGAGCGTGAGGACTTGTTCGACATGTACGAGGCCGCCAGCGGCGCCCGTATGCATGCGGCCTATTTCCGTCCGGGCGGTGTCTACCGCGACCTGCCCGATACCATGCCGCAGTTCAAGGCGAGCAAGGTGCGCAATGCCAAGGGTGTTGCAGAGCTTAACAAAAACCGCCAAGGGTCCTTGCTGGACTTCATTGAGGACTTTACGCAGCGCTTTCCTGCCTGCTTGGCGGAATACCACACGCTGCTGACCGAAAACCGCATCTGGAAACAGCGCACGGTGAACATCGGTGTGGTGACGCCTGAGCGTGCACTGAACATGGGCTTTACCGGCCCCATGTTGCGTGGATCCGGCATTGCCTGGGATTTGCGGAAGAAGCAGCCCTACGATGTCTATGACCAGCTGGACTTTGATATTCCCGTTGGCAAGACTGGTGACGTGTACGACCGTTACCTGGTACGCATGGAGGAGATGAAGCAGTCCAACCGCATCATCAAGCAGTGTGTGGACTGGCTCAAGGCCAATCCAGGCCCCGTCATTACGGATAACCACAAGGTGGCGCCGCCTTCGCGTAAATCCATGAAGAGCAGCATGGAGGAGTTGATCCACCATTTCAAGCTATTCACCGAAGGTTTCCGTGTACCAGAAGGCGAGGCTTATGCAGCTGTGGAGCACCCCAAGGGCGAGTTCGGCATCTATATCGTCAGCGATGGGGCCAACAAGCCTTACCGTTTGAAGATTCGTCCGCCTGGCTTCGCCCATTTGGCGGGGTTGAACGAAATGGCCAGCGGTCACATGATCGCTGATGCGGTGTCCATCATCGGCACCATGGA
Source organism: Rhodoferax sp. GW821-FHT09E07 (assembly GCF_059416145.1). Lineage (NCBI taxonomy): Bacteria > Pseudomonadati > Pseudomonadota > Betaproteobacteria > Burkholderiales > Comamonadaceae > Rhodoferax > Rhodoferax sp. GW821-FHT09E07. The sequence continues at coordinate 345,264 of NZ_JBWKOP010000003.1, read as the reverse complement.
CATTGTTTTTGGAGAGATTGACCGATGATCTCTGACGCGACCAAGGCCCGCTTCGACCGTGAAGTGGCCAAATACCCTGCTGATCAGAAGCAGTCTGCCGTGATGGCCTGCCTTGCTGTCGTGCAGCAAGAGCAGGGCTTCGTGAGTGCTGAGAGTGAGAAGGCGATTGCCGAGCATCTGGGCATGGCGCCCATGGCGGTGCATGAGGTCACCACCTTCTACAACATGTACAACCAGCGTCCGGTCGGCAAATTCAAGCTGAACGTGTGCACCAACCTGCCATGCCAGTTGCGGGACGGCCAGAAGGCCTTGCACCATCTGGAACAAAAGCTGGGCATCCACATGGGAGAGACGACGGCCGATGGCCTTTTCACCCTCCAGCAGAGCGAATGCCTGGGCGCTTGTGCGGATTCCCCGGTCATGTTGGTGAATGACCGCTCCATGTGCAGCTTCATGACCAACGACAAGCTGGACCAGTTGGTTGATGGCCTGCGTGCCGCGGAGGGCAAGTGATGACCGTTGAGAACATACTTTCCCAGTTTCGCGCCACAGGCGTTCAAACCTGTTTTCATGATCGCCACATCAATCCCCAGATCTACGCAGGTCTGAATGGCAGCAATTGGCGTCTGAAGGACTATGAGGCCCGCGGCGGGTACCAGGCGCTGCGCAAAATCGTCGGCAAAGACGGTGGAGAAGGTCTGACCCAGGATCAGGTGATTGCGACGGTCAAAGAGTCTTCTTTGCGCGGGCGCGGTGGCGCTGGCTTTCCCACGGGACTGAAATGGAGCTTCATGCCCCGACAGTTTCCGGGACAAAAGTACCTGGTCTGCAACTCGGACGAAGGCGAGCCCGGTACTTGCAAGGACCGGGACATCTTGCAGTTCAATCCGCACATCGTGATCGAAGGCATGGCCATTGCCGCCTATGCCATGGGCATTAGTGTGGGCTACAACTACATCCACGGTGAAATCTTTTCGGCCTACGAACGCTTCGAAGAGGCGCTGGAAGAGGCGCGTGCGGCCGGCTATCTGGGCAACGCCATCATGGGCAGCGGATTCAACTTCCAGCTGCATGCCGCCCACGGTTTTGGTGCCTACATCTGTGGTGAAGAGACCGCTTTGCTGGAGTCGCTGGAAGGCAAGAAAGGCCAACCTCGCTTCAAGCCGCCATTTCCGGCCAGCTTTGGTCTGTATGGCAAGCCCACCACGATCAACAACACGGAAACCTTTGCTGCAGTTCCCTGGATCATTCGCAACGGCGGTCAGGCTTACTTGGAGTGCGGCAAGCCCAACAACGGTGGCACCAAGATCTACTCCATCAGCGGCGACGTGGAACGCCCCGGCAACTACGAGATCCCCATGGGCACACCGTTCTCCAAGCTGCTGGAGCTTGCGGGCGGCGTGCGTGGCGGCAAGGCCTTGAAGGCCGTGATTCCCGGTGGATCGTCTTCTCCCGTGCTGCCTGCTTCCATCATGATGGAATGCACCATGGACTACGACTCGATTGCCAAGGCAGGCTCCATGCTGGGCTCTGGCGCTGTGATCGTCATGGATGAAACCCGTTGCATGGTCACGGCCCTGCAGCGTCTGAGCTACTTTTATATGCACGAGTCCTGCGGCCAATGCACCCCGTGCCGCGAAGGTACGGGCTGGCTGTCACGCATGGTGGACCGTATCGTGGATGGCCAAGGTCGTCCCAGCGATATGGCACTGCTGGATAACGTGGCCGAAAACATCATGGGGCGCACGATTTGCGCCTTGGGCGATGCTGCTGCGATGCCAGTGCGAGCCATGATCAAGCACTTCCGGCACGAATTTGAGTACCTCGTAGAGCACAAGACCAGCATGGTTGCGGCCCACGTTTGAGCGAGTCACAAGATGATTGAAATCGAACTCGACGGCAAGAAGGTAGAGATCGCCGAAGGCAGCATGGTGATGCATGCGGCCGATAAGGCGGGCACCTACATTCCCCATTTCTGTTATCACAAGAAGCTGAGCATTGCGGCGAATTGCCGGATGTGCTTGGTGGATGTGGAGAAGATGCCCAAGCCCATGCCTGCCTGCGCCACCCCGGTGACCCAGGGCATGATTGTGCGTACCAAGAGCGACAAGGCCATCAAGGCCCAGAAGTCGGTCATGGAGTTTCTGCTCATCAATCACCCGCTGGATTGCCCGATTTGCGATCAGGGGGGCGAGTGCCAGTTGCAGGACTTGGCTGTGGGCTATGGCGGTTCGTCATCCCGCTATGAAGAAGAAAAACGTGTGGTGTTCCACAAGGACGTAGGGCCGCTGATCTCCATGGAGGAGATGAGCCGTTGTATTCACTGCACACGCTGTGTGCGTTTCGGCCAGGAAGTAGCGGGTGTGATGGAGCTGGGCATGTCGCACCGCGGCGAGCATGCGGAGATCGAGACCTTCATCGGCGATTCGGTGGACTCGGAGCTGTCGGGCAACATGATTGACATTTGCCCCGTCGGTGCTCTGACCAGCAAGCCCTTCCGTTACAGCGCCCGTACCTGGGAGCTGTCGCGCCGCAAGTCCGTGAGTCCCCATGATTCCACAGGCGCGAACCTGATCGTCCAGGTGAAGAACCACAAGGTGTTGCGCGTGGTGCCGCTGGAGAACGAAGCCGTGAACGAATGCTGGATTGCCGATCGCGACCGTTTCTCCTATGAAGCCCTCAATAGCGATGAGCGCTTGACTACGCCCATGCTCAAGCAGGGTGGTGAATGGAAGAGCGTCGATTGGCAAACGGCCCTCGAGTACGTAGCCAACGGTTTGAAGCAAATCAAGGCTAACCACGGTGTGGCGTCCATTGGTGCCTTGGTGAGCCCTCACAGTACGCTGGAAGAGCTGCATCTGGCGGGTGCCTTGGTGCGTGGTTTGGGTAGTGACAGCATCGACTACCGTCTGCGCAACGCCGAGTTTGTTGCCACCGAAGGCGTGCGCTACCTTGGTACCAGCATTGCCTCCCTGTCGCAGTTGCAGCGCATTCTGGTCGTAGGTTCCAATCTGCGCAAAGACCACCCCCTGTTTGCCCAGCGCATTCGCCAAGCCGCCAAGGTGGGTGGCGTGGTGAGCGCTATCACGACAGGCAACCCTGACTGGGCGTTGCCGGTCACCCATAGCGTGCAAGTGCAGGCGTCCGCTTGGGTGCAGTCGCTGGCAGATATCGCAACTGCAGTGGCGGCTGAAAGGGGCGTTCCTGCGCCCGCATCGGGTACCGCCAGCGTGCAAGCCAAGGCGATTGCCTGGTCTTTGCTGTCGGGTGAACGTAAAGCCATCTTGTTGGGCAATGCCGCGGCACACCATGCCAAGGCTAGCAGCTTGTTGAGCCTTGCCAACTGGATTGGCGAGCAGGTCGGTGCAAGCGTGGGCTACCTGACGGAAGCTGCCAATACGGTGGGTGCCCAGATCGCTGGCGCCATGCCGCAAGGCAACGGTGCACATGCCGGCCAGATGTTGGCAGGTGGACTGAAGGCAGCGCTGCTGCTCAACACCGAGCCTGTGTACGACAGTGCCGCTGGTGCTGCAGCTGTGCAAGGTCTCAACAAGGCCGAAATGGTTGTCACTTTGAGTCCTTTCAAGGCCAATATGGCTTTCAGCGACGTGCTGTTGCCGATTGCGCCATTCACTGAAACCTCAGGGACATTCGTCAATGCAGAGGGACGGGTTCAAAGTTTCCATGCTGTGGTCAAGCCTCTGGGCGAAGCGCGTCCAGCCTGGAAGGTCTTGCGCGTATTGGCCAACCTCCTGGGCCTGCCCGGATTTGACTTTGAGTCTTCGCAAGATGTGTTGAAGAGTTTGCATTCCGGGGCTGCGGCAATACCAGAATTCGTACCGGCCGATCGCTTGAGCAATGCCTACCGCGGTCCAGTGGACGTGTCATCGCAGGGTGCAGCCCCTGTGGTTGCCTCGATTTACCAATTGGACGGCACAGTGCGTCGCGCAACATCGTTGCAGCTCACGGCCGATGCCCGCTCTGCAGCCCCATCTGTGGAAGAGGTTTTGTCATGATCGACACGATTTACAACGCTGGCCTGGGCTTGCTGGCTGCGACATGGTGGACTGGCGTGGCATGGCCTGTTCTGTGGGTACTGATCAAGATTGTTGTGGTGTTGCTGCCGCTCATGGGGCTTGTGGCGTACCTGACCTTGTGGGAGCGCAAGTTCCTGGGCTGGATGCAGGTCCGTGTTGGCCCTAACCGCGTCGGGCCTTTGGGCCTGCTTCAACCAATTGCCGACGCGCTCAAGCTGCTGACGAAAGAGATTCTTACGCCCACTAACGCCAGCAAGGGTTTGTTTTTCATCGGCCCCATTTTGACGATCATGCCGGCTCTGGCGGCTTGGGCGGTGGTGCCGTTTGGCCCGGATGCAGTGCTGGCAAATATCAATGCAGGTCTACTGTTTCTGATGGCCATTACTTCCTTGGAAGTGTATGGGGTTGTCGTCGCTGGCTGGGCCTCCAACTCCAAGTATTCGTTCCTGGGTGCCATGCGTGCTTCGGCGCAGATGGTCAGCTATGAAATTTCCATGGGATTTTGTTTGGTGATCGTGCTGATGATTTCCGGCAGCATGAACATGACAGACATTGTGCTTGGCCAAGGCAAGGGCATGATGGCCGAAAAGGGCTTGGGCATCCTCTCGTGGAACTGGTTGCCGTTGCTGCCTGTCTTCGTTGTCTATTTCATCTCGGGACTGGCCGAGACCAATCGTCACCCATTTGATGTGGTCGAAGGCGAGGCCGAAATTGTGGCCGGTCACATGGTCGAGTACTCTGGCATGTCGTTCGCGATGTTCTATCTGGCTGAATACGTCAACATGTGGCTCATCTCCATACTCGCCACGGTGATGTTCCTCGGCGGCTGGTTGTCGCCGCTGGCTGCGTTGGATTTCATCCCCGGCTGGATCTGGTTGGGTCTCAAGACTTTTGCCGTGGTCAGCCTGTTTATCTGGATTCGCGCCACATTCCCCCGTTTCCGTTATGACCAGATCATGCGTCTGGGTTGGAAGGTGTTTATCCCCGTCACGCTGGTCTGGCTGCTGGTAGTCGGCGCCTGGATGCAAACGTCCTTCAACATTTGGCCCTGAAGGAACCACACATGACAACGCCTGCTTTGACCCGTACACCGTCGCCCGCCTTTTCCTTGTGGGATTTTCTGTCCAGTTTTCTTTTGATCGAGCTGTTCAAGGGCTTGGCCCTGACAGGGCGCTATCTGTTCAGACGCAAGATTACGGTGCAGTTTCCTGAGGAGAAGACACCGCTGTCTCCCCGCTTCCGCGGTCTTCACGCGCTGCGCCGCTATGAAAATGGCGAAGAACGCTGCATTGCCTGCAAGTTGTGCGAAGCGGTATGCCCCGCCATGGCGATCACCATCGAATCTGATGTGCGCAGTGATGGCTCACGGCGTACCACCCGCTACGACATCGACCTCACCAAGTGCATCTTTTGTGGTTTTTGCGAAGAAAGCTGCCCTGTGGATTCGATTGTGGAAACACACATTCTGGAATACCACGGTGAGAAGCGTGGTGATCTGTACTTCACCAAAGAGATGCTTCTGGCGGTGGGCGATCGTTACGAAAACGAAATTGCCGCTGCCAAACAGGCAGATGCCAAGTACCGCTGATCCGTCGCAAGAAAGTGTTTGAATCATGAGTGTTACGACCGGTCTTTTTTATGTGTTCTCAGCCGTGCTGCTGTTTGCAGCATTTCGGGTGATCACGGCACGCAACCCTGTCCATGCAGCGCTGTTTCTGGTGTTGACCTTCTTCCAGGCTGCCATGGTGTGGATGTTGTTGAAGGCGGAGTTTCTGTCCATTACGCTGGTGTTGGTATACGTTGGTGCGGTGATGGTGCTGTTCCTGTTTGTGGTGATGATGATGGATATCAATGTGGAGAACCTCCGCATTGGCTTCTGGAAACATTTTCCTCTTGCCGCTCTGGTGGGGGTGGTAATTTCCCTCGAAATGGCCGCTGTACTGATGGGTGGCTTTCGCGTGGTCGATGATCCGCAGGTAGCGAATGCGGCAGCGGTGGCTGGCGCGTCCAATACCAAAGAACTGGGCAAGCTGCTGTACACCCAGTACCTGCTGCCGCTGGAAGTTGCGGCTGCCATTTTGCTGGTCGCCGTGATCGCGGCTATCGCCCTGACCCTGCGTACCCGCAAGGACAGCAAATATGTGAGCCCCGGCGATCAGGTGCGTGTGATGTCACGCGATCGCATGACCGTGGTGAAGATGGCTGCAACACAAGCTGCGCAAGCTCCTGAAGCGGGCGAGTCGCAAGCGGAGACCAAAGTATGACCTTGACCTTAGGACATTTTCTGTCGCTGGGTGCGATGCTGTTCGCCCTGTCGGTAGTCGGCATTTTCTTGAACCGTCGCAACCTGATTGTGTTGTTGATGGCCATCGAATTGATGCTGCTCGCCGTGAATACCAACTTTGTGGCGTTCTCGCATTACCTGCATGACATGCACGGACAAATCTTCGTGTTCTTCATTTTGACAGTGGCGGCGGCCGAGTCTGCCATTGGCCTGGCCATTCTGGTTCTGTTGTTCCGCAACAAGTCCAGCATCAGCGTCGACGAACTCAATACGCTGAAGGGCTAACCGAAATGAGTCAAACCCTTTCTGCTTCTACGCTGTTGGCCGTTCCTTTGGCGCCCCTGGTGGGATCCTTGCTGGCTGGCGTGTTTGGTACCCGCTTTGGTGGCAACTGGATCGGTCGCAAGCTGAGCCATACGCTGACCATTTTGGGCGTGCTGGTGGCATTCGTGTTGTCCGCGTCCACGCTGAAGTCGGTGGCGCTGGATGGCGCCCGTTTCAATGAAACCCTTTACACCTGGATGACGGTGGGTGGATTGAAAATGGAAGTGGGCTTCCTCGTGGATAGCCTGACTGCCATGATGATGTGTGTTGTGACCTTTGTGTCGCTGATGGTGCACCTCTACACCGTGGGCTACATGGAGGAGGACGAAGGCTATAACCGATTCTTTGCCTATATTTCCCTGTTCACCTTTGCCATGTTGATGCTCGTCATGAGCAACAACCTGCTGCAATTGTTCTTTGGCTGGGAAGCTGTGGGTCTCGTGTCCTACCTGCTGATCGGATTCTGGTTCAACAAGCCCACCGCCATCTTCGCCAACATGAAGGCCTTCCTGGTCAACCGAGTGGGTGACTTCGGTTTCATTCTGGGCATTGGTCTCATCGTTGCATTTGGTGGCACGCTGAATTACGCAGAAGTGTTCTCCAAGGCAGATGCCTTGGCCCAACTGACGTTCCCGGGAACCGATTGGATGCTGATCACGGTGATCTGTATCTGCCTGTTTATTGGTGCCATGGGCAAGTCGGCCCAGTTTCCTCTGCACGTGTGGCTGCCTGACTCCATGGAAGGTCCTACGCCGATCTCCGCGCTGATCCACGCGGCGACCATGGTGACTGCGGGTATTTTCATGGTGGCGCGCATGTCGCCCCTGTTTGAGTTGAGTGACACTGCCCTGAACTTCATTCTGGTGATCGGTGCCATCACCGCACTTTTCATGGGCTTTCTGGGCATCATCCAGAACGACATCAAGCGTGTGGTGGCGTATTCCACGCTGTCGCAGCTGGGTTACATGACAGTGGCACTCGGTGCTTCCGCCTATTCGGTGGCGGTGTTCCACTTGATGACGCACGCTTTCTTCAAGGCTTTGCTGTTCCTTGCGGCTGGCTCGGTGATCATGGGTGTGCACCACAACCAGGACATCCGCTGGATGGGTGGCCTGCGCAAATACATGCCCATCACCTGGATCACCTCTTTGCTGGGCTCGTTGGCCCTGATCGGTACGCCATTGTTCGCAGGTTTTTACTCGAAGGACAGCATCATTGAAGCGGTGCACGAGAGCCATCTGCCAGGTGCCGGTTTTGCATCGTTCGCCGTACTTGCCGGCGTGTTTGTCACGGCTTTTTATTCCTTCCGTATGTATTTCCTGGTGTTCCATGGCAAAGAGCGCTTTGACCAGAACCCGGATGCACACCATGACGACCACCACGGCGACCATGGCGATCACCACGACCACCATCCGCACGAATCCCCTTGGGTGGTAACGGTGCCACTGGTATTGCTGGCAATCCCCTCCGTATTGATCGGGTTCCTGACCATTCAGCCCATGCTGTTTGGCGATTTCTTCAAGGACGTGATTGCGATCAATCTGGAGAAGCACCCTGCAATGGACGAGCTGGCGCACGCCTTCCATGGTCCGCTGCAAATGGCCATGCACGCCTTTACTACCCTGCCGTTCTGGCTGGCTTTGGCCGGTGTTGTAACCGCCTATCTGATGTACATGGTGTTCCCGTCCGTACCGGCCACCATCAAGCGCAACGTAATGCCGGTTTTCACCCTGTTGGAAAACAAGTACTACCTCGACTGGATCAACGAAAACATCCTGGCGCGTGGCGCACGTGGATTGGGTACGGGGCTGTGGAAGGTGGGTGACCAGACCATCATTGACGGAGCTGTGGTCAATGGGTCTTGGAAGCTGGTGGGCTGGCTGTCCGGCTTGGTGCGTCAGGTGCAATCGGGGTACCTGTACCACTACGCGCTGGTCATGATTTTGGGCGTGTTCTTGATCATGTCCTACTTTGTGACATGGCCCATGGTTGTTCAATGGCTTGGCCGCTAAGGAGAAAAATAATATGGGTTTGTTGAGCCTTGCAATTTGGACTCCCATCGCCTTTGGCCTAGTGCTGCTGGCGTTTGGACGCGATGAGCATGCAGGTGTGGTGCGCTGGATCGCGTTGGTTGGAGCCGTGGTCAGCTTGCTGGTGACCTTGCCTATGTATGGTCAGTTTGACACTGCCTCGGCTGCCATGCAGTTTGTGGAGAATGCGCGCTGGATTGAGCGCTTCAATGTGAATTACCACCTGGGCGTGGATGGCATTTCCTTCTGGTTTGTGCTGCTCACGGCCTTCATCAATGTGGTGGTGGTGATTGCGGGCTGGGAAGTCATTACCCAGCGTGTCAACCAGTACATGGGCGCGTTCCTGATCCTCAGCGGATTGATGATTGGCGTGTTCACAGCGCTTGACGGTCTGTTGTTCTACGTGTTCTTCGAAGCGACACTGATACCGATGTACTTGATCATTGGTATCTGGGGTGGCCCCAACAAGATCTATGCGGCCTTCAAGTTCTTCCTGTACACCTTGCTGGGCTCGCTGCTGATGCTGGTGGCGTTGATCTACCTGTACACCAAATCAGGTGGCAGCTTTGATCTGGCCACATGGCACGCGCTGCCTTTGGCGCGTGCGCCCCAGACGCTGCTGTTCTTCGCTTTCTTTGCGGCATTTGCAGTCAAGGTACCGATGTGGCCTGTGCATACTTGGTTGCCGGATGTGCACGTGGAAGCGCCGACTGGCGGTTCTGCTGTGCTGGCTGCGATCATGCTGAAGTTGGGTGCCTATGGTTTCCTGCGCTTCTCCATGCCGATTGCGCCTGATGCGGCGCATGAGTGGGGCGCCACCATGATTGCCCTGTCGTTGATTGCGGTGGTGTACGTGGGCCTTGTGGCAATGGTGCAGCAAGACATGAAGAAGTTGGTTGCGTATTCGTCGGTTGCGCACATGGGCTTTGTGACCCTGGGATTCTTCATCTTCAATGATTTGGGTGTGTCCGGCGGCTTGGTGCAAATGATCGCCCACGGCTTTGTGTCGGGCGCCATGTTCCTTTCTATTGGCGTGCTGTACGACCGGGTGCATTCGCGTGAAATCGCCAGCTACGGCGGTGTGGTCAACACCATGCCCAAATTTGCGGCGTTTGCACTTTTGTTCTCCATGGCCAATTGCGGCTTGCCTGGAACTGCGGGCTTCGTGGGCGAGTGGATGGTGATTCTGGGCGCCGTTAAATTCAACTTCTGGATCGGCTTTGCCGCTGCCAGTGCGTTGATTTTTGGTGCGGCGTACACATTGTGGATGTTCAAGCGTGTGTACCTGGGTCCTGTGGTCAACGACGATGTGAAGTCTCTGGTGGACATCAATGCCCGTGAATTCCTGATGCTGGCGCTGCTGGCTGCTGCTGTGTTGTACATGGGCCTGTACCCCAAGCCCTTCACCGATGTCATGGATGCTTCGGTGGCGCAGCTGCTCAAGCACGTGGCAGTGTCCAAGTTGAACTGATCAGACTGAATTGAGAGACGAATGATGATTGACAAACTCAGTTGGATCACGGTGTATCCCGAGATCGTGCTCATGGTGATGGCCTGCGTCATTGCCATAGCCGATTTGGGCGTCAAAACGCCATTGCGCAGTGCTACCTACCTGCTCACCTTGTTGACGTTGGCTGTTGTGGCGTTGCTGCAAGCGGCCTACGCTTCAGGCGGGGCCACGTACTACGGCTTTGGCAACATGGTGGTCAGCGACTCCATGGGCAACTGGCTCAAGTGCTTTGCCACCTTGGCCGTGATGGTGACCCTGGTGTACGGCCGCCCCTATGCGAGCCAGCGTGACATGTTGCGCGGTGGCGAGATGTTCACGCTCAGCCTGTTTTCCCTGCTGGGTATGTTCGTCATGATCTCCGGCAACAACTTCCTGGTGACCTATCTGGGGTTGGAGTTGCTGACGCTGTCCAGCTATGCGCTTGTGGCGCTGCGCCGTGACAACGCCACTGCGACTGAAGCCGCGATGAAGTACTTTGTACTGGGCGCCATGGCGTCGGGTTTTCTGCTGTATGGCATGTCCATGTTCTATGGCGCTACCGGCTCTCTGGATGTGAATGAAGTGTTCCGGGCTATTTCGTCCGGCAAGTACCAGCATGGCGTGCTGGTGTTCGGTTTGGTCTTTATTGTGGCCGGATTGGCATTCAAGCTCGGGGCTGTTCCGTTCCATATGTGGATTCCCGACGTCTACCAAGGTGCTCCCACAGCGGTGACGCTGATGATCGGTGCTGCGCCCAAGTTGGCTGCCTTTGCCATCGTCATGCGCTTGTTGGTGGAAGGCATGTTGCCCTTGGCGGGTGACTGGCAGCAGATGTTGATGGTGCTGGCTGTGGGCTCGCTATTGATCGGAAACTTTGCCGCCATTGCACAGACCAACGTCAAGCGCATGCTGGCGTTCTCAACCATTGCCCAAATCGGTTTTGTGCTGCTGGGCCTGATGTCCGGTGTGGTCAACGGCAATATTGCTTCTGCTGCCAACGCCTACAGCTCAGCCATGTTCTACGTGATCAGCTATGTGCTGACCACCTTGGCCAGCTTCGGCGTGATTTTGCTGCTCTCCCGTGAAGGTTTTGAGAGCGAAGAGATCGCTGATTTTGCGGGATTGAACCAACGCAGCCCGCTGTACGCCGCCATCATGGCCATTTCCTTGTTCTCGCTGGCAGGCATTCCCCCCATGGTGGGCTTCTATGCCAAGCTGTCGGTCCTGCAAGCTTTGATCGCCTCGGGTGATTCGTTCTACTTGGCTTTGGCAGTCTTCGCGATGTTGACATCGCTGGTCGGAGCTTTCTACTACCTGCGCCTCATCAAGGTCATGTACTTTGACGAACCCATTACCGCGACTACCGTGAGTGCTCCGGCCGATGTGCGCGTGGTGTTGTGCGTCAATGGCGCCCTGGTGCTGGTACTGGGTCTGTTCCCCAGCGGGCTGATGGCACTGTGTGCAGCATCCATCAAGCAGATGCTGGGCACCTGAGGTCGTATCGGCGGATGGGCAATTCTTTCGCGGTAGCGGTTTTGGTCGTGTTGGCACTGTTGGGTGCCAACCTGCCGTTCTTCACCGAAAAACTCATGGGTGTGTTGCCGGTGGCACAGCGCAAGTCGCTGGGCTTGCGTCTGCTGGAGCTCGTGCTCTGGTACGGCGTGACCGGCATGGTCGGCGCGGGTTTGGAGAAGCATGCCGGGCAAATCACGCCACAGGGCTGGGAATTTTTTGCCATCACCTGGGCCTTGTTCATGACCTTTGCCTTTCCCGGCTTTGTCTACCGTTACTTGCTCAAGCGGCACGGTTGATCAGGCGTTCCTGCCATGGAAGACGACAGCCATCTGCGTGAGCACACGCACTCCAGTGAAGAAATCCTGAAGGGCACATTTCTCCACGCCTTTCGTGACACCGTCACCTTGCCCGATGGTGCTTCCGCAACCCGCGAATATGTTGTCCATCCCGGTGCTGTGATGGTGATTCCTTTGTTGCAGGACGATTCGGGCCAGATCCGCGTCGTGCTGGAGCGCCAATTCCGTTATCCCATTGGCCAAGTCATGGTGGAGTTTCCAGCGGGCAAGCTGGATGCCGGTGAGAGTGTGCAGTTTTGTGCCCAGCGGGAGTTGCTGGAAGAAACCGGTTACACGGCAACCGAATGGGCGCGGGCCGGGCAAATGCACCCCGTGATTGCGTACTCCACCGAGTTCATTGACATCTGGTTTGCCCGCGGTCTGACAGCGGGTCCAGCGAAGCTGGATGCTGGCGAGTTTCTCGAAGTGTTTACCGCCACCCTCGAAGAACTGCTGCAGTGGTGCCAGCAGGGCCGGGTGACCGATGCGAAAACCCTCGCAGGCGCCCTTTGGCTGCAACAAGCCCTGCAAGGCAGCTGGCCTTTGCAGTGGGGGCCAGCGCTTCCCATGGTCTGACGGCGGACAATACGCCCATGAAAGTTCTGGACCTTCACTGTGCCCAAGGACACCCGTTTGAAGGGTGGTTTGCCTCGGAAGATGATTTTGTGTCCCAATGCGCGCGTGCGCTGGTGCAATGCCCTGTATGCGGCGATCCCTCTGTGGTCAAAAAGCTCAGTGCGCCCAGGCTGAACCTGTCGGGTGCTCGTGCGCCTACAGTCGAACAAGGGGGGGATGCCTCGACGCCAAGCTCTGCGCCCCATGCTGGCGAGATGGCGGCTTTGCCCCACAACGCCGCCTTGGCCGCGGCATGGATGGCTGTGGCTCGCCACGTGGTGGCTACCACCACGGATGTGGGCACGCAGTTCGCCGAAGAAGCCCGCAAGATGCATTACGGCGAGACCGAAGAACGCGGGATCCGCGGACGTACCACGGAAAAGGAAGCCCGCGAGCTGGCAGAGGAGGGCATCGATGTGATGCCCTTTGTCCTGCCGGAAGCGCTCAAAGAGCCCCTCCAGTAACGCAGCTGCTACGCCCAGCCAAGGCGTGGAATGCCGTTCAGGGGTATAAACCGCGCAGCTCGCGCGCATGCAGGATGCGCTTGCAAGCCACGATGAAGGTGGCGGTGCGCAAACTCACCTTGTGGTCCTGCGCCACGTTCCACACGCCGGCAAACGCTTCCTTCATGATGCGCACCAGGCGGGCGTTGATCTCGTCTTCACTCCAGAAGAAGCTGGAGAAGTCCTGCACCCACTCAAAGTAGCTCACGGTCACGCCCCCCGCGTTGGCAATCACGTCGGGCAGAACCAGGATGTTGCGCTCTTGCAGGATATCGTCAGCGTCCGGCGTGGTGGGGCCGTTGGCGCCTTCGATCACGAGCTTGGCCTTGATACGTCCCGCATTGGCAGCGGTGATTTGCTGTTCCAGCGCAGCGGGAATCAGGATGTCGCAATCCACGTCCCAAAACGCGTCGTTGGCAATCGTCTCCGCAGGAGTGAATCCTGCCACCGTTCCGTGTGCTGCCACGTGGGCCAGCAGGGCCGGCACGTCGAGGCCTGACTCTTTGTAGATGGTGCCGCCGTGGTCTTGCACGGCGACGACGCGGGCACCGGCTTGGGCAAACAGCTTGCCAGCGATGCCGCCTACATTGCCAAAGCCTTGCACCGCCACGCGGGCCTTGCTCACGTCCAGACCGATGTGCTGTGCCGCTTCTACGCCTACGGTGTATACGCCGCGGCCCGTGGCCTCGCGCCGGCCCAGGGAGCCGCCCAGGTCGATGGGCTTGCCGGTCACCACGCCAGTGGCCGTGGCACCTTCGTTCATGGAATAGGTGTCCATCATCCAGGCCATGATTTGTTCGTTCGTGTTCACGTCAGGCGCGGGGATGTCCTTGGTGGGCCCGATGATGATGCCGATCTCGCTGGTGTAGCGGCGCGTCAGGCGCTCCAGTTCGCCGCGTGACAGGGTCTTGGGGTCGACACGGATGCCGCCCTTGGCGCCGCCGTAGGGCACGTTCACCGCAGCGTTCTTGATGGACATCCAGGCCGACAGCGCCATCACTTCGGACAGCGTCACATCCTGGTGAAAACGCACGCCGCCCTTGCCGGGGCCGCGCGAGGTGTTGTGCTGCACGCGGTAGCCCTCGAAGTGGGCCACGGTGCCGTTGTCTAGCTGGATCGGCACATCCACGATCAGCGCACGCTTGGGGCGTTTCAGGGTCTCGGCCCAACGCGCCAGGTGGCCAAGGTAGGGGGTGACACGGTCGACCTGTTGCAGGTAGATGCCCCAGGGGCCCAGGTGGTCGGCCTGCAGGTAGGAAGGCAGCGCATGGGTGGTGGCTGCGGGGTTCGCGGGAGACGCCGGATTAGCGTGGTGTTGCGACATGAAAGCTCCTTGTAGTTGTCGTCATGGCCCGCAATGTAGGCGGGCAACGTCGACCTGTCCAAGGCCACTTCATTTGCAAACTATGCAAAAAAATAATAACTATGTCAGACGCGGAGATTGAGAATGCGCCCCGTGGCCTGGCCCAGCGTATTGACGGCTGGAGCTGCCTTGCTGTCGTCTTTGAGCGCATTGCCGCTGGCGGCAAACTGTGGGCTGGTGGCTTTGTACATGCGCACCAGAAACTCCTGGGTGGCCGCGGGTACGGCGACAGCGTTGGCTTTGCCGGGCGCGCTGTAGGTACTGCTGGCCAGGGGATCGGTGGCCTTGCGGGTGCTCAACTCATGGACATTGTCTTTGCGGTCTTGCGCCTCACGCTCAGCATCGTCAGCCTGCGCCCGCAAGTCTTCCGCCTTGGCTTCGGCGGTGTCCGCCTCCCGCTTCGCTTGCTCCAGGCGCACCATGCTCAGCGACGCCTGCAAGGACGGTGTCGCGCTGTTGGTGGCGGTGATGGCAACCATGGCCGTCTACCTGGAACCCGGAGAGTGAGGGGCGGGTCGCGTTCAGGCGCTGACGTTGAGCAGGCGCCCAGTCGTGTGGCCCTGCGCGTTCACCACGGGACGCTTGGGAGCTTCTGCCTTTTTTGCTGGTTGCTCTTTAGCCTGGGTTTCGCGTCGCTGGGACTCCTCGGTGCGCTTGAGCGCCTGGGCCGGTTGCACAGGGGCGGGCTTGGCTTTGCTGACGTCCATAGAGTTCTCCTGAGGGTGATCCCTTGATTTTAGGGGTCTAAGCCCCTCTTTTCAATGGATCACCTCAGAGATCCAGCTCCCAGGTCTCCCCGACCAGGTCGTGCCCAAAGCCCTGGAAAGGCTCGCTGGCTACCAGCCTGTAGCCAGCCTTGCGATAGATATGTTTGGCGGCCGCCAATTGGCTATTGGTCCAGAGCCGGATGCGCTGGTACCCCACTTCCAGCGCGAAGCGTTGGCATTCGGCGGCCAGCCGTTCCCCCAATCCCAGCCCGCGTGCGCTGGGTTCCACCAGCAAGAGCCGAAGCTGCGCGACGCCTTCAATGGGCGCCTGGGTGCTCTCCTCACGGGCCTGAACCAGGCACACACAACCGATGTTGATGCCATCCCGCTCTGCGATCCAGCAGGCTTCACGTCGGGCGTCAAAGTGGTCAATGAAATCTGCGGCAATGCGTGCCACCATGGCTTCAAAGCGCATGTCCCATTGGTACTCGCGGGCATACAGCGCACCATGGCGCGACACCACCCAGCCGATGTCGCCTGGCCGGTGGGGGCGCAGGACAAAGCTGCCGCTTGCGGATTTAGTGGCGGGTTCGTCCATGAGCCGTTGGACGCGCTGGAAGGCTTGCAGCAACTCCACCTGCTGCGTATCGCTGAGTTTGCCAAGCAGCGCGTCGATGTCCTGCTGCGAACGGCGATCCAATGGCTCAAAGGCGGTCCGGCCAGCTGTACTCAGTTGCAGCAAGGACTGGCGCGCATCGGCGCTGCTGGGGGCCGCGGTCACCAAACCCCGCTCTTTCAGCGATTTCAACAACCGGCTCAGGTAGCCCCCATCCAGGTCCAGCAAGCGGCCCAGGTCGGTGGCGGTGATGCCCGTGCCTTCGTCCACATGCGCCAACTCCCACAGGATGCGACTTTCCGTCAGCGAAAAAGGGGAGTCCAGCAGGCCTTCGTGCAGCACGCCAATACGGCGGGTGTAGAAGCGGTTGAAGCGGCGCACAGCCTCGATGCGGTTGATGTTGTCCATACCGCAATAGTGCGTCAACTGCTTGCTTTTGGCAAGCAGTTGCTTGTCTTATTCTGAGGTGGTCAGGCGTTGAACTGCAGCGCTGCCAGCCCGGCGTAGACGCCGCCGCGCGCCACCAGCTCGGCGTGCGTGCCCTGTTCCACCAGCTTGCCGTGGTCCAGCACCACGATCAGGTCGGCCTTTTGCACTGTGGCCAGGCGGTGGGCGATGACCAGTGTGGTGCGGTCGCGCATGGCCGATTCCAGCGCCGCCTGCACCATGCGTTCGCTTTCGGCGTCCAGCGCGCTGGTGGCTTCGTCCAGCAGCAGCAGGGGTGGGTTTTTGAGCATGGCGCGTGCGATGGCAATGCGCTGACGCTGCCCGCCCGACAGGCGCACACCGCGCTCGCCCAGGAAGGTGTCGTAGCCCTGGGGCAGGGCGCTGATGAACTCGTGGGCAAATGCGGCCTGGGCGGCGGCTTTCACCTCGGCGTCCGTCGCATCCGGCTTGCCGTAGCGGATGTTTTCCAGCGCGCTGCTGGAGAAGATCACCGCGTCTTGCGGGACGATGCCCACGCGCTGGCGCAGCGCATCCAGCGCCATGTCGCGCGTGCCCACGCCGTCCAGCACAATGCCGCCGCTTTGCGGGTCGTAGTAGCGCAGCAGCAGCTGGAACACCGTGCTCTTGCCGGCCCCGCTGGGCCCGACGATGGCCACAGTCTGGCCGGGCTGCACGTTCAGGCTGAAGTTTTGCAGCGCCGGTTGCAGCGGGCGCGATGTGTAGTGGAAGTCGATCGCTTCGAATTTGATAGCGCTTCCCGCAGAAGGCATGGGGGCTAGCAGCGGATTTGATGGGGAAGTGATGGGCGACTGGGTGCCCAGCAGCTCCATGAGCCGCTCCGTGGCGCCAGCGGCGCGCAGCAGGTCGCCATAGACCTCGCCCAGTACCGCAAACGCGCTGGCCAGAATGATCACGTACACCACGGTCTGCCCCAAATGGCCCGCCGTGATGCGGCCTTCGGCCACGGCCTGCGTGCCCTGGTAAAGGCCCCACAGCAGCGCGGCACTGGTGGCAATGATGATGAAGGCGACCAGCATGGAGCGCATGCGGCTACGCTTGGTGGCGGTCTCGAAGGCGTTGTCCGTGGAGGTGACAAAGCGCGCGGTCTCGCGGCCCTCGGCCGTGTAGCTTTGCACCACGGGAATCGCGTTCAGCACCTCGGCGGCGATGGCGCTGGAATCGGCGATACGGTCCTGGCTGGCACGCGAGAGCTTGCGCACGCGCCGGCCAAACCACAGGCTGGGTACCACCACCAGAACCAGCACCACCAGCACCTGCAGCATCACCACCGGGTTGGTCCACACCAGCACGCCCAGGGCGCCAATGCCCATCACCGCATTGCGCAGGCCCATGCTGAGCGACGAGCCCACCACGGTTTGCACCAGCGTGGTGTCGGCCGAAAGGCGCGAGAGCACCTCGCCGGTTTGCGTGGTTTCAAAAAACTCGGGGCTCTGCTTGAGCACATGGCTGTATACCGCGTTGCGCAGGTCGGCCGTGACGCGCTCGCCCAGCCAGCTCACCATGTAGAAGCGCCCGGCCGAAAACAGGCCCAGCGCCACCGCCACCGCAAACAGTGCGGCAAAGTGTTCGCGCAGCGCCATCACCTGCGCGCCCTTATCGGCCTGCACCAGCCCGCCGTCGATCAGGCTGCGCAGCGCAATCGGAAACGCCAGCGTGGCGCCCGCCGCCAGCACCAGAAACACCAGCGCCATGCCAATGCGGCCCCGGTAGGGCCGCAGAAACGGCAGCAGGCCGGAGAGGGATTTGGGGTTGGTGGCTTTGGGGCGGTCGGAGGAGGTCATGGCAGCCTAGGTGGGGGCGAGAGCGGTGGAGGCATGGTGGCGGGAGAAATATAACGAAACAAGCCCCTAGCCCCCGTGATTATTGCGCGAGCAGCTATTGAATTTGTAGCGGCTGGTTTTCGGTTTGTTGCGGTTTGTTGCAGCGCTACAGCTTCAGCGCCGCCGCATACCCCGTCATCTCCAGGTAGCCGCGCCCGACCAGTTTGCCGTTGCTGTCCCAGACCTCGCTCAGGCCTTCCCAGTAGATGGCGCCAGTGGAGCCGCGGCTGTCGAGTTCCTGGTTGTCGATGACGGCCTTCACCGTGTAGAAGTCGGCCGGGGTGCGCACCACCCATTCCACGGGGTAGCTGGCTTTGCTCAGGGGGCTGCGCCAGCTACGCGTGGGTTTGAACAGCACCTCGCCGCGCGAGAACGCGTAGCGGGCGCCGGCCGCGCTGCGGAACGAGCCGCCGTCCCACAGCGCGTTGCCTTGCTGGTCGCGCAGCTGGAACGCTGTGAGTGCGCTGCCGTCGAACAGGTTGATGCCGATCCAGTCCCAGCCCTGGGCCTGCGGGTGCAACACCTCCTGACTCCATTCGTGGTCCAGCCAGGCGGTGCTGCCAGCCTCCAGAGGGCGCGTTTGGCCCTGCAGCGCGATGCTGCCGCTGACCTGCAACTGCGGCAGGCTGTAGTAGTAGCTGGCCTGTTTCTCGTCGGGCCCCTTGCGGGACAGACCGTCTTTGCCCTGCAGCAGCACCGGCTGCGTGCTTTTGAAGTTCAGGTTCAGCGCGAAGTCGCCCGCCGCCACATGGGCCTGCAGGTCCGTGCCCTGGCGTTGCAAGGACCAGTCACGCAGCAGCACGCCCGTGTCCTGCAGGCTGGCTGAGGCCGCGTCCGCCGGGTTGCTGCCAGCGGGCTCGCCGGACCAGCGGGCGATGCGCTGGTCGTGCCAGAGCTTTTTACCCGCCACATCGGTGACGGCCGCGTGGGCAAACAGGAGTTGCCTGGCTGCCAAGCGCGACTGCATGCCCTGGGTCGCGGCCACGCGGCTGCGGAAGAACGTGACCTGGAAGCCCAGTGCCGCCGTCTGCCCCGCCACATTGGCGTAGCCCGTGAGGTACCACCACTCGGTGGCAAAGTCGTTGTGGCTGCCCGCATCGCGGGGGAAGCCCAACGTCTTCTGCGGCAGTGCCCAGCTTGGGGGGGGGAGCCCCGCCAGCGCGGGTGCAGCCAGCAGGGCGCGGCGGCTTAGCAAGGGGCCGAGCGCTTAGCGGTTACCGGCACGCGCCAGGCGCTGCGGGATGGTGGGCGAGGGCTGGCCTGCCAGTGCGTCCAGGCGCTGGCCCATGGCGGTCTCCAACTGGTCCAGCCGTACCTGGGTGGGCGGGTGGGTGCTCAGGGTCAGCGTGAAGACCGGGTTGTCGGGCTTGGCGGTGCGCAGTTGTTGTAGTACAGCCACCAGGCCATACGGGTCAAAGCCTGCGCGGGCCGCCAGTGCCACGCCGCTGCGGTCGGCTTCCAGCTCGTCTTCCTGGTCCAGCCCCTTGGAGTACAAGTCTTTGCCCAGCGCCAGCAGTTGGGCCGACACCACGCCCTGCGCGTTGCTGCCCAGCTGCGAGGCAATCGCCTTGGTCAGCAGGCCCGCCTGCGCGGTCTTGCGCATGGCCTTGAGATGGTGCTTGCCCACCACGTGGTGGATTTCGTGCGCCAGGATGCCGGCCAGCTCCGACTCATCGGCCACGGAGTCCACCAGGCCCTTGGTGATGAAGATATAGCCACCCGGCGCGGCAAAGGCATTGAAGCCTGTGTCGTCCAGCACGGCAAAGGTCCAGGGCAGGTCAGGCCTGGCCGATTGCAGGCTGATCCAGCGCCCCAGACGGTTTACGTAGCGCTGCAGCGCCATGTCTTTGTGCAGCGGCTTGGTGCCCAGCAGCACTGCCGACAGTTGCCGGCCGATTTCGATTTCCTTGGGCTCGTCTATTTGTTCCAACGACTGCGACAGCAAGCCCACCAGGTCCAGCGCATTGCCGGCGTTGGCGGCATTGTTGTTGCCCCCCAGCGAAAGTCCCAAGCCGCTGCCACCGCCGCCCTGGTTGGGTTTGAGCAGGTTCTGGAACAGGCCGCCCAGCGCCTTGCCGGCGTCTTGCGCCTGCAGCGACACTGGTATCGCGGCACAGCCAGCGGCCAGGCACAGGCTCAGGATGGTGCGCTTCATGGGAAGGCTCCCTTGATGTTGGGGGGCGGGACGGGCGCAGGGGGTGCCGGGACGGGCAAAGGGTCCACCGCGCGGGCCGTCAGGCTGGCATCAGCCGCGAAGCGTTTGGCTTGGGCCGCGTCCTGGCGCTGGCCTTCGGCCTGGGTCAGCGCGGCCATGTTGGGTTGCGCATTGGCAATGTCTTCGGCGCCCAGGCCGCGTATGCCGACGGTGGCTGTGGGCCCGCCCGTGTTCTGGTTTTGCGCACTGCCGCGGTTGAACAGGTTGGACAGACCACGCAGCGCGCCGGTGGCCGCATTGGCCACGGTGCCTTGTTCTGTTGCAGTACCCACATCAAACAGGTGGATCCAGCCGCTGGCACCCGCTGCGGTTTTCACCTGGATCCATGGCCCCTGGCGCGTAGGCAGGCGGGTCAGCGGGGTTTGGGCGGGCAGGGCGACCAGGGTATTGGCGCTATCGGCCGGGCCATCGCGCAGCGCGGACGCGCGCTTGGTGACCAGGGCTTCTTGCGCCTGCGCCGGGGCGCCAGCCAGCGCAGACAGCGCGGCCATGGCCACCAGGCTGTGGGTAAAAAGGCGATGGGGTGTACGCATGCGTGCCATTGTCATGGAAGGTGTGCAGCTGGGCAATGGCTCAGTCGGGGTGGGCGTTGGTTTCCGGGTCAGGCACCTCGCCAATGGCCTTGCGCGTGACCGCAGCCTGCGCCATCAGCCAGGCGCAAAACGCCTGAATTTCGGGCCGTGCACCGCTGCGCGGCCCCACCAGCAGAAAGTACACCAGCGGGGTGTCGATGCGGCCGTTGGGCAACACCTCCACCAGGTCGCCGCTGGCCAGGCTGTCGGCCACCAGTGGCATGCGCGCCAGCGCCACGCCCTGGCCGGTCAGCGCGGCCTGGACGATCTGGTGCGCGTAGTTGAAATACATCCAGCGCTTGGGCTCGAGCTTGGGCAACTGGTTGTCGTCCAGCCAGCGCCGCCAGGTCAACCACTCCAGGTTCTGGTGGCGGTGGCTGTCGCTGGCCTCCAGCAGGGCAAAGCGGTTCAGGTCGGCCGGCTTGCGCAGCGGCGGCCCGCTTTTTAGCAGCCACGGGCTGGCCACGGGGGTCAGTTGTTCGCCAAACAGGCGCACCGCGTCAGGCCCCGCATTGCTGGGCCGGGTATAGCGGATGGCGAGGTCCACATCGCTGGTGTCCAGGTCGACCGGGTTGTCGGTGGCATCCAGGCGGATGTCAATGTCGGGGTACTCGGCCTGGAAGGCCTCGAGCCGCGGAATCAACCACATCGACGCAAAGGAGGCCCAGGTGGAAATGGCCACGCTCTTGCGCCCCGCGGTGCGGCGGATCAGGCGCACCGCGCTGTCCACGCGCTCCAGCGAAGGCACCACGGCGCGCAACAATTGGGCGCCTGCGCTGGTCAGCTCCACGGCGCGCGTGTGGCGCAAAAACAGAGGCACGCCCACCTCTTCTTCCAGCGATTGCACCTGGCGGCTCACCGCACTCTGCGTCAGCGACAGCTCTTCGGCCGCAGCCCGGAAGTTCAGGTGGCGAGCGACCGCCTCCAGGGCGCGCAGGTGGCCCACCGCAATGGGCCGGGTGCGCAGTCGGATCTCGGTGCTGGAGGGGACGGCAGAGGACATGGCGGCAAGGTCGATTCATGCGTGAATGGAATGAATAGCATAGCCCGATTTCATTGGACGGTGTGGCGGCGCAGCGCGATCATTCATTGCCCAACCACCAAAACGGAGTCCACCATGCAAGTCCAAAGCCAAAGTCCCTCGCTACAACAGTCCCAACAAACCTCCCTGCTGCAACGCCCCGCTGCTGAAGGCCAGTACGGTGCGTTCTCCCTGTCCGCCGACGCCCCCTGGGTGCTGGCCAAGGGCAAGGCGGTGACCCTGCGTCCGCGCACGGCCGGTGTGCTGCGGGTGGTGTCGGGCCGTGCCTGGGCCACGCTGGATGTGTCCCGCCACACGCCCCTGCTGGAAACCGGTGACCATTTCGTGGCGTTGGGCCACGACTTGCAGCTGCGCGCCGGGCAGCGTGTGGTGGTGGAAGCATGGCCACACAAGGGGCAGGACGAGATCAAGCTGCAGTGGGTGGCGCAGCCGGAGCCGTGCATGGCCACCCGTTGGCAAGCCAAGGTGGTGGAGCCCCTGCGTGACGTGGGCCATGGCCTGGCGCTGGTGGCGCGCGCCCTGGGCCGTCTGGTGGCGGGTCTGGCCGGTTATGCGAATGTGTTCGCCGCGGGCCGGGGACGGGTGTTATGCGGCCTGGAGTCCAACGCGCCCTGATGCGCCGTCAGTTCCTCTGACGTCCCGCGCCCATGCCTCACCGCATGGGCGTTGTTTTTTCGGGGAAACAATGCCCGGCAGGCCCCCAGCCACTATCATGGCTGCGTGCCAACTGCTGTGAGCCTGCCAGTGTCCGCTCCCGATCTGCGCATCTTCATCCTGATCAATGGCCTCATGGCCTTGTTGATGGCGCTGCTACTTTTCTTCCAGGCCCGCACCTACCCTCGCTCCATCCGTGGTTTGAACCACTGGGCCATTAGTCAGCTATTGGCCTTCTTCTCCACCCTGTTGTTCGGTTTGCATGGCCTGGTGCAAACGCTGGTCTTTGCCGGTATGGGCAATGTGTTGTTGGTGCTGTCCGGGGTGTATCTGCTGGTGGGTACTTGCCGTCACTTGGACGTGGCGCTGCCGCGCTACTTTGTGCCTGCCATGGCGGTGTACGCCGTGGTCGCTATGGTCGGACTCATTGCCGGCGATGCGCCGTACCTCTACCGGTTGCTGTTCATTTGCGGCACCATGGCAGTGCTGTTCGCTGCCCATGCTGCGGTCATTGGCGAGTATGGCAATGGCTCCCTGGCTTGCCGTGTTCTGCTGACCGTGTCGGTGCTGCTTA
This sequence comes from Rhodoferax sp. GW821-FHT09E07, assembly GCF_059416145.1. Lineage (NCBI taxonomy): Bacteria > Pseudomonadati > Pseudomonadota > Betaproteobacteria > Burkholderiales > Comamonadaceae > Rhodoferax > Rhodoferax sp. GW821-FHT09E07. The sequence goes on along the minus strand of NZ_JBWKOP010000003.1, from coordinate 322,101 downwards.
CCATTGTGATGCTGGTGCGCGGGGTGACAGCGTGGATAGACCCACCGGCCTCCAGCATTTTTGCAGCCTCGGTTATCCAGGTGGTGTATTTCGCCAGCTACAGTTTCGGGCTACTGCTGCTGTCCATAGGGGGCGTGCTGATGGCCACCGAGCGCATGCGCGGCGAGCTGGAATACCTGGTTAGCAATGACAGCCTGACGGGGGCCTACACCCGGCGTGCATTGTTTGAGCTGGGGGAAAACGAGGTGGCCCGCAGCCAGCGCCTGGGTACCTCACTGGCCGCACTGATGCTGGACCTGGACCATTTCAAAAACATCAATGACAAGCATGGCCACCATGTGGGCGATCTGGTGATCAGCGATTTTGTCCAGCGCATCCAAACCCTGCTGCGCCGCCCCGCCATCTTGGGACGCTATGGCGGTGAGGAGTTTGTGGCGCTGTTGCCCGACACCTCACGCGAACAGGCGCTGCTGGTGGCAGAGCGCATTCGCCAAAGCGTGACTGCCAACCCGGACTTGCCCGTGTGCCAGGTCAGCATTGGCGTGGCCATCTTCAACCACGCGGCGTCCGACAACCTCACCGCGTTGATTGACCGGGCAGACACCGGCCTGTACCGCGCCAAGCAGTTAGGGCGCAACCGCGTGGAAGAGGCGCTGAGCAGCCCCTCCGTCAGCTCGCCCAGCCCTACCAGTCCTCTTTGACGGCCATTACCGCGTCGCGGTCTGCCGCGGCCTGGCCCGATAGCCACGCGGTGAGGGTGCCCGCGGCAATGACCGAAGCGCCCAGCGCCGCCAGCCGACCCCAGGGCAGGGCAAGCTCCATGGTCCAGTGAAAGCTCTGTGGGTTCACCACGTGCACCAGCACCACGGCCACGGCCAGGCCCAGCCCCACGCCAGCCAGTGCGCCCAGCGTGGTCCAGGCTGCGCCCTCCAGTGCCACGACGCGCAAGATCTGGCGGCGCGTGAGGCCCAGGTGCACCAGCAGCCCAAACTCCTTGCGCCGCGCCAGTACCTGCGCACTGAAACTGGCGGCCACGCCAAACAGCCCTATGCCAATGGCCACAGCCTGCAGCCAGTAGGTCACGGCAAAGCTGCGGTCAAAAATCTTCAGGCTGGTGGTGCGTATCTCGGCGGCCGAGCCAAATTCCAGCAAGTTGCCCGCCTCGCCCCCGGGCGTGTGGGCCAACTGGTTGGCCAGGTCACGCAGGTGGTCTTGTACCTGGACCACGTTGGCTTCGGGTGCCAGCCAAAAGGCGATGTCGTTGACCCGGGTATCGCGGCTGATGCGCGCAAAGTCGGCTTGCTCCAGGGCCACGGTGCCAAACTGACGGGCGTAGTCCCGCCATACGCCTGCTACAAAAACAGGAGCTACTGGCGCAGTTTTCTCAGGGGCTAGGGAACGAATGGATGCTGTAAGTGCCGGCAGGTCCTGCCCCGGGCGGGCGCCGTACAGGTCCAGCATGGCTTCGCTCACATACACCCCGGTGCGCCCCGGAGGAACCGGCAGCGCGCTGCCCACCAGTGGCAGGGCGAGTGCGCCGGTCTGCGCATCGTGCAGTGGGCGCACCAGCAGCAGCACGGCGGGCTGGGCCGGGTCCAGCGTCAGCGCCAGGCTGCGCTGTGTGGTCAGGCGCTCCACTCCGGCAAGCTGGGCCGCGCCCTGTACAAAGGCAGGGTCAAAGTAGGCGGTATCCAAAGCGCTGCCGCTGCCCGCGCTGCGCACGTACAGCGCAGCGGGCAGCACGGTATCCAGCCATTGGGTCACGGAGTGGCGAAAACTGGCCACCATCACCGTGAGTGCCACGGCCAGACTCAGCGAGGCCACCACACCGCTCACAGCCACGGCCGCACTCTCGCGCACGCGCCGGGCACGCTCCACCGCCAGCAATGGCAATGCACGGCGCGCCACCAGCGGGGCGACAGCATTCAGCACCCCACCCACGGCGGCCGGCAAGGCGGTGATGCCGCCCAGCAGCAACAACGCCACGCTCACATACGCTGCCAGCGGAATGCCACCTACCGGTGGCAATAGCGCCAGCAGGCCACCGCTCACCAGCAAAAGCACACCCAACCAGGCCTGGCTGCGTCGGCCGGACAGGCTGCCCAGGCCTTTGAGCGTCTGTGCGGGGGGCAACTGCTGCGCCAGCCGTGCGGGTGTCCAGGCACCCACCAGTGCTGCGGCCACGCCCAGCAGCCCGAACACTAGGGCCGCCATCGGGCTCCATTGCAACGCCGGTGCGCTACCGGCGAAGAAGCCGCCCCCCAGGTCACCCCCCAGAAGGCGAAGCGCCAGTGTGGCCAGGCTTGCGCCCAAGGCCAGGCCCAGCGCACTGCCCACGGCACCCAGGGCCGCGGCCTCCAGCAGCACCAACTGCAGGCGCTGTCGGCCGGTCAGGCCCAGCACGCCCAACAACGCAAACTGCTGGGCACGCCGTGCCACACTGAGAGCCAACACCGAGAAGACCAGAAAGCCGCCAGTAAACAGTGCCACCAGCGCCAAGACCGTGAGGTTCACGCGATAAGCGCGCGACAGATTGCCGATGCGCGCCACGGCATCACCCGGCTCGCGCAGCGTGGCGCCGGCGGGCCAGTCGGGAGCGGCTTGCATGGCGCGCACAAAAGCGGCGCGGTCCACCCCGGGGCGCAGGCGCAGGTCCACCCGTGTGATGCGCTCGTCCACGCCAAACAACTCTTGCACCGCCGCAATGTCCATCACCACCAGCGGGGCGCCGCCGGCCCGCACGTCACCCGCCACCTGCACCGTGCGCAACTGCAGCCCCTGCTGCAGTTGCAAACTGTTACCTTTGAGAGCCTGGCGTGCCAGCGGGTTCAAAAACACCGCGTCGGGCGCGAACAGCGCGAGTCGTTCTGCGCCGGCTTCGGGGCGGGGCATCAGGTCCGGTGCCACGCCTGCCACCTGCAGGGCATCCACGCCCACCACGCGCAACAGCACTTTCTTGCCATCCTGCACGGCATAGGTACTGAGTTCCAGCACTGGGGAGGCCACGGCCACGTCCGGGTGGTTCAGCAGCCGGCCCCAGAGGGCCAGACCCACACCAGCGTTACCGGCGCCTGCGTTGCGCAGCTCCAGGTCGGGTTGGCCACCCACGGACCGCACGGCTTGCGAGAACTCGTCCAGCGCGGAGGCATTGATCAGGTGCACCGCAAACGCCAGCGCCACCCCCAACATCACAGACACCACGGCCGCCGCATTGCGCCAGGGGTGATGGCGCAGCTCTTGCCAGGAAAAAGTGGTGAACAAAGCCATCAACATGCGCCTGAGCCTAGCGCATCCGCCATGCAAACTTCACAATGCGTTGACATAAGCTTGGTTACCATGGCGCGGTTGTGCGGCCACCGGCTGCCCTGGAATGCACCATGACCGAAGACGCGTTTGACGATTCCACCGCCGTTGCCCCGGCCGATACCAACGCTCCCCAATGGGCCAAGCATGCCGCGCTGGCGGGGCTCAGTGCCTTGCTGGCAGCCTGTGCCGCGCCGGGCGCGCGCTATGGCCGTGGCGCACCCTTGCAGCGACCCAGCCAGCACTACACCGACGCCACCACGCCGGAGGCGGCAGCACGTTTTCTGCTGCAGGCGCAGTTTTCGGCCTCGGATGCCGAGATTGCTGCAGTGCAAAAGCAGGGCTATGCCGACTGGCTGGCGCAGCAATTCGACGCACCTTTGGGTCAAACCGGCTGGGACTGGCTCAATGCACGCGGATATGGCCAGATCGCGAACGACACACGCTATTTCGACCACTTCTACCCGGGCGACTACATGATCTGGAACCAGCTCATGACGGCGCCCGATGCCGTGCGCAAGCGGTTGGCGCTGGCGCTGTCGGAGTTTTTTGTGGTGTCACTTACCGGGCTGGATTTGGCGTGGCGCAGCCATGTGATCGCGCACTACTGGGACACGCTGGTCCAGCACGCGCTGGGTAACTACCGCGATCTGCTGGAAGAGGTGACGCTGAACCCCGCCATGGGCCACTACCTCAACACCAAGGGCAACCAGAAAGAAAACCCCGCCACGGGCCGCGTGCCCGACGAGAACTACGCGCGTGAGGTGATGCAGCTGTTCTCCATCGGCCTGTACCAGCTCAACCCGGATGGCACAGACAAGCTCAACGCCGCGGGTAACCGCACCGAGACCTATGTACAGAACGACGTGGTTCAGTTGGCCCGCGTGTTCACCGGCTATGACTTTGACCAGCGGCAAAACGTGGTCGTGCCGTTCGACCCCGAGGGCAAGCGCAAGGTGGGCAACACCAACTTTGCCAAACAGCGCATGTCACTCACGCCCAACCGGCACTCCGATCTGCCGGCGCAGTTTCTGGGCACCAGCATTCCGGCCAACACGCCGGGTCCGCAGGCCCTGAAGATTGCGTTGGACACGCTGTTCAATCACCCCAATGTGGGCCCCTTCTTTGGCCGCCAGATGATCCAGAGGCTGGTGACCAGCAACCCCAGCCCGGCCTATGTGGCGCGGGTGTCGGCCGCATTTGCCGACAACGGCCACGGGGTGCGCGGCGACCTGCGCGCGGTGTTTGCCGCCATCCTGCTGGACGACGAAGCGCGTGACCCGGCGGGCCTGCAGCAGGCCCAGTTTGGCCGTCTGCGAGAGCCCATGCTGCGCCTGGTGCAGTGGGGGCGCACCTTTGGCATTACCTCGGCCCAGGGCAGCTGGAAGATCAACGACCTGAGCAACCCTGCTACCCAGCTCGGCCAAAGCCCACTGCGTTCGCCTTCGGTGTTTAACTTCTTTCGTCCCGGCTATGTGCCGCCGTCCACGCAGATGGCCAGCACTGGCGCGATGGCACCGGAGTTCCAGATCGTGACCGAAAGCAGCGTGGCGGGCTACCTGAACTTTATGCAGAACGTCATCCGCAATGGCATCTACGTGAACGACCCGGACTTGCCCAACAACGTGAACAACTCCAAGAACCCCAAGAACGGTTTTGACATCAAGGCCAGCTACACCACCGAGCTCGCACTGGCCACCGATGCCAAGGCCCTGGTGTCGCGCATGAACCTGCTGCTGTGCGCGGGGCAGTTGCCCGCGGCGCTGCAAGGGCAGATGGTGACGGCGCTGAACGCCACACCGCTGACCGCTGCCAGCCCGCCCGACAAGCGGCTGGACCGCGTGGCCGCGGCGGTGTTTCTGGCCATGGCCGCACCACAGTACCTGGTTCAAAAATAGGGGCACCCCATGGACTTCATGCAACTTTCTCCCCACAGCCGCCGCAGCTTCCTCAAGCGCGCGGGCCAGCTGGCCTTGTCGGGCACCGCCTTGCCCGTGGCCATGAACCTGGCCGCCATGGGCGAAGCCGCTGCGGCGGGCGCCAATGACTACAAGGCCCTGGTGTGCGTGTTCCTCTACGGCGGCAACGACTACGCGAACACCGTGGTCACGTTTGACGAACCCAGCTATGCGCAGTACGCCACGGTGCGTGGCGGCGCGGGCGAGGCCGGTGGCGGCATTGCCATTGCGCGCGCCGACCTGGAGCGCACGCTGCTCAAGCCGCGCACCCCGCTGGCCGGTGGCCGGCAGTACGCGCTGCACCCCGCGATGACCGGGCTGGCTGACCTGTTCAATACGGGCAAGGCCGCAGTGCAGTTCAACGTGGGCCCGCTGGTAGTGCCGCTCACGCGCGAGCAGTACAACAGCCCGGACCGCAAGACCTACCCGCTGCCGCCCAAGCTGTTCTCGCACAACGACCAGCAGTCCATCTGGCAGTCGTCTTCGCCCGAGGGCTCCACCGTGGGCTGGGGCGGCCACCTGGGTGATATGGCCATGGCGGCCAACCAGAAGTCGCTGTTCACCTGTGTGTCGGTCACGGGCAATGCGGTGTTCCTGTCGGGCGATGCGGCCCTGCAGTACCAGGTAAGTACCGGCGGCGCAGTGCGCGTGCGTGGAGCGACGGACGGTGCGGTGTATGGCTCGTCGGCCGTGAAGAACCTGCTCTCTAGCATGATCTCGCAACCCAGTAGCCACATGCTGGAAAACGAATATGTGCGCATCACCCAACGCGCGCGTGAGGCCGAGGTGCACATCACCTCGGCGCTGGCCGAAAGCCAGGCCGGCGCCACGGGCAGCCCGCTGGCCACCGAGTTTCCCGCGCAGAACCCCCTGGCGGACCAGCTCAAGATGGTGGCGCGCCTCATCAAAGGCCGATCGGTGTTGGGCAGCAAACGCCAGGTGTTTCTGGTGTCACTGGGCGGGTTCGATTTGCATGACAACCTGATTGCCCAACAGCCTGTGTTGCTGGGTCGTGTGAGCGACGCCATGGCGGCGTTCTACAAGGCCACGGAGGAGCTGGGTTTGAGCGACAGCGTGACCACCTTCACTGCGTCCGACTTTGGCCGCACGCTCACCTCCAACGGAGATGGCTCTGACCATGGCTGGGGTGGCCACCACATCGTGGTGGGCGGTGCGGTCAAGGGCCAGGCGTTCTATGGCGCACCGCCGCCGGTCAGCGTGGGTAACACGGGGGCGCCGCAAGACCAGTGGCATGTGGGCCAAGGTCGGCTGCTGCCCAGCACCTCGGTGGACCAGTACGCCGCCACGCTGGCGCGCTGGTTTGGTGTGGGCAACAAGGATCTGCACACCATCCTGCCCAATCTCAAACACTTCGGCGACATGGCCAAGCGGCCGGACTACCCTCTGAACCTCGGTTTTCTGGGCTGACTGCATGCGGGTGTTGGTGCTGGGCGGGTATGGAAATTTTGGTGCACGTATCTCCCGTGCGTTGGCTGCGGATGCTTCTATTGAATTGCTGGTAGGCGGGCGCGATGCGACACGCGCGTCCGCCTTCGCCGCAGCGCTGAACCGGACCCACGGAGGCCGGGCCGCAGGTGTGGCGGTGGACGCGCAGGGATCGCACTTTACGCAAGCGCTGCGCGCCCACGGCGTTGAACTGCTGATCCACACTGCCGGCCCATTTCAGGGGCAGGACTACGCGGTGGCCCGGGCCTGTGTGCAGGCGGGGGTGCACTACATCGATCTCGCGGACGGCCGGCGGTTTGTGTGTGACTTTGCGCAGGCGATGCAGGCGCCGTTCGCTGACGCCAACCGCGTGGCCATCAGCGGTGCAAGCACCGTGCCAGCGCTGTCGTCGGCAGTGGTGGATTTTTTGTGTCACGGCTGGCAGCGCATTGACGCTATCGACGCGTGCATTGCCCCGGCCCAAACTGCGCCCCGCGGTGTCGCCACACTGGAAGCCGTACTGAGCTACTGCGGTGTACCGCTGCATGTGTGGCGTGGTGGGCAGTGGCAGGCGGAGATCGGCTGGGCGAACCCGCAACGCGTGGAGTTTCGTCGCCTGCAGTCCCGGTTGGGCGCGGTGTGCGACATCCCTGACCTGGAGCTTTTCCCCGCGCACTACCAGGTGCAAGACCGCGTGGAGTTCCGCGCAGCGCTGGAAGTTGGCCTGTCTCAGCGCGCGTTTGCGGTGCTGGCATGGTTGCGGCAACGGGGTGCTCTCAAGAGCCCTGCATCGCTGGCGAGGTTGCTCAATGCCGGGGCCAAGGTGTTCGATCCCCTGGGTTCTGCGCTGGGTGGCATGGTGGTGCGCGTGGCGGGCGTGAACGCTGAGGGCGTGCCCGTTCAGCGCGCCTGGCACATCGCCGCGGACAACGACCATGGCCCCGAAATCCCTTGCATGGCCGCCATTCTGCTGGCCCGCCGTTTGGCTGCGGGCGAGGCCATGCCATCCGGCGCACGCGCCTGCGTAGGTCTGCATGCCCTCAGCGAATTCAGTCCCGAATTCGCAAAGTGGGGCATGGCGACGGATGTGGTGGAAGAGGGTTGATTCTGTGATTCACCGCAAATTGGAATTCACCATGCCTGCGCCTGCCGCTGTGGTGTTTGATGCCTTTCACTACCACCAGTGGCGCCACCGCTGGGATTCGCTGGTTGGCGCGACGGTGGTAGTGGGTGGAGCGCCTTGCCCCTATGTGGGGGCCATCACGCAGAATGCAGGAGGCGGGTTGTTGCGAGGGCTGTCCATGCAAACCCGATTTGTGAGCTTCGATCGCCCCCGCCTGGCAGCAGCCACCATGGTGGGGACTTCTTTTCCTTTCTCGCGCTGGGCAGCTTCCATGCGACACGCCGATGTGGGGCCGAATGAGTCCATCTTGATTTATACCTATACCCTTGACGTTGCGCCGGGCTGGCTGGCTTGGTTGCTGAGGCCTGCGGTGGATGTGGCATTTACCCGCCAGACACGCAAGCGCTTCCGCCGCTTGCAGGATTTTCTGGCGGGTCATGTGCATGAAGTCATCACCTGGCAAAAATCACCGGAAAACCATGGCACACACTGAATCGCGCTGGCTGCGTTACAGCCTGGTCTTTGTGTGGCTGGTCACGGCGCTGGTCAGTGTGCAGGAGTTGCATGGGCAGAGCCGGGCGCTGCTGGTGTCCAGTGGTGTGACTGATCCGCGTGTGGCCGATGCCCTGGTGTGGGCAGGGGCTGCAACGGACGCGATGCTGGGATTGCTGCTCTTGGTGTGGCCGGTCCGGCGCGTCTATGGCCTGGCCTTGCTGGTGATGCTGGGCATGACGTTGGTGGCTACCTTCATGCAGCCCGCCCTGTGGCTGCACCCGCTGGGGCCGCTGACGAAGAACGTGCCGATTGCCGTGGTGTTGTGGATCCTGATGCGGAGGTCACCGTGAGTCTGTACTTGTTCCTAAAGTGGGTGCACATCCTGTCCAGCGTGGTGCTGGTGGGGACCGGGTTTGGCACGGCGTTTTTCTTCTTCTACGCTAACCGCAGCGGCGTGGTGGCCGCGCAGGCCGTGGTGGCGCGCCTGGTGGTGCGGGCCGACACATGGTTCACCTCGCCCGCGGTGGTGATCCAACCCATCACGGGGCTGTGGATGGCTTACCTGGCTGGTTACCCCTGGACCACGCCGTGGTTGCTGCTGACGGTGGCGCTCTACCTGTTCACTGGAGCCTGCTGGACGCCCGTGGTGGCGCTGCAGCTGCGCATGGCGGCTATGGCGAAAGCGGCCCATGAAAAAAACGGGCCCTTGCCACCGTTGTACTGGCACTACGCGCGCCGCTGGGAGGCGCTGGGTTATCCCGCGTTCATCGCCATGCTGGCGGTGTTCTACCTGATGGTGGCCAAGCCGGCCTTGTGGGCATAGGCCTGCACAGGCGGCCCGCAGGCACAAAAGCCTACAATCCACGCTTCCACCGGGGGTGTCCGTCACAGGACTGAGAAATACCCCATGTACCTGATCTGGATCATGCCAGCGTAGGAAGTGTGAGAAGCCTGTCCCGTCTTGCGGGTGCCGGTTTTTGATGCGACCGATGGCTGGCGCATTGAAAGCGAGCACACCATGCAACACGGGATTTTTTCGTTTCTGAAGACCACATTGGGCGCGGCCCTGTTGGCCGCTGGCTTCACCGCCGTCCAAGCGGCGGATCAAAAAGCTCCGGTAGCTGACACTCAACCAAATCGGTCAGAAGTTTTGGCCCGTGCTGGCGATCTGCGCGTGCTGACGCACAGCTCTTTCACCGTGCCCAAGCCCTTGCTGGCAAAGTTTGAAAAAGACAATGGCGTGAAGCTGCGCATCACCAAGGCCGGTGACGCCGGCGAGATGCTCAACAAGCTCATCCTCACCAAGGCCAATCCGATTGCCGATGTGGTCTACGGCATCGACAACGCGCTGGCGCCCAAGGCGCTGGCCGCCGACGTGCTCGACAGTTATGCCGGTGCCGCCGCCAGCCGCAAGCCAGCCGCCGAGCTGCCCGCACCGCTGGTGCCGGTGGACTACGGATACGTGACGCTGAACTACGACAAGGCCTGGTTTGCCAAGAACGGTGTGGCCGTGCCCAAGGCGCTGGAAGACCTGACCCAGCCCGCCTACGCCAAATTGCTGGTCGTGCAAAACCCTGCCACCAGCAGCCCCGGTTACGCCTTCCTGCTGGCCACCATTGGCGCGCTGGGCGAGGACAAGGCCTTTGACTTCTGGGCCAAGTTGCGCGCCAACGGCCTGAAGGTGGCCAAAGGCTGGACCGAGGCCTACTACACCGAGTTCAGCCAGAACGGTGGCAAGCATCCCATCGTGGTGAGCTATGCCACCAGCCCGGCAGCCGAAGTGTTCTATGCCAAGACCAAGCTGGCCGAGCCGCCCACAGGCTCGCTGAGCCTGCCCGGCGCCGTGTTCCGCCAGGTGGAGGGCGTGGCGCTGGTGAAGGGCGGCAAGGAGCGCGCGGCGGCGGAAAAGTTTGTCGAGTTCTTGCGTTCGCCCGCCGTGCAGCAGGGCATGCAGACCGAGATGTGGATGTATCCCACCGAAGCCGGCGTGGCCAAGTCCGATGCCTTCAAGTTTGCGCCGGAGCCCACCGCCTTCCATGCACCCAGCGATGCCGACATTGCCGCCAAGGGCGCCGACTGGGTGGCGCGCTGGACCAAGGTGGTGCTGAAGTAATTCGCCAGGTTTGACCATGCGCCACCGCAACCCGGCGCAACCCTGGGCGGGCTGGGTGCTGCCTGTGCTGCCACTGGCGTTTTTGTTGGTGGTGCTGGTGGCGCCTGCGCTGCGCCTGCTGGTGGAAGGTTGGCGGGGCGATGCCGGTGCTGCGGCCTTGCTGGCACCGTGGCTGGACCCGTATCTGCGCTGGCGCATGGCCTGGTCGTTCTGGCAGGCCACCATCACCTGCGTCGCCGCGCTCATCCTCGGGCTGCCCATGGCTTGGGTGCTGGCGCGGTTTGACTTCCCCGGCCGCACGCTGATCCTGCGCGGTCTCATGCTGCCCTTTGTGGTGCCCACGCTGGTGGCCGCCATGGGTGTGCTGGCGCTGCTGGGGCCGCAGGGCTTGCTGGTACGCCTGGGTGGACCCGATTTGCAGGACACGCCCTGGCTGCTGCTTTACGGCAATCTGTTTTTCAACCTCTGCGTGGTGGTGCGCGCGGGCACCGATGCGCTGGGGCAGGTGAGTGCCTCGCGCGTGGCCGCGGCGCGCACGCTGGGCGCTACGCCCTGGCGTGCGTTCTGGCGTGTGGAATGGCCGGCCATTGCGCCGTGGTTGGCCTCGGCATTGTGTTTGGTATTCCTGTACTGCTTTGCCGGCTTTGGCCTAGCGCTGGTGCTGGGCGGGCAGGACTACGCCACGGCCGAAGTGGAGATTTACACGCTGGTGGCGCACGAGCTGCAGTTGCAGCAGGCCGGTGTGCTGGCCGTGTGGATGCTGCTGCTGACCGCGCTGGCGGCCCTGGCCTACGCTGTCATCGAGCGCCGCCTGGCCGCACCGGGCCGCGCCGACCGCGTGCCGCGCGTGCCACCCCGCGGCGCGGCGCAGTGGGCCGCCGTGCTGGCCATGGCTGGCATTTATATGTTGATTTGTGCGCTACCCCTCGTCGCCATTACGCAGGATGCTATAAATTCAGGAGCGGAAGCCTGGGCCGTGCTGCTGGAAGACGACACGCTGGCCGCGCTCTACAACACGGCGCGTTTCACCGCACTGTCCCTGTCGCTGGCCACGGCGCTGGGCTTGGCCCATGCGCTGGCGGCGCGGCGTGTGCTGTGGCTGCGCACGCTGGTGTTTTTGCCCTTCATGGTCTCACCGGTGATGGTGGCCTTCGGCCTGTTGCTGCTGTACCCCGCATGGACCGGCAGCTTCACCCTGCTGGTGGCGGCCTACGCCTTGCTGGCCTACCCGTTCGTAGCCAAGTCCATCGCTTCCGCGCTGGACAGCCTGCCCGAGCACTACCTGGACGCCGCACGAAGCCTGGGTGCCAGCCCGTGGCGCGCATTTGTGCGCGTCACGCTGCCGCTGCTGGCGCCCGCACTGCGCCGCGGCATGGCGTTTGCGGCGGCTACGGCCGTGGGCGAGTTTGCGGTCACGCTGTTTCTGTCGCGCCCCGAATGGGCCACACTCACCACCCTGATCTACCAGCACCTGGGCCGCCCTGGTGCGGCCAACCGCAGCGCCGCGCTGGTGCTGGCCTGCGTGCTCATGGGGCTGGCGCTGCTGGCCTTTGTGCTGATTGAAACCAAGCCCTCTGAGGACCGCGACCATGCTTGAGCTGCAGGCCATCTGCAAACACTGGCAGCCCTATGCCCCCCGGCATGCCGCACCACGCCCGCTGTTGCAAGACCTGGCGCTGCAGGTGCGCCCTGGTGAAACGGCGGCGCTCTTGGGGCCCTCGGGCAGCGGCAAGAGCACGCTACTCAAGATAGTGGCCGGGCTGGAGCCGCCCGAGCGCGGGCGCGTGCTGTTTGCCGGCCAGGACATCACCCACACCCCGCCCGAGCGGCGTGGCTTTGCACTCATGTTTCAGGACTTTGCGCTGTTCCCGCACCTCAACGTGCAGGACAACGTGGCCTTTGGTCTGGTGGAGCAGGGCCAGCGCAAGGTGGATGCCCGCGCGCAGGCCCAGGGCATGCTCGAGCGCTTTGGTCTGCAGGCCTATGCCAAGTCCAAGGTGTGGCAACTCTCCGGGGGCGAGCAGCAACGCGTGGCGCTGGCCCGTGCGCTGATCACCCGGCCACGCGTGCTGCTGCTGGACGAGCCGTTCTCCGCCCTGGACGCTGAGCTGCGGTTGCAGCTGCGCCAGGAATTCAGTGAACGTATTGCGGAGTTCCAGATGGCCACCATTTTGGTGACGCACGACGAGACCGAGGCGCGCGCCATGGGGACACGGGGGTATCGGCTGGTGGATGGGGTGTTGGCGGTCCAGTGGTAGCTGCGGCGGTGGCGGCCTAGTCCGATTGGGCTATCGCCAACGATGGTGGTTTTCTGTAACCTCCTGTAACAGTTAGACCCCATAAAAATTGGTACCAGGGACCCATGAATACTTCTTTTGTTAAATCTGCCGCCTTGGCACTGCTGGCCGCAGGCATGAGCTTCAGCGCAGCGGCTTCCAACCCCGCCAACACCAACAACACGCTGTACGGTGTGAACTTCGGTACTGGCAACAGCTACAGCACCACCTTTTTGGGCGGCGTAACCGCCAATTTCAACGCGCTGGTCGCAGTGGGTAACAGCAATGTGGCCGCCAAGTTCAGCACCAAGGCTGGCCAGGGCGGCTACCAGGGCATCGGCGTGTCGCCTTTCTCGGGCAGCGAGCGTACTCCCGGTGAGATCGACATTGGCGAATCCATCGTGGGCAGCTTCTCCAGCGGCATCAAGGTCACCAGTTTCACACTGGGTCTGTTGTTTGACGGTCCTGAATACAACGACGTGAACGAAGTGGCCAAGATCAGCGTCACCTTCGCCAACAACTCGGTGGCCAGCTTCACACTCACGGCCAAGGGCGCGACCACCGCTGTCTGGTCGGGTGCCAACGGTTCGGTGCTGAACCTGAGTCCTGCAACTGACGGAAAAGGCGGCGCCTGGAAGGTGAGCAATCCGTTCGGCAACGCTTTGGTCAAGTCCATTGCCTTTGGGGCTGCACCAGGTGTCAAAGGTAGGGCTGGCGGCCCAGCAACCAACCAGTCTGACTACACGCTGATCAGCGTGAGCGCTGTACCTGAGCCAGAAACCTATGCCCTGATGCTGGCGGGCCTGGCGGCCATCGGTGTGGTGGCGCGCCGCAAGAAGCGCGCGTGACACCTGTCAGCCAGTGCGTCTGGCGCCAATCCTGAAAAAGGCCCTTGCGAGGGCCTTTTTTATTTGCCGTCGCGCGGACGGATGCTTTCCTTGAGCACGCTGGCAGGGTAGTAGTTCTGAAAACTCTTCCAGAGCGTACTGGCCACGGCAGGACGGTTCAACAGTGCCAGCAGCGTCGCCGCGTCGTCTTTGCTGAGTGAGGTCTTGGAGATGTAGAGCCCGTTTTCTCCCCACGGCAATTCTGCAATGGGGTCAAAACGCAGCTTGTCCATCAGGTCCGCTACGCGCGGGTCATCCTGGATGGCACCAAAAAAGATCACAGGCGCCATGATGGAGATGTCGCCCGGATTGGCCTTGAGCACGCGGGCCACCGCCACCGGGTCAGATTCGAACACCAGCCGATTCTGCTTTTGCAAAGCGTCAATCAACTCCTGGTACGGTTGGCCGTAGTCGAAGCCCCGCACCAGTACCACCCGCGCATCTTTGCGTTCCAGGACGTCATAGGCGGTTTTGAACACGGGGCGCTTGGGGTCAAAGCTGATGACGGCTGCGCGGCTGCGCGTGAGCGTGACAAATACGCCGGATTCGTCCCGTTTCGGTGTTCGGGTTGCTGGCACCAGCAGATCTGCCTTGCCGGTTTCAAACAACAATTCCTGGCGCGCGCGCGGCACAGGCGTCAGCACGAATTCGCAGCCATCCTTGCCTCCCAGGGAGCGCAGCAACTCGGGGTAGATGCCGCTGAACTCCCCGTCGCTGATGATGACGCTCTGGCCCGTTGCGGAGAGCGGCACATTCATGGGGCGGCTGCATCCTGCCTGAGCAACGCCAGCCGCGAGTGCGCAGAGGGCGGGTATCAATAGTGCAGGGGCGATGCGTTTTGTCACCATGCGAGCCAGTCTAGCGCAAGCTCTGGGCGCCGTGTTGCCAACCGTCCCGTGCCAGGGGTTTAACCGGTGAGGTGTGGCGCCATGCCATCGGCACGCAGGTGCAGCACACGGTCAGCCTGTGCGGTGGCGGCCAATGAGTGGGTGACCAGCACCAGCGCGGTGCCGTGCTGGCGGGTTTGCGCCACCAGCGCCTCCATGACCTTGGCTGCGGTGGTGGGGTCCAGGTTGCCGGTAGGCTCGTCGGCTAGCAGCAGGGCGGGCTGGTGCACCAGCGCGCGGGCGATGGCCACGCGCTGCAGCTGTCCGCCGCTGAGCTGCTGCGGCAGGCGCGCGCCCAGGCCACCCAGGCCCACGGCGTCCAGCAGCGCTTCCACCCGGGCTGGATTTGGCCGGTTCAGCAGCAGCAGGGGCAGCGCCACGTTCTGCGCTACATCCAAGTGCGGCAGCACGTGGAAGGCCTGGAACACAAAGCCCACGGCCTCGCGGCGCAGCAGGGCGCGGGCATCGTCGTTCAATGTGGCCAGGTCGTGCCCGGCCAGCTGCACGCTGCCGCTGTCCCAGTGATCCAGCCCGGCCATGCAGTTGAGCAGCGTGGACTTGCCCACGCCCGATTCCCCCACGATGGCGACGAACTCACCCGGCGCCACGTCCAGCGACACGTTGGCAAACACGGGTGTGTTGCCGTAGTGCTTGCTCAGGGCCTGGACGCGCAGGGTCATGGGGCGGGGCGTTGGGTCAAGACGGTGTCGACCAGCGTCAGCACTTGCGCCAGCGCATCGGGTGCATCCGCTGCCACCACCTGCCGCTGCGGCATGGAGCGTAGCCAAGTGATCTGGCGCTTGGCGAGCTGGCGCGTGGCGAAGATACCCTTGTCGCGCAGCTCGGCCATGGGCCATAGGCCGTCCAATGCCTCCCAAGCTTGGCGGTAGCCCACGCAGCGCACGCTGGGCAGGTCCAGGTGCAGGTCGCCACGTGCGCGCAGTGTGTTCACTTCGTCCAGAAAGCCCTGGGCCAGCATGGCGTCAAAGCGCTGGGCGATGCGGGCGTGCAGCCAAGCGCGGTCCACCGGCTCCAGGGAAATAAGGGCTCTAGCCCCCGTGGAATCTGCGCGAGCAGCTTCTGTTTTGATAGCAGCGCTGGCGGCGTGGAAGTACGACAGCGGCAGGCCGGAGATGCGGTACACCTCCAGCGCGCGCTGGATGCGCTGGCTGTCGGCCGGGGCCAGGCGGGCGGCGGTGACGGGGTCCACCTGGGCCAGCTGGGCGTGCATGGCGGGCCAGCCTTTCTTGGCAGCCTCCGCATCCAGTACGGCGCGCACTTCAGGGTTGGCGGCAGGCATGTCGTCCAGCCCGTCGAACAGGGCCTTGAAGTACAGCATGGTGCCACCTACCAGCAGCGGCAGCTTGCCGCGTGCGGCAATGTCCACGATCAGGGCCTGTGCGTCGCGCACAAATTCGGCCGCACTGTAGGCATTCAGCGGGTCGCGGATGTTGATGAGGTGGTGTGGCACAGCAGCCAGTTCGGCGGCGCTGGGCTTGGCGGTGCCAATGTCCATGCCGCGGAAGACCAAGGCCGAGTCCACGCTGATGATTTCGCAGGGGTGGTGTTCGGCAATGGCCAGCGCGGCGGCCGTCTTGCCGCTTGCGGTGGGGCCGGCCAGGCAGAGATGAAAAGGGAGCGTGCTCATGCAGCCCGCCCCGGCAGATGCTCCAGCGCCACCTTGCGCAAGAGCAGCACCAGGCCCACGGCCGCCACGGTCAGGCCCACCACCAGCGCGATCCAGAAGCCCCGCGCGCCCATGGCCTGGGCCGGGCGCCAAGGCAGCCAATGCGGCGCCAAGCCCAGCACACAGCCCAGCGGCAACGAGAAACCCCAGAACGCCGTGAGATGAATCACCATGGGGCTTCGGGTGACCTTGTAGCCGCGGATGGCGCTGCTGGTGACCACCTGGGCCGAGTCCGACAGCTGGAACACCGCGGCCAGGAACAACAGATTGGCCGCCAGTGCGGCCACGGCCGGGTCATTGGTATAGGCACCGGCAATCTGGTGCGCGCACAGTGCCATGGCGGTGGCCGACACCACGCCAAAGCCCAACCCGGCGTTGACCCCCACCCAGGCCCGAAAGCGCGCCGCCACCGGGTCGCCCGCGCCCAGCGACTGGCCCACGCGCGTGAGCAAGGCAATGCCCATGCTCAACGGCACCATGAAGACCAGTGAGGTGAAGTTCAGTGCGATCTGGTGCGAGGCCACTTCGCGGCTGCCAAACTCGGCAATCAGCAGCGCGATGAGGCCAAACGCACTGGTCTCGGCAAAGTAGGTCACGCCGATGGGAAAGCCCAGTTTCCAGAGCGCACCCAGCTTCTCGGGGTGCGGCCATTCCCAGTGGGCAAACGGCCAGGTGCTGCGGTAGGCCGGTGCCCAGCGCATCCACACCAGCAGGCCCAGAAAATTGAGCCATACGCACAGCAGCGTGGCCCAGGCGCAACCCAACCCGCCCAGGCGCGGGAACGGGCCGACGCCAAACACCAGCAGCCAGTTCACCAGCACATTGAGTGCCAGCGCCAAGAGCGACATCACCATGATGGGTTTGGTCTGGTTCAGGCTGGCGCTGTAGCCGTAGAGCACGCGGTAGCAGGTGAAGGCCGGCAGACCAAAGCTGATGATGAAGACAAAGCCGCTGGCAACCTCGCGCACATGGGGCTCGATGTCCATGTGGTCAAACACTTGCCGCGCGACATTGACCAGCACCATGGCGCACAAGCCCACGCCCAACGCCTTCCACAGCCCCTGGCGCACCAGGTGTGGCACCTTGTCAAATTCTTTTGCACCCACGTGGTGGGCCACCAGAGGAGCGACCGACATCATCAGCCCCATGAGGGTGATGATGGTGATGTTCCAGACGGACACGCCCAGCGAAATGCCGGCCAGGTCATGCGCCGAGGCGTGGCCAGCCATGGCCACATCCACCACCGACATGCCCACATTGGCCAGCTGCCCGATCAGGATGGGCCAGGCCAGCTGCCACAAGGCGCGGAGTTCAGTGCCAGCGCGGGCTGCGCGGTTGGGGGAGGCGAGGGGGGAGGCAGCGGTCATCGGCATGCCATTCTACGAGTGCCCCGGGTGCGTGCTGGGTGCGGTGTCGCGCAAATCCAGCCAGCGTTGTCAGGGGTACATGCCTGTGGTGAGCGCGCCATCCGAGCCAGCAGAATCTGACAGCAAAATGACAAGCCGGGTACGTTTGGGGCGGGTACAAATAGGTTACGGTGTAGGGGTGCATTTTTCTGGAAGGTCCATGGTCGGATTGAAAGCAGTACTTCATTTGTGGCGTTCGGTTCGCACGCGTGTCACGTTGTCCACGCTGGCCTGCTTTCTGTTGAGCCTGTGGGCGCTGTCGTGGTATGTCACCCAGGTAATGCATGACAGCTTGCAGACGCAGGCCACGGACCAGCAAACCTCCATTGCCAGGCTGGTGGCCAACGAGCTGAACGAACAAATCGAGGATCGCAAACATTCATTGCAATTGGTGTCCGCAGAGCTGGGGGAAGGGCGCCTGGATGACATACCGGGTTTGCAGCGTTTGTTGGTGCAGCGCCCGGTATTCCAAAGCCAGTTCAATGGCGGCATTTTCATCACAGATGCGCGGGGCATGACACTGGCGTCGCTGCCCGATTCGGCCCAGCGCGTGGGCGTGTCCTACCAAGACCGGGATTACTTTCAGCGTGCCTTGCGCTCTGATGCGCCTGTGGTGGCTGACCCCATGATGGGCCGACGCCTGAATGCGCCCGTGATCACCATGGCGATGGCGATCCGAAGCCCTAAGGGCGTGGTGCTGGGGGTGTTGGTGGGCGTGGTGAATCTGGGGGAATCCAGTTTTTTGGACCAGATCATGAAAAACCGCTATGGCGAGACCGGCGGGTATCTGTTGATTTCGCGGCAGAACCGGATGGTGGTTGCGGCCACGGACAGGACGCGCGTGATGACGCCTGCGGCTGCTCCTGGCGTTAGTCCCTTGATTGACCATTTCATGGCGGGTGGTGAAGGCGCAGGGCTGACCGTGAACGGCTTGGGCCAGGACGTGCTGCTGTCGGCCAAAGGCCTGACTGCGGCGGATTGGTACGTGGTGGTGAGCATGCCAGCCCATGAAGCTTTTGCGCTGGTGGATGCGGTGCGGCAGCACATGCTGCTGGCTACGCTGCTGCTCTCTGCCGTAGCGGGAGTGCTGACCTGGCAACTGTTGCGCCGCCAGCTCGCGCCTTTGCTGGCTGCCTCCAGCAGCCTGGCACAGCAAAACCGGGCCGATGTGCCTACGCGCGCATTGCCCGTGGAGTCGGACGATGAGATTGGCGACCTGATCAAGGGTTTCAACGTTTTGCTGGCTACGCTGAAAGAGCGTGAAGCGGAGCTCCGCATTGCCGCAGCAGCGTTCGAGTCGCAAGAGGGTATTTTTGTGACCGACGCGGACTGGATCATCCTCAAGGTGAACCGCGCTTTCACCCAGCTCACGGGCTATGCCCCCGAAGAGGCACTGGGCCAACGCCCCCAAACCCTGCTGGGCTCCAACCGGCAGGACGAAAGCTTTTACGCCGCCATGACCAGCAGCCTGGAGAGCGAAGGCAGTTGGCAAGGGGAGGTGTGGGACCGCCGTAAAGACGGTGTGGTGTTCCCGATCTGGCTGATCCTCACAGCGCTGCGCGATGGACAAGGGGCGGTGACCCACTACGTGGTCACCATGATGGATATCACCGAGCGCAAGGCGGCCGAGGACGAAATCCGCAACCTCGCGTTTTATGACCCGCTCACGGGCCTACCCAACCGGCGCCTGCTCATGGACCGCCTGGGCCGCGCGCTGACCCACAGCACGCGCCACCGGTCCAAAGGGGCATTGCTGTTTCTGGACCTCGACAACTTCAAGGACTTGAACGATACGTTGGGGCACGACAAGGGCGACCAACTGCTCAAACAGGTCGCGCAGCGCCTGCTCACCTGTGTGCGCGAGGGCGACACCGTGGCTCGGCTTGGCGGGGATGAGTTTGTGGTGATGTTGCAAGACCTGAGCGACGACAGCTTCGCTGCCGCCACCCAGGCCGAGCACGTGGCAGAGAAAGTGCTGGAGCTGCTCAACGAACCGTATGTGCTCACCGAGATCGGCTACCGCAGCACGCCCAGCATCGGCATCACGCTGTTTGGCGACAAGCACGAACCATTGGATGAGTTGCTCAAACGTGCGGATCTGGCCATGTACCAGGCGAAGGCTGCTGGTCGCAACACCTTGCGGTTTTTTGATGCCCATATGCAAACCGCGGTGTCGCACCGGGCGAGCCTTGAGGCTGCCCTGCACGAAGCATTGGCACAAGGCCAATTTTTGCTGCACTACCAGGCGCAAGTGGATGCCGACGCCAGCGTCACCGGGGCAGAAGTGCTGGTCCGCTGGCAGCACCCGCAGCGCGGCATGGTGCCGCCTGCCGAATTCATCCCGCTGGCCGAGGACACGGGCATCATCGTGCCGCTGGGGCGCTGGATCCTGGAGACGGCGTGCCGACAGATTGCGGCATGGTCGCAGCACCCACGCCTGCAGCAGCTCACCGTGTCAGTCAATGTGAGCGCGCGCCAGCTCATGCGGACCGACTTTGTGGCCGGCGTGCTGGCGGTGCTGACTTCGACCGGCGCAGATCCCAAACGGCTCAAGCTGGAATTGACCGAAAGCGTGCTCGTGTCCGATGTGGACAACACCATCGCCAAGATGAACGCGCTGCAGGCGCATGGCATCCGTTTTTCCATGGACGATTTCGGCACCGGCTATTCCTCGTTGTCCTTCCTGAAGCTGTTGCCGCTGGACCAGCTGAAGATCGACCAAGGTTTTGTGCGCGACATATTGGTGGACAGCAATGACGCGGCCATTGCCAAGATGGTCATCGCACTGGCCGACAGCCTGAACCTCAACGTGATCGCCGAAGGGGTCGAGACAGTAGCCCAGCGCGAGTTTCTGGCGGCGCAAGGCTGTTTGGCGTATCAGGGCTACCTCTTTGGCCGGCCGATGGAGGTGGCGGCGTTTGAGGCTTCGGTACTGGTGGCGGCGCGGGACTAGTTGCCCTTATCCGTCGCTGTCTCAACCGTCGCGACCGTCCACCCTGGTCTGTGACAGCCACGGTGCGTAGACCACGCAGTACAGACTAAAAGCTGCAGCCCAGCAGGCGGCAGCCATCAATAACCACCGTGCGGTGTAAGCCGGAGCTAGCAGAGGCAGTATGACGCGGGCCACAGCGGCCAGCATCACCAATACGTAGGCCGCCACCTCGGCGCGGGACGCCTTGATCACGCGCCCCGTATGGCCACGCGCAGTCCGGGTGATCATCGCGATGATGAGGCCGCCTGTGGCACCTACGGTCAGCCCGTGCATACCTGCCGATGGCGAGACCCAGCCCCATAGGCCCAAGGCCATAAGGCCCAGCGCCAGGGGAATCCAGGCGTAGGCTGCATGCAGGATCCAGATGATAGGGCGCTGCCGAGTGACTATGGGGTTCCAGCGCCCCTGGCGCACGACATGGCAAGCGCAGGCCAACAGCAATACGCAGGGGGTGAGCGCCTGGAGCGGCAGAAAAGTCCACAGTGCCAAGCCTGCCAGAGTGCTTCCCAAGGTGAACGCCTCCAGAACCGGTTGCGCTCGAAGGGTCAAACCGGGATGGGCGCTCATGGTAAAGCCAGGAATCACTCGTCCGGCAATCACACATTCCAACATGACCAGCAGAGCCAATCCCGCATGCAAAGCGGTGATTGGTGGCACGTCGAGCACGCCCAGCACCCCCAAATGGAAGGCGCCATTGGCAAAGCCCAGCAACGCGAGAATGCCTGCCATGGGCAGATTGCGCGTATTGCCTGCCCGCACAAATAGCCGAACAAGAATGGTGGCCACGATAGGCAGTAGCGCAACGTCCAGCAAGGCAAACCAGGCATAGGGTGCAAGCACCGCCGCCAACCGGGCCACGACCCACAGTGCGACCAGCGCCGCAAGTAGTGGACCGCGCGGCGTTGCCAATCCGGTCCAGGCCTTTCCGGCAGTGAGCAGAAATCCAATGACGACTGCGCTGGCAAAACCAAAGAGCATTTCATGGGCATGCCATAAAAAAGCGGGCATGTCAGGTGCCCATGGAAGGTAGCCCAGAAAGGTGAGGACCCAGACCGGTACTGCCAAGGTACCCAAAAACGCAGCGCAAAGGTAGAAAGGGCGAAAGCCCAGACGAAACATCGGCAGACCACGTAACGCCTGCGAACCAGGTTCCAGGATACGCAGCGTCGATGGGCGCAGGGGCTTGCTCATGGCCGTTCCTTAGCGGGGTACGTAAAACACGGATTTTTCAGTCACCGTTGGCCGACTGTCGTTGTCTGTGGCTTGGACGATGAAGGTGATGGGCAAGGACTGCCCACGGTAGGCCTGTGCCGCATCCGGGGGGAGCGTGAGCCGCGTGGTGAGCGTTCCAATGGCGGTGGAGTCGACCGTCAAACGGGTGTCAGTGGCAATGGCCATTCCAGCGGGGCCTTCCGCCCTTACGACGAACTGCTGGGGACGCTCCAATCCGTTCATCACCTGCAAGCGGTATACGTTTTCAATGGTGCCACTGGAAATCTCGCGCGCCAGGGTTCCGCGATCCTTCATGACATCCACAGAAAAGCCCTTGCGCGTTGCCAAGCTGGCGACAAAAATGCCTCCCACCAAGAGCAGCAAGGCTCCATAAATCCAGACCCGGGGTCGCCAGACGCGTCGCACCATCTCGGACGTGGTCAACTTTTGCTGAATTCCATGGCCAGATGAATAGCGAATCAGGCCCTTGGGGTAGTCCATCTTCTCCATGACGCTGTCGCAGACATCGATGCATGCAGCACAGGCAATGCATTCGTTTTGCAGGCCGTTGCGAATGTCAATGCCTGTGGGGCAGACCTGGACGCAAAGTGTGCAATCGATGCAGTCCCCCAGCCCCCGTGCCTTGGGGTCTGCGCTGCGAGGCCGAGACCCCCGTGATTCACCGCGCTCCGTGTCGTAGGCAATGACCATAGAGTCCATATCGATCAAGGCGCTTTGAAACCGGGCGTAGGGACACATGTATTTGCAAATCTGCTCGCGCATGTAGCCTGCGTTGCCATAGGTGGCAAAGGCGTAGAAAAGCACCCAGAACCATTCCCAGGGCGAGAACGACATCGCCCGCAGCTCGCCCAGCAGCGCGCGCACGGGCGTGAAGTAGCCGACGAACGTGAAGCCAGTCAGCAATCCAATACTGATCCACGCAAGCTGTTTGGCACTCTTGCGCCAGATCTTTTCCCAGCCCCAGGGGGCCGCATCGAGTCGCATCCGGGCAATGCGGTCGCCTTCGGTATGGCGTTCCGCCCACATAAAGATTTCGGTGTAGACCGTTTGCGGGCACGCATAGCCACACCACAGCCGACCGGCCACCGCCGTGAAGAAAAAGAGCGCGAGTGCCGAGAGGATCAACAGTGCCGCGAGGTAGATGAAGTCCTGTGGATGCAGCACCAATCCCAGTACATAGAAACGGCGTTCTGACAGATTGAACAGAATGGCTTGGCGCCCGTTCCACTGCAACCAGGGCAGACCGTAGAACACCAACTGGGTCAGCCACACCATGGCCCACCGCCAATTGGCGTACCAGCCGCCGACAGAGCGTGGGTAAATCTTGATCTGCTTCTCATACAGTGAGACAAGCTCATCTGACTGGGCCGAATGGGCAATGGGAATGATGGGGATCATGGGTTTGGCAGGAAGGCGCTTCCCGGGAAGATTTCCGTCGGAGCGCTGTCGTTTATTAGATGTATTTAAAATACATGTATTGTATTCCTGCGCTTGTCACGGGGCAAAATACGCGAAAACCTAGAAACAGATTGGACGCCCTGCATGAAACTCACCAGCTTCACCGACTACAGCCTACGCGTTCTCATTTACCTGGGAACGGATCCTTCCCGCCGCGCCACCATCGCGGAAGTCGCCTCCGCATTTGACATATCTGAAAACCATCTCATGAAAGTGGCCCATTTCCTGGGGCAGCAGGGCTGGCTTTCCAACGTACGGGGCAAAGGTGGCGGCATGGCCCTGGCATTGGCACCCGGGGAGATTGTGGTTGGCAAGGTTGTGCGCATCGCGGAGGCGGGTGATATTCCGGCCGAATGCTTCAGTTCGGAGCCCGACAACTGTCCGATTGCGCGGATTTGTCGCCTGCGGGGCGTGCTCAATGAGGCTGTCAACGCGTTCTACGCGGTTCTGGACGGCTACACGTTGGCCGACCTGGTGCAAAACCGCGCGATGTTGGGCAAGGCACTCCAGATTCAGCCCATAACGCTGGTGCGCTGATCCGCATTTGGCGGCGGTTATCGGGAAGATCGGGTTCGGGAAAACGGTTCATTTGATCTAGCGCAAGTTTCGGTACAGCCTTGTCACTACGATAAAGATGTATTTCACATGCATATTTATCCGAGTGAGATTGAGGGTTTCAACCCGAGGAGACTTCCGTGAACAAGAAACTGAAGAACTGGATATCCGGCGCCATCGTGGCCATAGCGTTTGCCGGCGGGTATGGATCTGCCGCGGCGGCTGCGCAGGCACCCGCGAAAACAAGCCCCATCAAGTACACCGGCGACTTTGGCCCTCCCCAAGGTGCGCCGGTCCATGCGGTGCTAACCAGTCCGCCCAATGTGCCGCCACCTACCAACCGCAAGGTACCGGTCAAGGTCATTGTGGAGCTTGAGGTGGTAGAGAAAGAAATGCCAATTTCCGAGGGCGTGACCTACACGTTCTGGACATTTGGCGGAACCGTGCCTGGCAGCTTTATCCGCGTGCGACAGGGCGACACAGTGGAGTTCCACCTGAAAAACCACCCCAGCAGCAAGATGCCGCACAACATCGACTTGCATGGCGTCACGGGTCCGGGGGGCGGAGCTGCTTCCAGCTTTACCGCACCGGGTCATGAATCGCAATTCACCTTCAAAGCCCTGAATGAAGGCGTCTATGTCTACCACTGCGCCACGGCCCCTGTGGGCATGCATGTCGCCAATGGCATGTACGGTCTGATCCTGGTGGAGCCGCCCCAAGGTCTTGCCCCGGTGGATCACGAGTACTACGTCATGCAGGGTGACTTCTACACCACTGGCAAATACCGGGAGAAGGGGGCTCAACCCTTCGACATGGAAAAGGCCATCGACGAGAAACCCACGTATGTGCTGTTCAATGGATCCGAGGGTGCGCTGACGGGAGACAAGGCGCTCAGGGCCAAGACCAACGAAAAAATCCGTCTGTTCATTGGGAATGGTGGGCCCAACCTGGTGTCCAGCTTCCACGTGATTGGCGCCATCTTCGATAAGGTGCGCTTTGAGGGCGGCTCCAATATCCAGACCAATGTGCAAACCACCTTGATACCCGCCGGTGGCGCTGCCGTGGTGGAGTATCAGACCAAGGTTCCCGGAAGCTATGTGATGGTTGATCACTCGATCTTCCGGGCATTCAACAAGGGGGCTCTGGCGATCATGAAGGTCGAGGGGCCCGAAAACAAGGCCATCTATTCCGGTAAAGAGGTGGACTCTGTGTACCTCGGTGACCGGGATGCGCCCAACCTCGCTTCGGTAGCAACTGCCACTGCCAATGCCGCCAGCGGCACGCTGACACTGATGGATCAGGTCAACGCTGGCAAAGCACTTTTCAATGGCACTTGCTCGGTGTGTCACCAAGGCAATGGAGCTGGGTTGCCCGGCGTATTTCCGCCGTTGGCAAAGTCAGACTATCTCCATGCAGACCCCAAGCGGGCCGTGGGCGTTGTGGTCCATGGGCTGAGTGGGAAGGTCGTTGTGAATGGCAAGGAATACGACTCGGTGATGCCACCCATGAACCAGCTGAATGACGACGAGGTGGCCAACATCCTGACCTATGTGCTGAACGCCTGGGACAACAAGGGGGGGCAAATCAAGGCTAGCGATGTGAAAGCCGAGCGCGCCAATACCGTGGCCAAGCCGGTTGCCGAGCATTGACCATGCGCCTGTGCGGCCCCTGCGCCATACCGACCGCTGCCATGTGGAAGAACTGCTTCGGGTGGGCTGCAGCGGGGCTGGTGTGCGCATCTCTGCAGCTCTGCCTTGCCGCTACCGCTGAGGGGCGCTACGTGCCGGTGCCGGCCGGAACGGTGTCCAGTGTTCTCTCGGGTGGAAACGGTGACGACGTGCCCGTGAAGGTTCCTGCCTTTGCGATGCGCTCCCGACCGGTCACGGTGGGGGAGTACCTGAGGTTCACGCAGATCCAACCCCAGTGGAAGCGGGGCCGTGTGCCGGCGGTCTTTGCGGACGGCAGCTACCTTCATCAATGGAGCGCGCAATCGGTCTCCCCGCAAACCGCTGACCAGCCCATCACCAGCGTCAGCTGGTTCGCGGCGCAAGCGTATTGCGAGAGTGAGAACGCGCGGCTGCCCACCTGGTACGAGTGGGAGTATGTGGCCGCTGCCGACGCCACGCGCCCCGATGCGCGCAAAGACCCGGCTTGGCGCTCCAAAATTCTGGGTTGGTACTCCCAGACGTCCAGCATGCCGCCGCGCAATGTGGGGGGAGACGCCAACTTCTACGGTGTCGAGAATATGCACGGATTGATCTGGGAATGGGTCGATGACTTCAACGCCCTCTTGGTGAGCGCTGACAGCCGCAACCAGGGTGACCCAGACCAACTCCAGTACTGCGGTGCAGGCGCCATCAGCCTGCAAGACCGCGCCAATTACGCCGTTCTGATGCGCGTGGCCTTGTTGTCATCGCTTGGCGGTTCGGACTCCACCAACAACCTGGGCTTCCGGTGCGCCCGCAATGCAGAGAAATAAATCCATGAAAACCGTCATGCACCATTCAATCTCCCGGTTTTTACGCAGTTTTGCCTCGGTCAGCGCGACCGTCTTCCTGTCTGGCGCCATGGCGCAGACCACGACGGTCGCACCGCCTTCGGCCCAGACGCTGCCCGGAGACTCGGTTTACCAGCTGACAGCAACGTTGACAGACCAAAGTGACCGAGCGTTCAAGCTGCAGGACCAACGCGGCAAGCCTTTGCTGGTCAGCATGTTTTACAACTCCTGCAAGTTCGTCTGTCCCATGCTGATTGACACCATGCAGCTGACCCAGCAGGGACTCACCGCCAAGGAGCGCGCACAGCTTGGGTTGCTGCTCATCACTTTTGACCCCGCCCGGGATGATGTTGCGGCCTTGAAGTCGATTGCCGAGGCGCGTGAATTGGACCGCACCCAGTGGACGCTGGCGCGCACTGATGCCACCAGCGTGCGCAAGATCGCTGCCACCCTCGGGATTCAGTACCGATTGCTTCAGGATGGCGAGTACAACCACACCACCGTACTGCTGTTGCTTGATGGCGAGGGACGGATTGTCGGGCGCACCAAGCGCATCGGCACCGCAGACCCGGCATTCATCAAACTTGTGAAGCAGACATTGCAGACCTCTGTCCCCGCCGGTTCATGAGGTCGGCGGACACGTCCGACCCGATCCAATTCCCTTTCCCTTTTTGAAACTTGGAGACTTACCATGCAAACCAGCCGTAGAACTTTTGTGATCCATTCCCTCGCAGGCGCAGGCTTGATCGGAGGCGCAGCTTGCCTCCCATTGGCGCATGCCCAAGCTGTGTTGCAGGAGTCAGATGCCACTGCCATTGCACTGGGCTACAAAGCAGACGCCACGAAGGCCGATAAAACCAAATTTCCCAAATACGCCGCAGGCCAGCAATGCGCGAGTTGTGCGCTGTACCAAGGCAAGCCCACAGACACGTCCGGTGGGTGTCCGCTGTTTGCGGGTAAGTCCGTGGCTGCCAAAGGCTGGTGTAGCGCCTGGGCCAAGAAAGCCTGATATCAAGCTTCTCGCAGCTCGGTCTTGCGCGCAATGATGCGCGACACCAGCCCGTACGCCACAGCCTCTTCCGCCGACATCCAGTAGTCGCGCTCGATATCGGCGAGAACCACTTCCAGTGACTTGCCGGTTTTGCGGGCGATGGTGCGGGCAATGCGCTCGCGCGCTTTCACGATCTCGCGCGCCTGGATGGCAATGTCGCTGGCCGGCCCACCGGAGCCGCCGCTGGGCTGGTGGATCAGAAAGCGCGTGTTGGGCGTGCAGAAGCGGCGCTCTTTTGGGGCAGATAGGTAAAGGTGCGTGGCCGCACTGCCCACCCAGCCGGTGCCAATCATGTTCACCGGCGCAGCAATAAAGCGCACGATGTCGTGGATCGCGTCACCCGACTCCAGATGCCCGCCCGGCGAGCTGACCAGCACGTCGATGGGCTGGTCACTGTCTGCGTCCAGCGCGATAAGGCGGCGCGTCACGTCGGCGGCCATGGTGTCGGTCACGCTGCCGTAGATCAGCAATGTGCGGGACTTGAAAGCTTTTTCCTCCAGGTAGGAGGTGCGTGGTTCGGCGGCAAGGGCGGGGGCGTCGGTTTTGTCTGGAGCTTCCATGGGGTTTCCTGTTGGTTGAACTGCCTTGACGAATGAGACGTGCATTGCGTGACACCGCGCCGCCCACCGGGTCATCGCGCCTATGGCACCATCCAGCCATGTACGACGAACATCCCCTTGCCTTGCCCGACGCCGACCACCGCCGCCTGGTGCGGGCCGCCACCCGCCTGCTGGGTCCGGCAGATGCCGAAGACGCGGTGCAGGACGCCTATGTGCGTGCACTGGAGGGCGAACGGCCGGTACTCAACTCCACCCAAGCCTGGCTGCTGACGGTGGTGCGCAACCTCGCCATCGACCGCCTGCGCCGCCGCAGCTGGATGCAGCAATGGCTGGACGCAATGGGAACCACTGAGGCGGAACATGCATCGCCTTCTGCCGAGAGCGACGCCGCCTTGGCCCAGGAGGCCAGCCGCGCCCTGCGCCTGCTGGCCAGGCACCTGGCACCAGAAGATGGCGCCGCGCTGCTGTTGCATGAGGTATTTGAAGTCGGCCACGCCGAAATTGCAGACGCCATCGGGCGGGCGGAGGCCACCAGCCGGCAGCAATTGCGGCGGGCGCTGTTGCGGTTGCGGCAGGCGCGGGGCCAGCCAGAGGCTAGACAAGCGCCGGAGCGTGAGCCCGGCGAAGAAGCCGTGTTTCGTGTTTACCTGCAGTCTTTGCAACTGCGCGATCCCCACATCTTGTGGGCCATGCTGCGGCATCCGCCGATCAGCGCGGCAGCGGGCATACCAGTGGCGCACGTCGGATCCGCCCCGGCACCCCACACCATCGCCAGCGGCGTAGTGCAAGTGGGGGGACGGCTGGGCCTGGTGCTGACGCTGGACGGTGTGCGGCTATGTGTGGTGCCGCTGGGCGTGCATGCCCGGTGCGAGGCAGAAACAGCCTCAATTTAATAGAGAATTGGCCTCTAGCCCCCATGAAATATGCGCAAGCAGCTTCACTTTTGATAGCAAGCTGAGGGCAGAAAATTCTTCACATGGCGGGATAGGCCCCCGTCCCGCCCGGCCAAGCCGTCAGCACTTCGTACCCATCCTCCGTCACCGCCACCATGTGCTCCCACTGGGCGGAGAGGGAACGGTCCTTGGTCACCACGGTCCAGCCGTCGGCTAGCTGTTGGGTGTCACGCTTGCCGGCGTTCAGCATGGGTTCGATGGTGAAGACCATGCCGGGCTCCAGCCTCAGGCCATGGCCGCGCTGGCCATAGTGCAGCACCTGAGGTTCGTCGTGGTAGATCTGGCCGATGCCGTGGCCGCAGTATTCGCGCACCACACTGAAGTTTTCGCGGTGGGCCACTGACTGGATGGCGTGGCCCACATCGCCCAGCGTCGCGCCGGGTCGCACCTGCTGGATGCCGGCGCGCAGCGCCTCGTACGTCGCCTCCACCAGGCGGCGCGCCAACACGCTGGGCTCACCCACAAAGAACATGCGGCTGGTGTCACCAAACCAGCCGTCCTTGTTGACGGCCACATCAATGTTGACGATGTCGCCCTTTTTGAGAATCTTGGTCGGCGAGGGGATGCCGTGGCATACCACCTGGTTGACCGAGGTAAGGATGGTCTTGGGGTAGCCCTGGTAGCCCACGTTGGCGGGAATGGCGCCCTGGACATTGACGATGTAATCGTGGCAGATGCGGTCCAGCGCCTCGGTGCTGACGCCGGGCACCACATGGGACTCGATCATCGCGAGCACATCGGCCGCAAGCTGTGCGGCCCGTCGCGACTGCGCGAGTTCTTCGGTGGATTTGAGAGGAACGTCGTGCACCATCAGTGTTTGCCCACCGCCGCGGGCGCCGCAGTGGCGGGCTGGCCCAGCTGGGCGCTGACAGCCCCGACGATGTCCAGCCCTCCTGCGAGTTCAGCCCGAATGAGCAGTTGGCAGATTTCCCGGTGGTTCAGCTCGGGGTGCATCTCAATCAGCATGCCCACCCGCATCCAGTGCTCGGCCTGCGCGTTGATGGACCGGCTCAGGGCAGTCCCCGCCACCCGCAGGTTCTCGTGCATCTGGTCCGAAATTTTGACAATACCCATGGTCTAACCCCATATAAAACGTATACGAATTGTATATGTTTCGTATGGTTGCAAGGTGAATGCGCCAATAACCCTTGAGCCAAGTCAAGGTTGTGGTACCGGGATTCACGAATTCCTGAGTTTTCAGAAAATACTGAAAACTCAGGAAAGACCAGAACCATGAACCTTCCTCCGCTCACGCAGCGCTTTGTGCTGCACTTTGGCGAAATGGGCAGCCGCTGGGGCATCAACCGTACGGTGGGCCAGATTTACGCGCTGCTCTATGTGTCGGCAAAGCCGCTGAATGCGGACGAGATTGGGGAGGCGCTGGCGTTTTCCCGGTCCAACGTGAGCATGGGGCTGAAAGAATTGCAGTCGTGGAACCTGGTGCGGCTGATCCACCAGCCCAACGACCGGCGCGAGTACTTTCAGGCGCCCGAGGATGTGTGGGCCATCTTCCGCACGCTGGCCAACGAGCGGCGCAAGCGGGAGATTGACCCCACGCTCTCGATGCTGCGCGATGCGCTGATGGAGCAGCCCAGCGTGGCCGAAGACATCCATGCACAGGAGCGCATGAAGCAGATGCACGCCTTCATCGAGCTGATGACCGACTGGCTGGATGACGTGCAGAAGATGGACTCGGACACGCTGGTGAGCCTCATGCAGATGGGCGCCAAGGTGCAAAAGCTGCTGGAGATGAAAGACCGGGTGAAGAGCGTGTTCACCCCCGCCAAGCCCAGCACGGAAGGAGCCGACCATGGACAGCTTTGATCCCGTCGTCCTGGCCCGCATCCAGTTTGCGGCCAACATGACCTTCCACATCCTGTTCCCCACCATCAGCATCGCCATGGGCTGGGTGCTGCTGTTTTTCAAGACCCGCTTTGTGCGCACGGGCCAGCAGCATTGGATGGACGCTTACCAGTTCTGGGTGAAGGTGTTTGCGCTGACCTTTGCGCTGGGCGTGGTCAGCGGTATCACCATGAGTTTCCAGTTCGGCACCAACTGGCCGGGTTTCATGAACACCGTGGGCAATGTGGCCGGGCCACTGCTGGCGTATGAGGTGCTGACCGCCTTCTTCCTGGAAGCCACGATGCTGGGCATCATGCTGTTTGGCCGCGGGCGTGTGAGCGAACGGGTGCATACGGCGGCGACCTTTCTCGTGGCATTTGGCACCACCATGTCGGCCTTCTGGATTCTGGCGCTGAACTCCTGGATGCACACGCCCGCCGGCTTTGTGATGATCGACGGCAAGGCGCATGTGACGAGCTGGCTGGGGGTGATCTTCAATTCCTCGTTTCCGTACCGGTTGACCCACATGCTGCTGGCCTCGGGTCTGACAGTCGCCTTTCTGCTGGCGGGGTTGAGTGCCTATCGCTGGCTCAAGGGCGACAAGGGCAAAGCCGTGCAGGCCTCGCTGCGCACCGGCCTGTTTGTGGCGGCTGCGCTGATTCCGCTGCAAATCGTGGTGGGAGACCAGCATGGACTGAACACCTTGCACCACCAGCCCGCCAAGATCGCCGCGATGGAGGGCATTTGGGAAACACAAAAGGGCGCGCCCGCTGTGCTGTTTGCCATGCCAGACAAGGCCACACAAACCAACCGATATGAGATCGCGATCCCCAAGCTCGCGTCGCTGTACCTCACGCACGATTGGGATGGCGAGATCAAGGGCATCAAGGAGTTCGGCGACCAGCACCCACCCGTGGCGCCCGTGTTCTGGGCCTTCCGCACCATGGTGGGTGTGGGCCTGCTGATGCTGGCGGTGAGCTGGCTGGGCAGCTGGCAGATGCGCAAGGACGCGCTGCAACCCTGGTTGGCGCGGGTGCTGGTGGGGATGACCTTTGCCGGTTGGGTGGCGCTGGTCGCCGGTTGGTACGTAACCGAAATTGGCCGGCAGCCCTGGCTGGTGCAGGGCGTGCTGACGGCAGCGCAGGCGGCATCCAAGGTGCCGGCCCGCAACATCGCCTTCACGCTGGTGATGTACCTGAGTCTGTACGCCGTATTGCTCACATCCTATGTGAGTGTGCTGTTTTATCTGGCGCGCAAGGCCAGCGCGCCTGCGTCCAACCTGCCGGAGG
Source organism: Rhodoferax sp. GW821-FHT09E07 (assembly GCF_059416145.1). Classification (NCBI taxonomy): domain Bacteria; kingdom Pseudomonadati; phylum Pseudomonadota; class Betaproteobacteria; order Burkholderiales; family Comamonadaceae; genus Rhodoferax; species Rhodoferax sp. GW821-FHT09E07. The sequence continues at coordinate 290,090 of NZ_JBWKOP010000003.1, read as the reverse complement.
TGGCCCATGCTTGATGCAACACATGTTCTGACCCTGCCCGACCTGACCCAGCCTTCAGGCTGGCTGCCGCTGGTGTTTGCGCTCGTGATGGCCCTGGCCATGCTGGCCTATGTGATTCTGGATGGCTACGACCTGGGTGTGGGCGTGCTGCTGCGCCGGGCGGACGATGCCGAGCAGAAGGACACCATGATTGCCAGCATCGGCCCCTTCTGGGACGCCAACGAGACCTGGTTGGTTCTAGGCGTGGGCGTGCTGCTGGTGGCCTTTCCCATGGCGCATGGCGTCATCCTCGGGTCGTTGTACCTGCCCGTGGCGCTGATGCTGGTAGCACTTACCTTGCGTGGTGTGGCCTTCGATTTCCGTGTGAAGGCGCGCGACAAGCACAAGCCGCTGTGGGACCGCGCGTTCTATGCGGGCTCGCTCTTGGCAGGTTGGTCGCAGGGTTTCATGCTCGGCGGCTTGGTCACCGGCTTTGCGACGGACTGGGGCAGCCAGCTGTTCAATGCGCTGATTGGCCTGTGCCTGGTTGCGGCCTATTGCCTGCTGGGTGCAGGATGGTTGATCATGAAAACGGAAGGTGCGCTGCAACTGAAGGCGGTACGCTGGGCGCAAGGTAGCTTGTGGTTCACCGGGCTGGGTGTGGCGGCCATCTCTCTGGCCACGCCCTGGGTCAGCCAGCATATTTTTGACAAGTGGTTCAGCTTCCCCAACGTGGTAATGCTGTTGCCGATTCCTGCCATGACGGTGGCGTTGTTTGTGGTGATTGCGCGCAGCCTCAAGCGCCTGCCCACGCGCCTGGCGCAGACCAACCAATACGGGGCTGCGGTGCCCTTTGCCAGCACCGTGGGCATCTTCCTCTTGGCGTTTTACGGCTTGGCCTACAGCCTGTTCCCCTGGTTGGTGGTGGACAAGCTCACCCTCTGGCAAGCCGCCAGCGCGCCCGAGGCGCTGCAAGTCATCTTCTACGGCGTGGTGGTGGTGCTGCCGGTCATCATTGGTTACACGGTGTTTGCGTACCGCGTGTTCTGGGGCAAGAGCACGGCGCTGAAGTACTGAGATTGCCGGGGCGCAACGAGGTCAGAGGCAGGGCTGCATGCTGCCCTGTGCGCAGGCTTGCGCGAGTGCTTTGGCCTGTTCAACCTGGGGTGCACTCAGGGTGCGTGCCACCGTTTGCGCATTGGTGCCGGCCACATCCACCCCCTGGGTTTGGGCCAGCAGAAACAGCGCCAGCGCTTTCACCTTGTCCTGGCGCAGCGCCTGTCCTTTGGCGTATTCACCGCCCAGGTTGGACAGCGCTTCACCGTTCCGCCCTTGCGCCGCCCGTTGCAGCCACTGCAGGGCCTGCTGCGCGTTGGCTGCCGTGCCCCGGCCCGTGCGGTACAGCAGGCTGAGTTGGAACTGGCTGGCAGCATCGCCCTGTTTGGCCAGGGTCTGGAAAGCATCGAATGCGGCACTGTACTGGCCGGATTGCAGCGCCTGCTGCGCCTGGGAGTAGCTGGGCGTTTGGGCATGGGCCAGCAGGCTGCAAAGAGCCAGGGCTGCGAGCAGCGTCAGGCGGACTTTGGGTCTCCAAGCTTGCATATTCAGTGTGAGGCGAAGTCGCCCTTCAACATTGCGTTGCGCTGCGCCGGCGTGAACTTCTCAATCGCATAGCGTAGCGTGGTGCGGGGCAGGGCGGTGTAGTGGGTTTGCAGAAACGCCAGCAGCCGCGCCTCGTCGCGCTTGCCCAGTTCGCGCAGCATCCAGCCGCAGGCCTTGTGCATGAGGTCGTGCGGGTCGGTAAGCAGCTGGCCATAGAGCTTGAGTGCATCGTCAAAGTCGCCTGCGCGGATGAAGGCGAAGGTGCTGAGTACGGCGATGCGTCGGTCCCACAGCACGGGAGATTTCGCCAACTGCCAGATGACGCTGCGGTCGCGCTTTAACAGGTAGGGGCCGCTGATGTAGGGCGCCGAGCCGTCCACCAGGTTCCAGTTGTTCACGCGGTTGCGGTGTGTCATGAAGCAGTCGTACACAGCGGTCTGTACCGCTTCCTTGCCCTTGGCAAAGCGTCGCACCATCACGTCCAACGCCAAGACGCGCACCTCGTTGTAGGGGGATTGCAGCAGTGCGGCGCAGTCGTCCAGCGTGAGCGTGTTGAACTGGCGCGCAGTCTCGCGGATCACCGGCACGCGGATGCCCAGGAACAGATCACCCTCGCCATATTGGCCTGGTGCGCTCTGGAAATAGCGTGCCGCCGTCTTGGCCTTGCCGGCGTCGGCCAGTGCGAACAGGGCGGCTTCGGCCGCGCGGGCCTCGGGGCTCAGGCCGGGCACCGACTGCATGGCTAGCGGCCGCGCAGAAACAGCGTGTCCAGCTCCTTGAGCGTGAGCTGGCGCCAGGTGGGGCGGCCGTGGTTGCATTGGTCGCTGCGCTCGGTGGCTTCCATATCGCGCAGCAGGGCGTTCATCTCTTCGAGGGTGAGTTTGCGGTTGGCGCGCACGGCGCCGTGGCATGCCATGGTGCCCAGAATTTCGTTTTGCGCGCGCTGGATGACGGTGCTGGCGTCGTGTTGCGCCAGTTCGGCCAGCACACTGCGCGCCAGCTCCACCGCGTCGCCCTGCGCCAGCGTGGTGGGCACGGCGCGCACGGCCAGGGTTTTGGGCGAGAAGGGGCTGATCTCCAGGCCCAGGGTGTTGAGCGTGGCCACATGGGCTTCGGCCGTGGCCACTTCGTCGGGTGTGGCCGCGAATGTGGCGGGGATGAGCAGGGGCTGGCTGGCCAGCGGATGTACCGAGCCATCGGGGGCGGTGAGGCTGATTTGGGTTTTGAGCCGTTCGTAGACGATGCGTTCGTGGGCGGCGTGCATGTCCACGATGACCAGGCCCTGGTTGTTTTCGGCCAGGATGTAGACGCCTTGCAACTGGGCAATCGCGCGGCCTAGGGGCCAGGCTTCCCCTTCGTCCGCGGGGCGGCTGGGCGGCAGAGGGTTTTGCTCCGTGTCCTCCGCCCGCTTTGCGGGCTCCCCCTTGACCTGCGCAAAGCCCTCCGCCGCCCAGCCTTCTTGCGTCGGCGCTGTGCTGCGTTGCCATAGGGCGCCTACGTCGCTGACGCGGTGGCCGATCAAACCTGTATCTGCTTCAAATTTGATAGCTGGTTGCGCACTGTACATTGGGGCTACAGGCACTTTAGGCACATAAGTGCCGGGCTGGGCCAGCAATGAGGGGGCCTGGGCTTGGCCGTCTATGGCACCTGCCGCAGCAGCGGCGCGCGGGGCGGCCAGGGTGTCTTCCACGGCGTGGCGCACGGCCTGGTGCACTTCGCGGCTGTCGCGGAAGCGCACCTCGATCTTGGTGGGGTGCACGTTCACGTCCACGCGCGTGGGGTCCATGGCCACGTACAGCGCATAGACCGGCTGGCGGTTGCCGTGCAGCACGTCTTCATAGGCGCTGCGTGCGGCGTGGGTGAGCACCTTGTCGCGCACAAAGCGGCCGTTCACGTAACAGAACTGCTGGTCAGCGCGCGAGCGCGCAGCGTCGGGCACGCCGGCGCGGCCCCACACGCGCAGCGCGGGCTGGCCGTATTCATTGGCTTGGCTACTGTGCCAGTCCACGCGCACGCTTTGGGCCAGAAACTCGGGGCCCAGCACATCAGAGAGGCGCTGGTCCAGCGCGGCCAGCGGGTCGGTGTGTTCGCCCTCCACAACACATTTTCGCCACTGCTCAATGAGCTTGCCTTCATGCCAGATGGCAAAGCCCACGTCGGGGCGGGCCAGCGCGTGGCGGCGCACAGCCTCGATGCAGTGGGCCAGCTCGGTGGCATCGGTCTTGAGGAACTTGCGGCGGGCGGGGGTACTGTAGAAGAGTTCTTTCACCTCGACCGTGGTGCCCTGGCTGCGCGCCACGGGTTTGAGTTCACCGGTGCGCCCGTCCAGCAGATAGGCATCATTCAGGCCACTAGCCCGCGACAATATTGCGCAATCAGCTATGGAATTGATAGCGGCCAACGCCTCGCCGCGAAAGCCCATGGTGGCTACGCTCTCCAGGTCGTGCAGGCTGCCGATCTTGCTGGTGGCGTGGCGTTTGAACGCAATGGGAAGCTCGTCGCGCAAGATGCCCTGGCCGTCGTCTTCCACGCTGATGAGGCGCACACCGCCGGCCAACAGGCGCAGCGTCACTTGTGTGGCGCCCGCGTCCAGCGCGTTGTCCACCAGCTCGCGTACTACGCTGGCCGGACGCTCCACCACTTCACCGGCCGCAATCTGGCTGATCAGTTCGTCCGGGAGTTCACGGATGGGGCGGCGCATGGCCTGGGCGACAGAAGAAGGTAACGAAGCGTTCACCGCCTCATTTTAGGGGGCGAAGTGCGTTAGCATCCGCCGGCCACAGCGTTGTGGTGACCTCAAAGGCGCAGCATGCAGTTTGGGCAGCTTCTTGATTTCAGCCACTGGCAAAACCCCGAGGCGCTGGCCTGGCTGGCCAACGTCTATGGCCAAGCCCTGATCCACGAAGGCGCTTTCTACCTGACGGCCGTACTGGGTGTGTGGTTATTGCTGCATGTGTTGCTGCGCAAGCGCTTGGGCCACCGCCTGATTGCAAAATGGCCGGCCCGGCAGGATATTCGCCGTGAGATGCGCTATTCGGTCACGACGCTGTTGATCTTCTCGGCCCTGGCCATGGCGATCACCTCCGCCGTGCTGCGCGGCAAGGTGACGGTGTACTTTCGCCCCACCGAATACGGTATCTGGTGGCTGGTCCTGAGCTTTCCGGCCATGCTGCTGTGGCACGACTTCTACTTTTATGTCACCCACCGCGTGTTGCACACCCGCTGGCTGTTTCGCCATGTACATGGTTTGCACCACCGCTCGCGCAACCCCTCGCCCTGGGCGGCCTATGCCTTTCATCCGCTGGAGGCGCTGGTGAATGCGCTGGTGACACCGCTGGCGCTGCTGGTCGTTCCCTTGCATGTGGGGGTGCTGCTCGCTTTTGCGGTGCACCAGATCACGCGCAATGCCCATGGCCATGCGGCGGTGGAGACGATGCCGCGCGGCTTTGCCACCCACTGGCTGGGCGGGCGTTTCACGACCACCACCCATCACCATCTGCACCACGAAACCGCCCAGGGCAACTACGGCCTGTGGTTCACCTGGTGGGACCGCGTCTTCAAGACCGAGAACCCGCACTACCTGCAGCGCTTTGCGCAGGTGACATCGCAGGCCAAGGGATAGAAAAACAGCGCTTTTTGGGCTTTATTTTGCGGCTGGGCGGCCGCAGCCATGGCGACACTGTGGGGAAGCACATCCCTTGTGGGGCCCGCCATGCACATCAACCGCCTGAACCTTATTTTTCCACCCACCACGCCCGGCGCATCGGCCGCACCGGATGCCCTGTCGCAGCAGGACACGGGCAGGGCGCGTGCGCCTGCAGCGGGGCCAGCTGTCGCGCCGGCACGCAAGGCTGCGGCGGTAGAGTCCACTCCGCCCACGGAGCCCGCAGCGGCCCCGGCGGGCGTGACCCTGGCGCTGGACAGTGGCCAAAAGGCGGCGGCCAGCGGCGTTTACACGCGCGACGGCGTGATTGCGCGCCGCGCCAGCGCCGCAGTGGACCAGACACCGGCCGAGCAGTTTGTAGCCTCGGCAGTCAACATCCTGCGGGACTTTGATGTGACCAAGGCAGGCATGGGGGGCGCTTCCGGCGCCAGCACTGCCACGCAAACATTACCCGCAAGCCGCTTTGGCGGTTTCAAGCAGGCGGTCGCCAAACTCAACGTCTTCGCCTGATCCGGCAGGAGGCCCCACAGATTCTGGGGTGTCACGGCCTGGCCGTGGCGGGCGGGGATAATCCACGCCCATGGAACTCATTGCCTCGCTTCTCGACTTCATCCTGCATGTAGACAAATACCTGGAGGTGTTCGTCCAGAACTACGGCCTGTGGGTCTACGCGCTGCTGTTTGCCATCATCTTTGTGGAAACCGGCGTCGTGGTCATGCCGTTTTTGCCCGGCGATTCACTGCTGTTTGTGGTGGGGGCCATGTGCGGCGCGGGCTTGATGGACTACACCATGTCTGTGGGGCTGCTGCTGGCGGCGGCCGTTCTGGGCAACCAGAGCAACTACGCGATCGGTCGTTTCATTGGCCCCAAGGTGTTCCAGTGGGAAGACTCGCGCTTCTTCAACAAGCAGGCTTTCAACCAGGCCCATGCGTTCTACGAAAAGTACGGCGGTGTCACCATCATTGCTGCGCGCTTCATGCCATTTCTGCGTACCTTTGCGCCGTTCGTGGCGGGTGTGGCGCAGATGACACGCTCCAAGTTCACGTTGTTCGACGTCGTGGGTGGGACGCTGTGGGTGGGCGGGATCGTCACCATCGGTTACTTTTTTGGCAATTTCCCTTGGGTCAAGGCCCACCTGGACAAGATCATCTGGGCGATGATCCTGATTCCCGGCTTGGTGATCTGCGCCGGCGCACTCAAGTCACGTTTCAAGACCGCTAGTTGAGCTCCGTTCTCATGGCATAGTAGAAGACGCGTGCAGTCGCACGCCACTTCCACGAAACCATTTCGGGTCTGGCTTTGGGTCAGACACACGGAGCATAGAACAAAGGCATGGCGGGAAAAGTCGTTGAAACCCTGCTGATCCGATTAACCACACTGGTGTTTCCGGCTGTACTCGTCACGTTGGCCGGTCTGGCGTTGTTGTGGCAATTGGGGCATGCAGACATGGCAAGCGGCGTCGCTCTGCCGATTCAGGTGTGGGAGGAAACCGAGCCCGTGGATGTGGCGGCCCTCGACCGTGTCCAACAGCAGCTGCGGGCTGCCCCCGTGGTTGCTTCCGCAGAGACCCACCTCTCGACCAACAGTTTCTGGTTCTCGGTGCATGTGCCGCAAAGCCCCGTAGACCACCCGTGGGAGATTGATTTCCCCTCCCGCCATGCCACTGCGCTGAGCTGCTGGAACCTGCAGACCGGTTTGTCGTTGGGGGATGCCAACCGTTTCGCGGTCTCCGGTGGCTTGCAGCGCAGCCGGGCCGGGTTCTCGCTGCAGCCCGCTGACACCGCTGCCCCCTGGGATTTGCTGTGCCGTGCGGCCTACCGGGGGCCCGCCAAGATTTCGGTGGATGCCTGGGAGCCCCATGCGTTGGACCAGGCCCAGGTCTCGCACCAGAAAACCGGTGTGATGCTGGAGGCCGGCATCGGCGTGCTGGCGATCTTCATGTTGCTGACGGCAGTGGTGAACCGCAGTGCCCTGTACTGGACCTTTGTGGGGTGGCTGCTGCTCAATATGCGGATGGCGGGCCTGTCCGCCGGCACCGATGTAGAGCTGCTGGGCGGGGCCATCGACCCGGCTTGGTTCACGCCCATGCGCCAATGGACCCTGTGCATGTACTACGCCATGACCATCGGCCTGTTCAGCGCCCTGTTCAAGGCCGAGCTGCAGGATGTCAAGGCGGGCTGGCTGCTACGGCTGCACCAGCTCAGTGCAGTGGCCGTCATCGTGGCCTGCCCGTTCCTGTCGTACGAGCACACCTTGCCGATTCTCTGGGTTGCCACAGCCTCGGTGGTGGTATTGATGATCGTGTACTTGGCCAAGATCCTGCGCCATACGCACTCCCGCGTGGCTGCCTGGTACGCGGCATCCATCATTGTCACGCTGGTGGCAAGCATGAACGAAGTGGTGGCGGCCGCCACCGGCCAACGTCTGTTGTTGGCCGGGCTCAACAGCGTGACTGCCGCCATTGCGTCTGCACTGCTGGCCTCTGCGGCGGTGGCTGAGCACATGCGTTCGCACCGCCTGCAGAACCTGCGCGCCCAAAAGCTGCTGGAAGCGGCGTACCAGGATTCGCCCATCGGCCTGTTCACCATCGGGGCGGGTGCGCAGATCATGAAGGCCAACCCGGCATTCCACGCCATGGTGCGGCGCATTGCGGTGGATGGGCCCTTGTCCTTGCAGCAGCTGTTTGATGCAACCGTGGTGCAGCAGATCGTGGCACTGCACAGTGCCCGCGGTAGCACCTCCATCGAGCTGCAAACCCAGACCCTCTTGCCCCGTGCCTCGGGCAACAGCTGGTTTGCCATCAAGGCCTCCACGGTGGATGGCAACACCATCGAGTGCTCACTGCAAGACATTACCGAGCGCGTGCAGGTCACCGAGCGGCTGGAGTACCTGGCCAGCCACGACCCGTTGACCGGTTGCCTGAACCTGCGAGGCCTGGCCATGGAAACGGCCAAGGTGGGCTACGAATCCACCGCGCTGGCCTACTTTGACCTGGACCGCTTCAAGCTGATCAACGATCTGTACGGCCACACGGCTGGTGACAATGTGCTGGTGCAGGTGGCCGAGCGCATGGGCAGCGTGCTGCAGCGCCATGACATGCTGGCCCGCGTGGGCGGGGACGAATTCGTCGTGGTGTTTTCCCGCGCCAGCATGGCCGAGAGCGAAGCCAGTTGCAACAGCATTGCCATGCTGATCGGCTCGGCACCGTTCCAGATCGACAACCAGAGTTTTTCGCTGGATGTTTCTGGCGGGCTGGTGGAGACCGCTCAGTTTGGCCAGTCCTCGCTGAAAGACATTGTGTCGGCGGCCGACACGCTGTGCCGCATGGCCAAGAAGCGCAGCAACCAGCGGCTGGTGGTGATGGAATCGGGCGACCGATTCTTCCAGCAGCACCAGGACGAGCTGGACCTCATCAACTGTCTGGAGCGTGGCGAAACGCCCCAGGGCCTGTTCCTGATGATGCAGCCGGAGTTGTCGCTAAGCAGGCCCTTTGATTCGTTGAACTTTGAGGTGCTGGTACGTCTGCGCAAGCCCGATGGCAGCGTGGTGGGGGCGGGCACCATCATCGAAGCGGCGGAGGCCCATGGCAAAACCGCCATCATCGATCGCTGGGTGGTGACCACGGCCATCGACTGGCTGGAGCGCCACGCGCAGGCACTGCGGCACACCCACTTTGTGGGAGTCAACCTGTCGGGTGGCTCGCTCAATGACGAGTCGTTCACCGCGGAGCTGTTTGCACTGTTCGAGCAACACCCGCAGGCCTTGTCCAAGATCTGCATCGAAATCACCGAGACCGTGGCCATCACCGACATGCGCAACATGCAGCGCTTCATCGACCGCGTGCGTGCCATGGGCGCCAAGGTGGGGCTGGATGACTTCGGCGCCGGGTATTCCTCGTTTGGCTACCTCAAGGGGCTGTCGGTAGACGCGCTCAAGCTCGATGGCTCGCTGGTGCGCGACGCGGCACGCAGCCAGTCGGGCATGGCCATCATCGTGGCTATTGGCGGGTTGGTGAGCAGCCTGGGCATGAAGTCCGTGGGTGAGTTTGCTGAAGACCTGGCCACCATCCGGGCGCTGGTGGACGCGGGCATTGACTACGCGCAGGGCTACGGGATCAGCAAACCCGTGATGCCCGAGAACATCCTGGCGGCTCGCAGCGGTGCCGATTTCATCGAGGACGCCGAGATCCTTGCCTTCGTGAAGCTACTGCAGACCAATGCAGATGCCACCATGTCCCTGTTTCAGGAATCCACGCTGGGTACCCTGCACTGACCTGGGACGCTGTGGCTTTACAGGGCCATGGCGGCAGAAACCTTCCAGTCGGCGTGGCTGTCAGCGGCCACCAGTCTGTCTTCGGCTGCGGCTTGTGGCGCATCCATCTCCGGGCAATGCCAGGCAGGTGCCAAGGGCTTGGCGGCGGAAAGATCGATATCCGGGTGATGGGTTTCAAAGAAGAAGCGGTGCAGGCTGTGCTGCGCGGCGTGCCACAGCGGTTTGACCGCTTGGGGCGCCAGGTGCATGACCCGGTGCGGCACACCGCCCGTGAACGTCATGGGATAGAAAACTCCCGCGTCGCCCACATCGGAAAAATACAGGCTGTCGTAGATGCGGTCCACGGGCTTGCGGCCGGTGGCCATCATCCAGTCCACGTTGTGCGCCAGGCAGTAGCTGTGCAGCGCCTTGAAGAGGGCGGTGCGGACCAACGATGAATTGGGGTTGCCCTTCACGCAGAGGCGGGTGGTCTCCACCATGCGGCTGCCACGGAAGCGGATGGGCAATTTCAGCGAATGCTGCAGGGGCAGGGGCTTGACCACGTTGGCATGCGTGCGCAGGGTGCCGAGCATGGAGCCATCCAGCTTGGAGGTGGCAATGAAGACTTCGCAGCCCGGCTCAAAGTCGGCGGCTTCGGGTTCACGCAGCTTGGCGCCCAGTTCGGGGAGGTGTTTGCCATAGGAGGCAGCGCGCAGTTGGATCACACCTTCCATCTGGGCCTGGGACGCGATCTCCACCTTGAACGGCAAAATCTCCGACGGAACCCCCAGCGTTGAAACGCAGCTTGCCTGAACCATGACAACCTCCCTTCGGTAACGTTATTGAGGGAGTCAGTCTAGGGTTAGCACCTAGTTGTAATAGCCGAATTAAGCGGTGATTTGGCCGCCTTTTCGGGCCTGATACACCCCGTTGCGGTGCACGCTGAAGGGTTAGCTGGTCGTGCGATTGCGGGCCAGGGGAGGGTTCTTGGCAAAGTAGCTCTCAATGCCGCGCATCAGCGCATCGGCCAGCTGGTTCTGGTAGTCCTCGCTGTTGAGCTTGACCTCTTCGCTGGGGTTGCTGATGAAGGCGGCCTCCACCAGCACGCTGGGAATGTCAGGCGCCTTGAGCACGGCAAACGCGGCTTGTTCCACCTTGGGTTTGTGCAACTTGCCCACGCGCCTGATTTCGCCCAGCAGGTTGCTGCCCAGCTTGAGGCTGTCGTTGATCTGGGCGGTGGTGCTCATGTCCAGCAGCGCGCGCAGCACCGTAGCGTCCTTGGCCTTCACGTTCAGGCCACCAATCAGGTCGGCCTTGTTCTCCTTGGCCGCCATCCAGCGCGCCGCGCTGCTGGAGGCGCCACCCTGGCTCAGCGCGAACACGCTGGCTCCCTGCGGGTCAGGCGTGAAGAAGGCATCGGCATGCAGGCTCACAAACAGGTCGGCCTGCACGCGGCGCGCCTTTTGCACGCGCGTGCCCAGCGGCACGAAGAAGTCGGCATCGCGCGTGAGGTAGGCGCGCATGGCGTTGCCGTTGACGCTGGCGTTGTTGATGCGCTCGCGCAGCAGGTGTGCCAGCTTCAGCACCACGTCCTTTTCCCGCGTGCCACCGGGGCCGATGGCGCCGGGATCTTCGCCGCCGTGGCCGGGGTCCAGCGCGATGATGATCAGGCGTTCCGTGGCGGAGGCTGCCGGAGCTGTCGCGACTGGTGGTTTGGAACTATTTTGGCCACTAGCCCCCGTGGAATCTGCGCGGGCAGCTCCTGTTTTAGGAGCGTTTTGGGCGGTGGTGGTACCTGGCGCCACGGGGCTGGAGGCCGGGCGCTGCGTGTGCTGTGCAATCAGCGCGTCCAGTGGGTCGTTGCTGGCGGCGGGCTTGGGTGGGGCGGCCGCCGCAGCTTTGGCGTTGTCGGTGAGGCGTTCGGCTATCAGGGCCTCCAGCGGGTCCACCTCGTTCACCGGGTACAGGTCCAGCACCAGCCGGTGCTGGTAGGCCGCCACCGGGCTCAGCGAAAACACTTGCGGCCGGATGGGGTGCTTCAGGTCTACCACCAGGCGCACCACGGTGGGCGTGAACTGGCCCACGCGGATGCCGGCGATGTTGGGGTCGTCGGCCTGCACCTTGGCAACCAGCTCCTTGAGCGCCGGATTCAGTGTGATGCCCTCGATGTCCACCGCCAGCCGTGGCGGGCTGGGCACAAAGGTCTGTTTGGTCACCAGCGAGGCATCGGACTCGATGGTGACGCGCGAGTATTCGGGCGCGGGCCAGACCCGCACGGTCATGATGGTGGCGCCGCGGGCCAGCTCGGCTGCGCCCAGGGTCAGCACGATGCTGCCTGCCTGCAACAGGGTGCGGCGCTTCATGCCGCGACCTTGGGCAAGTGGTGCACCAGGGCCGCACCCGTGGCGGTGTGCGTCGTAAGGGTCACCAGGCGGCTGGCGTCATCCAGCGTGCGGATGTGCAGGTCTACATCGGCTACGGGCAGCATGCCGGCGGCCTTCTCGGGCCACTCGGCCAGCTTCAGGCCGGGGCTGGCAAAGATGTCACGGAATCCGGCTTCCTCCCACTCCCGTGGGTCGCTGAAGCGGTAGAAGTCAAAGTGCCAGATGTTGAGCGTGTCCAGTTCATACGGCTCCACCACGGCGTAGGTGGGGCTCTTGATGCGACCGGTCACGCCCAGCGCCTGCAGCAGGTGGCGCACCAAGGTGGTTTTACCCGCACCCAGATCGCCATGCAAAGCAATGAAGGCGTTGGCCAGCGCGGGCTGCGCGGCCCAGTGGGCGGCAAACGCGTGGGTGGCCGATTCATCCGCCCATGCCAGGCTCAGGCTGCTTTCTACAATGGGGTGGTGACGATCAACAGCACTCAAATCAACGCTCAATCAGACAGTGGGCAAGAGGGCAACCCGTGGGTTGTGCAGGTCCAGGCCTGGGCCCGGGAACTTGGATTCTCCCAAATTGGCGTGGCCGGTGTGGATTTGTCGTCCGCAGAGCCCGGTTTATTGGCTTGGTTGTCGCAAGGATTCCACGGTGATATGGCCTATATGGCCCACCACGGCCTCAAACGTGCCCGCCCGGCCGAGCTGGTGCCCGGCACGGTGAGTGTGATCACCGCGCGCATGGACTACCTGCCGCGCGACACCGCGCCTGACTGGCAGGACACCGAGCTGGCGCGTCTGCAGCGCCCCGGCGAAGGCATTGTGTCGCTCTACGCCCGCGGGCGGGACTACCACAAGGTGCTGCGCAGCCGCCTGCAAAAGCTGGCCGACACTATGGCTGCGCACATGGGACCGCTGGGCTACCGCGTGTTCACCGACAGTGCGCCCGTGCTGGAGGCCGAGCTGGCCGCGCGCAGCGGCCAGGGCTGGCGCGGCAAGCACACATTGCTGCTGAACCGTGAAGCAGGCTCCATGTTTTTTTTGGGCGAGATTTATGTGGACATGGCCCTGCCCGACAGCGCGCCCGTGCAGCCGCACTGCGGCAGCTGCAGCGCCTGCATCAGCGTGTGCCCCACACAGGCCATCATCGCGCCGCACCGGCTGGACGCGCGGCGCTGCATCTCCTACCTGACGATTGAGCACGCGGGGCCGATCCCGCTGGAGCTACGGCCGTTGATCGGTAACCGCATCTATGGCTGTGACGACTGCCAGCTGGTCTGTCCGTGGAACAAATTTGCCCAGCGCAGCAGCCTGCCCGACTTCGACGCCCGCGAAGGCTTGGCTGGTGAGCAACTGGCCACGCTGCTGGACTGGACCGAGGACACATTTCTGCGCCACACCGAGGGCAGCCCCATTCGCCGCATTGGCCACGCCCGCTGGCTGCGCAATGTGGCCGTGGCGCTGGGCAATGCGCTGCATGGCACGGGCCTGAGCGCAGCGCAACGCACCGCCATGGTCCAGTCCTTGCAGCGCCGCACCGACCATCCCGACCCACTGGTTCAAGAGCACGTGCAGTGGGCCCTGCAACCAGCGCTTACTTGACCCGCGGCGGTAGCCCCGCAAACACATCCATCGCTTTCCACTCTAGCGGCAGGCGTATCTCTACCCCGTCGTGCGCGCCCTTGCGCTGCAGAAAAGCGATGGACGCATCAAAATCGTCCAGCGGCGGCGGCATGGGCTGCATGGGCAGGGTGGAGGGAATCCAGAAGTCGTCCCAGTGGATGGGGATGACCCGGCGTGCGCCCACGGTCGTTACGGTCTCGCGCCAATAAGCTTCTTTGTGCTCTTCGCTGCGCGGGCCCATGGCACCGATACCCAGCATCACCACATCGGCCTGCACGCCCTGGAGCGCGTCGGGCACAAAACCCGCCGTGCTGGTGATCAGCAATGTGCGGCCATCGTGCTCAATACGGGCCACATAGCTCTGGCCTTCCTTGTACTCGGTGGCGCGCACGGGCGGAACTAGCGGTGCGGTGATCTCGCCGCCCGTAAACCCCGTAGGTGTGTGCAGCGCGGGGTACAGCGTCACCGTGAAGCGGCCAAAGGTATAGGGCGTGCGCAGTTGCGCGGTGCGGATCTGCGCTTCCGGCAGGCCCCAGCCGCGGCCCACCATGGCGGTGGAGGACGAGCCCAGGAGCAAGGCACCGGTACGCTTGGCCACCTCGGGCGCGTCCATGGCGTGGTCATAGTGCGAGTGCAGGGGAATCACTGCAGCGAGTTTGCCGGTGTGTTGGGGGATGCCAGCGCGCTGCAATCCGGCGGCAATGCCGAGTACATCAGGCTCTACCTTGCGCACGAAGGTGGTGAGTTTGTCGGGGCGGGAAAAAAATCCGTCGGTCAGCAGGGCGGTTTCACCGTCGTCCAGCAGTACGGTGGCCACGCCCAGAAAACTGACACGCAGCGGCGCATGGGGCGCCGGCGGCGCAGCGGACCAGCGCAAGGCGTCCAGACCGCTCAGGCTGGGAGGGTGGCCCAGCATCCAGGTGAGGGCCGCTACGGCGAGCACCACCACAACCAGCAAACCCAGAACCAGCCGCTTGAATATTTTCATGCGGGCAGTGTAGGGTCAGCGGCGCTTGCGGGGAAGGTGGGTGCGTTGCAAAGCCAGCAGTTCACCCACGCCCTGCACCAACGCCAGCGTGACGGCCAGCCAGGGCAGCAGAAAGGGGCGCGAGGGCGCGGTGCGTTTGCGCATTCAGACCTCGATCAAGGCCACTGGCTCCAGCCAGTTGTCTTCGAAGAGCTCGTCCAGCAGACGTTGCAGTCCAAGTAGCTTGAGGATCATGGTGGGCTCCCGGTAGGTTGCAGATGCAGCCACTCTAGGAGGCCAGTGTGACGGTTTCATGGCAGTGTGGTGTGCTGGCATCAGGCGTATTCTGGATGCCGGAAAACGGCGTTGCGCGGCTATGCTGGCGCCCAACAAGGAGCTGGTTTTGCAACACCGCGCACTCGCTGCATTGACCGAACTGGAGCGGATTCTCCAACTAGCGGGGGACCGTGTGGATACCCGCGTGGTGCGGCAGGTGGACTGTCGCGGGGCCAGCCTGCCGGTGTATGCCGTTGCGCTGGGCAATCCGGATCCGCAGGTGCCGGCCATCGGTTTCTTCGGCGGTGTGCATGGCTTGGAGCGCATTGGCGCGGAGGTGGTCATGGCCTACCTGCTCAGCATCGTCATGCGCCTGAACTGGGACCACACGCTGCACCGCCAGCTGGAATCGTTGCGCCTGGTGTTCATGCCGTTGGTGAACCCCGGTGGCATGGCACTGGGTACGCGCGCCAATCCGCGCGGTGTGGACCTGATGCGCAACGCTCCGGTGGACGCGCTGGAGCCCGTGCCCACCTGGGTGGGCGGCCAGCGCCTGAGTTCCCGGCTACCCTGGTACCGCGGAGTGGCAGGGGCGGCCATGGAGGAGGAAAGCCAGGCCGTGTGCGAGGTGGTGGCACAGGAGCTACTGCCACGGGCCTTCAGCATGTCAGTGGACTGCCACTCGGGCTTTGGGCTCAGCGACCGGCTATGGTTCCCGTTTGCCCATACGCGCCAGCCGCTGCACCACCTGGCTGAAATGTTTGCGTTGCAGGTAATTTTTCGCCAGACCTACAACCACCACCCCTATGTGTTTGAGCCGCAGAGCCTGCAGTACCTGACACATGGTGATCTGTGGGACCACCTGTACCTGCAGTCGCGTGAGGTGCCGCAGCGGGTGTTTCTGCCGCTCACGCTGGAAATGGGCTCGTGGCTGTGGATTAAGAAGAACCCACGCCAGCTGTTCAGCCGCCACGGCATCTTCAACCCGCTCATCGGGCACCGCCAACAGCGTGTGTTGCGCCGGCATTTGTGGATGCTGGATTTTCTGACCCGCGCTGCCTGCAGCGCAGAGTCCTGGGCGCCTCAGGATGGGCAGCGCCATGTGCTGCACGCCGAGGCGCTGCAGCACTGGTACTAGTGCGTCAAAGGCGTTGCAGCACGCCCAGCGCAAAGGGCAGGCTGACCATGCCCATGATGGTTGACACGGTCACCAAAGCCGCCACATAGGCACCGTCATAGCCCATGCGTGCCGCCAGCACATAGCAGCTGGAAGCGGTCGGCAGGGCCGAAAAGGCCAGCAGGATGGTGGTTTGTGTGGGACTCAAACCCAAGGTCCGCGCAATGGCCCAGGCCACCACCGGTGTCAGCAGGTGGCGGATGGCAATCACCGCCACAGCCAGGACCTTGCCGCGCGCCAGCGCACCCAGCTGCATTCCGGCCCCGGCGGCCATCAGCCCCAAGGCCAACGAGGCAGCGCCCAGGCGGTTGACGGTGGGTTCCAGCCAAGTGGGGACAGAAAAACCCAACAGATTTGCCACCAGGCCTGTGGCGGTGGCAATGATCAAGGGGTTGCGCAGCAGTTCGCGTGCAAAGCCACGCTGGGCGTGTCGCGCCATAGGCCAGACCGCGGCCACATTGAATACCGGCACGCACACACCAATCAACACAGCAATCAGTTGCAAGCCCTGGGGGCCCGCGAGGCGGTCGGCAATGGCAAGGCCGATGAAGGAGTTGAAACGAAAGGCTATCTGCGCGCTGGAGGCGTGGTCACGCGCATCGACATGGGTGCGCAGCCACGGCAGGTGCGGAATGGCATAGGCCAGGCCAATACCCACCAGTCCGCTGGCCCAGCCCGCACCAATCAGGCTGGAAGCCGCACCCAGGTCCAAAGGACTCTTCACGATGGACTGGAACAGCAGCACCGGGAACAGGAAGTAGTAGACCAGCGACTCCACCTGCTCCCACACGGGCCGGTTCAGTGCGGTGTAGCGGCATACCAGGTAGCCGCACAGGATCAGGGAGAAATCGGGGAACAGGAGTTGGGCGTAATTCACGGGCCAAGGATAGCAGCCAGGGAGGGGCCACCCGGGTTTCCACGTAGGCGCAAATCAGCATGGTGAAGGCAACTGCGCGGGGTACCATTCGACAAATTCCACAGGAGAAATCACATGCGCCGTCTGCTGTTCGCCATGGGTCTGGTGGCTGCCTCAAGTGCCGCGCTGGCACAGGCTTACCCGAGCAAAATCATCAAGCTGCAGGTGCCGTTTGCCCCAGGCGGCACCACAGACATCATCGCCCGCGTGATTGCCGACCCGCTGGGCAAGGTGCTGGGACAGAGTGTGATCGTGGAGAACAAGGCGGGCGGCGGTGGTGTGGTCGGCGCAAATGAAACCGCCAAAGCGGTGCCCGATGGGTATTCGCTGGGCATTGCCACAGTGTCTACCGTGGCTGCCAACCCGGCCATCAACCCCAAGAATCCCTACAACCCGCTCACCGACTTCACCCCCATCATCAACATTGCGGCTACGCCCAATGTGATTGCGGTCCACCCCAGCTTTCCGGCCAAGGACTACAAAGGCTTTATGGCTGAACTGAAAAGCCACCCTGGACAATATTCGTACGCTTCGTCGGGCACGGGCGGCATTGGCCACATGCAGACTGAACTCTTCAAGAACCTGGCCGGTGTGTTCATCACGCATATCCCCTACCGGGGCGCGGGCCCGGCGCTGAACGACACGGTGGGCGGCCAGGTCCCGCTGATATTTGACAACCTGCCGTCGGCTTTGCCTTTCATCCAGAGCAACAAGCTGGTGCCTATCGTGGTGGCGGCGCCCCAGCGTCTGTCGCAGTTGCCTAATGTGCCCACCTTCAAGGAAGTGGGGCTGGAGCCGGTGAACCGCATGGCGTTTTACGGCATTTACGGCCCCAAAGGCCTGCCCAAGGACGTGGTGGACAAGGTCAATGCCGCTGTGCGCAAGGTGCTGGAGGACCCAGCCGTGAAAAAACGCATCGAAGAGACGGGCTCCCTGGTCGTGGGCAATACGCCTGAGCAATTCACGGCCCAGATCAAGGCCGAGTACGAGGTCTACAAGAAAGTGGTGGAGACCTCCAAGCTGAAGCTGGAATGACGGAACCCGCTAGCGCCGATACGGCGTCGGTGGATGCCTTCATCGACGCTCTGTGGCTGGAAGAGGGGCTGTCCAAAAATACGTTGCAAGCCTACCGGCGCGACCTGACCCTGTTCGCCCAATGGCTGCAGGCGCGCAGCCTGCCACAGGCGCAGGAGCACGACATCCAGGCTTACTTTGCTGCGCAGCATGCGCAGACCAAGGCCACCACGGCCAATCGGCGCCTGACCGTGTTCAGGCGCTACTTCCGTTGGGCTCTGCGCGAGGGGCTGGTAGTCGCCGACCCCACGCTCAAGCTGCAGGCTGCCAAGCAGGCCCTGCGCGTACCCAAGACACTGACCGAAGCCCAGGTGGAAGCGCTACTGGCGGCGCCCGATACCAGCACGGCATTGGGCGTGCGCGACCGCACCATGCTGGAGTTGATGTACGCCAGCGGGTTGCGCGTCAGCGAACTGGTGACGCTGCGTACGCTGAACCTGGGCTTGAACGAGGGGGTATTGCGCGTGCTGGGCAAGGGGTCCAAGGAGCGACTGGTGCCGTTTGGTGAAGTGGCTGCACAATGGCTGCAGCGCTACCTGGGTCAGGCGCGCCTGGAACTGCTGGGTCCCAAACAGACCCAGGATTTGTTTGTGACATCGCGGGGCGCGCAGGCGGGGAGTGCCATGTCACGGGTGATGTTTTGGGGCATTGTGAAAAAGCATGCGTTGGCTGCAGGCATTCGGGTGCCCCTGTCGCCGCATACTTTGCGCCACGCATTTGCCACCCATTTGTTGAACCACGGGGCGGATTTGCGTTCGGTACAGATGCTGTTGGGGCACGCAGATATTTCCACGACCACCATCTACACCCACGTGGCCCGCGAACGCCTCGCCACGTTGCACGCGCAGCACCATCCGCGAGGCTAGTGCTGCGAGCGATTCAGTCCATCAGTGTTTCTGCCCAGGCCAGCGCCTGCAGGTGGGCCCAGTTCACCTGGTTGCTGCTCAGGCCCAGCGCCGCGGTGGTTTGGGCGAATGTGGCATCGTCCCCGTTCTCGCAGGCTTCGGTCAAGGCCAGGTAAGCCGCCAAGGGGCCGGTACGGTAGAGCAGGGCGTTGGTGACGGACTCGGGCAACGTCAGTGTGGCCAGCGCCGCAGGCATGGGGATGCCCAGCAGGGTGTCCAAGAGCGAGAACACCCCGACCACAAAGGCATTGTCACATTCCTCGGCTGGCAGAGTTTCACCCGCTAGCAGTTCCATGAGTCGACCGCGCACCACGGCAGTGGTACCCACCGCTGGCGGCGTCTCACCGGCCTGCGAGGTGGTCAGCAGCAAGGCGGCCCACTTGAACAGTTTTTTAAGTCCCAGCAGCATGACTGCATGCTTGAACGAGGTGACTTCGGTGCGCAGCCCGAAGCCCGCGGAATTGATGAAGCGCAGCAGGTTGAACGAGAGTGTGGGATCGCGTTTGAGTACTTCCTCGATCTCGTTGGTGCTGGCCTGTTTGCGCACCAGATTGATGAGCTGCAGGATGGTGGCTTGGGCTGGACGTATGGTTTGGCCCTCCACCAGTACCGGTTTGGCAAACCAGTAGCCCTGGAAAAGGGTAATGCCCAACTCCTGCAACATTTCGTGCTGCTGCGCGGTCTCCACTTTTTCCGCAATCAGCGTCGCGCCTGATTTGGCTTGGGCCAGCTTGATAAAGGAGGCCACGGCCTGTGGCTTGAGCACGGAGACGTCGAATTTGATGAAGGAGGCCAAGGGCAGCCAGTCTTCATAGGAGCGCGTGAGTATCGAGTAGTCAAACGCCAGCCGGAAACCGCGGTTTCGTATGGTTTGCAATGTGGGAAAACGGGTCTTGATCTGGTCGACCTGTGAGATGGACAGCGGGGGTATCTCCAACACGATGTGGTCAGGAGCGACGAGTTCCAGGTGGCCGCCGGCCAGGCTGTCATGGGTGCAGTTGATGAACAGGGTTTTGCGGTCCATCAACGGCTCGTTGTCCGCCATGGACAGCAGGTTGAAGAGCAGCTGTGCATCACTTGACGCCGTATGTTGGTCAACCTTTACGGACCGGTCGAACAGCTCGTAGCCAAACACCATGCGCTGGGCGTCCAGGATTGCCTGGCGCGCTATGGCGATAGAGGCTGTGGCGGAAGCGCTGGATGGGGGGAGAGCGGAGTCGGGCATGGTGCACAGAGCGATGTTCAGCGCATTCTAGACGTGGCGTCCGCGCTCATGCCGCGTTCTGCAGGGCGCGCATCTCTGCTTCCGTGAAGCCTGCCCGCTTGCGGGCATCCAGGTTGAATGGCGGGCGAGGACGGGGTGCTGCATGTTTGATAGCAGCTTGCGCATAGAACGCGCCGGGTTCCAGTGCATGGCGTTCACAAAGCCAGTGGTACCACCGATTGCCCGTGGCGACATGCCCCACCTCTTCCTCCAGAATCACCTCCAGAATGGCCGTTGCCTGCAGGGCCAAGGGGCTTCCCACCTTCCGCAGTTTGGCTTGTATCAGGGGCGTCGCGTCGAGCCCGCGAGCCTCCATCGTGCGCGGCACCAATGCCATGCGCGCCACCACATCGTGGCGGGTATGGTCGCAAATGGTCCATAGCCCGTCGTGGGCCGGAAAGCTCCCATAGTGGTAGCCGCAGGACTGGAGGTGGGCGTGCAGCAACTGGAAGTGTTTGGCCTCTTCCTGGGCGACGCGAAGCCAGTCTGTGTAGTACGCGGGAGGCATGGCGGCAAAGCGCCAGACTGCATCCAGCGCCAGGTTGATGGCGTTGAATTCGATGTGGGCGATGGAGTGCATGAGGGCGGCGTGCCCCTCTGCCGTAAACGGCGTGCGGCGGGGCACGTCCTGCGGGTGTACCAGGTGCGGATGGGCCGGCCGCCCGGGTTGCTCGGGCGCAGGCAGGGTGGCTGCAGTGTCCAGGGGCAGCGTGGAAGCGCTTGCCCAAAGCGCGTGCGTTGCCACTGCTTTCTCCAGCGGATCGGTGAGGCAAAAGGCGTGCAGCGCGCGGCGTCGGAGTTCCATCTCTACAATTCTAGGTTTTGCAGGCATCTGAAAGTACAACATGGCCATTTACGAACTCGATGGTGCAGCACCCCGCATAGCCGCATCGGCCTGGGTGGCCGACAGCGCCCAGGTCATGGGCAATGTGGAGCTGGCGGACGACGCCAGCGTCTGGTTCGGTGCCGTCGTGCGCGGGGATACCGAGACCATCCGCATCGGCAAGGGCTCTAACATCCAGGACGCGAGCGTGCTGCACGCTGACATCGGCAAGCCACTGACCATCGGTGAGAACGTAACCGTGGGCCACAAGGTCATGCTGCATGGCTGCACCGTGGGCGATTGCTCGTTGATTGGCATTGGCGCCATCGTGCTCAACGGCGCGAAGATCGGCAAGGGCTGCATCGTGGGCGCCGGAGCGCTGGTGACCGAGGGCAAGGAATTCCCTGATGGCTCCATGATCCTCGGCAGCCCTGCCAAGGCGGTGCGCGAGCTCTCCCCCGAACAGCAAGCCGGCCTGCGTCTCAGCGCGCTGCATTACGTGGAAAACGCCCTGCGTTTCAAAAACGGACTGAAGAAAATTGCTTAACCCGCCGGGCTGCCAAGGCCTGGCTTGACTGGAGACGTGCATGTCTGAATTGCACAAGTTTTTGTTTGAAGGTTTACCCGTGCGCGGTGCCATCGTGCGCCTGACCGACGCCTGGGTGGAAATCCTGCGGCGCCGGGCGTCGAACTCGGTGACTGGAGCCTACCCGGTGCCGGTGCAGGAGATGCTGGGCGAGATGACTGCAGCGGCCACGCTGATGCAGTCCAACATCAAGTTCGATGGTGCCCTGGTGCTGCAGATTTTTGGCGATGGCCCGGTGCAGGTGGCCGTGGTGGAGGTGCAGTCGGACCTGACCCTGCGCGCCACGGCTACCGTGGCGGGCGACATGCCGGCTGACCTGACGCTGAGCCAGATGGTGAATGCCAACAACCAGGGGCGTTGCGCGATCACGCTGGATCCCAAAACCAAATTTCCTGGGCAACAGCCCTACCAAGGCGTGGTGCCCCTGTTTGACGACCATGGCCGCCCCATTGAAAAGCTGAGCGAGGTGCTGGAACACTACATGCTGCAGAGCGAGCAGCTGGACACCACACTGGTGCTTGCGGCCAACGACAAGGTGGCAGCGGGGCTGCTGATCCAGCGGCTGCCCATGGCCGGCGAGGGCAATCTGTCGGGCAGCATGGTGTCCAAGGACAACGAAGATGCGATTGGTGTGAACGAGCACTACAACCGCATCGCCACACTGGCCAGCAGCCTTAAGCGTGAGGAGTTGCTGAACCTGGATGTGGACACCATCCTGCGCCGCCTGTTCTGGGAAGAGCAGCTGGCCCGCTTTGAGCCTTTGACAGGGGAGACTGCGCCGCGCTTTGTGTGCAGTTGCAGCCGCGAGCGCGTGGCCCGAATGATTGGGGGGCTGGGGCGCGAAGAGGTGGAAACCATCCTGACCGAGCGCGAGAACATTGAAGTGGCCTGCGAGTTCTGCGGCGTGCAGTACCGGTTTGACCCGGTGGACGCGGCAGAGCTGTTTGCCGAGCCGGTGCAGCGCGTGGCTGGCGGTTCAACGCCCCACTGAACTTTGCGTCAACCGGCTGAACAGCCGGTGTTCGCAGTCGGCATCGGAGCAGGTGTCGCACACCCATACCCAAGGCTGGCCGGCATCTTGTCGCGCGTGGTGCTTGGTGTCCGTGTGGGTCAGGGCCGCCAAGGCCGCCTCGGTGCGCTGCGGGCCCTGGCCGTAAACACTGGCAAAGGGCAAATGGTGCGCCAGCAAGATCTCGCGCAAGCGTGTGTCAATGCGTTGCCGGATGGCCAGTCCATCGCGCTGGATGCCGTCGGCCACCCATTCCACATCCAGTCCCATCACCAGCGTCGCATCCAGCGTGCGCTGGAAGGCGATGGCTTCGGGGTACAGCGTGGGGTCGTTGAACAGTACGTCGCTGTACACCGCGGTCACCAGCGGCGTGGTGTCGGCGATTACGCAGGCGGCAGACGCTTCATGGATGCGTTGTGCCTGTGTCTGGGCCACATGGGCCTGTTCATGCGCCTGGGGCGGGCGGCCATGGGTGTCGCACCAGCTGCGCAGGTATTCGTCAATGACGGTGACGTTGGGGTAGAGGGTGGCCAGCGGTGCCGCCAGTGCATGGCTGAGCGTGGACTTGCCACTGCATTCAGCGCCCAGGATGGCAATTTTCATGCAGCCATCAAAGCCGCTCAACGCGCCACTTGCACGTAAATTTCGTTGGCTTTCACCATGCCCAGTTCGGAGCGGGCTTTTTCTTCCACGATCTCCAGGCCTTCGCGCAGGTCATGGATTTCGGCAGCCAACCTGTCGTTGGCCAGGGCGGCCTGGGCGTTGTGCTGCTTCTGGGCGTCCAACTGGCTGGTCAGCCGGGACACATTGGGAACGCTGCCGCGCCCGAACCACAGCTGGGCATGCAAGATGACCAACAACGCGATCAACGCAGCTGGAACAAGTCGGGTGCTCATGCGATGGCGGGGCGGCAGGCCTGGCGTTTAGCGCAGGTTGTAGAACGCAGCGCGGCCGGGGTACACAGCCACATCGCCCAGGTCTTCTTCGATGCGCAGCAGCTGGTTGTACTTGGCCATGCGGTCCGAACGGCTCAGGGAGCCGGTCTTGATCTGGCCCGCGTTGGTGCCCACGGCGATGTCGGAGATGGTGGAGTCTTCGGTTTCGCCCGAGCGGTGGCTGATCACCGCGGTGTAACCGGCGCACTTGGCCATTTCAATGGCGGCGAAGGTTTCGGTCAGCGTGCCGATCTGGTTGATCTTGATCAGGATCGAGTTGGCGATGCCTTTCTCGATGCCTTCTTTCAGGATCTTGGTGTTGGTCACGAACAGGTCGTCACCCACGATCTGCACGTTCTTGCCCAGGCGGTCCGTCAGGATCTTCCAGCCTTCCCAGTCGCCTTCGGCCATGCCGTCTTCGATGCTGATGATGGGGTACTTGTCGACCCAGGTGGCCAGCATATCGGTCCATTCTTGGGAGGACAGCTTTATGCCGCCTTCGCCTTCGAGCACGTACTTGCCGTCCTTGTAGAACTCGGAGGCTGCGCAGTCCAGGCCCAGGGCGATTTGCTCACCGGCCACATAGCCAGCCTTGTCGATGGCTTCCAGAATCATCTGGATCGCGGCCTCATGGTTCTCCACGCTGGGCGCGAAGCCGCCTTCGTCGCCCACGGCGGTGCTGATGTGCTTGTCGTGCAGGATCTTCTTGAGCGCGTGGAAGACCTCGGCACCCCAGCGCAGCGCTTCACGGAAGCTCGGCGCGCCGACGGGGATGATCATCAGCTCTTGCAGGTCGAGGTTGTTGTTGGCGTGCTCGCCGCCGTTGATCACGTTCATCATGGGCACGGGCATTTGCACGCTGCGCATGCCGCCGAAATAGCGGTACAGGGGCAGACCGGCTTCTTCGGCAGCGGCACGGGCCACAGCCATGGAAACTGCCAGCATGGCGTTGGCGCCCAGGCGGGACTTGTTTTCGGTACCGTCCAGGTCGATCAGGGTCTTGTCCAGGAAGGCTTGTTCAGAAGCGTCCAGGCCCAACACGGCTTCGGAGATTTCGGTGTTGATGTGTTCCACGGCCTTGAGCACGCCCTTGCCGAGGTAGCGCTTCTTGTCGCCGTCGCGCAGCTCGATGGCTTCACGCGAACCGGTGGAGGCACCGCTGGGAACGGCAGCGCGGCCCATGGTGCCGGATTCCAGCAACACGTCGCATTCGACAGTGGGGTTGCCGCGGGAGTCCAGAATTTCACGACCGACGATATCAACAATAGCGCTCATTGGTTTCTTTCAAGTTCAAAAACACACAAACAAAAACAGCAGACCGAATCATGCTCGCGACTACTCGAAGCTGTTCTCCAGGAACGAGGTTTTTTTGGTTACGGAATCTAACGCAACCAGGGTTTCCAGCAAGGCCTTCATGTGGCGCAGTGGCACCGCATTGGGACCGTCGGACCAGGCTTCAGCAGGGCGAGGATGGGTTTCCATGAAAAGCCCGGCAACGCCAGCGGCCACACCGGCACGGGCCAGCACGGGCACCATCTCGCGTGCGCCACCGCTGGTGCCGCCCAGGCCACCGGGCTTTTGTACCGAGTGCGTCACGTCGAACACCACGGGTGCGCCCGACTTGCGCATCTCGGCCAGGCTGGTCATGTCGGCCACGAGGTTGTTGTAGCCAAAGCTCACGCCGCGTTCGCAGGCCAGGAAGCGGTCGGGCGAGAGCCCCACTTCCTCAGCGGCGGCACGGGCCTTGTCCACCACGTTCTTCATGTCCCAGGGCGCGAGGAACTGGCCCTTCTTGATGTTCACCGGCTTGCCAGACTGGGCCACCGCGCGGATGAAATCGGTCTGGCGGCATAGAAAGGCGGGTGTCTGCAATACGTCCACCACACTGGCAACTTCGGCGATATGGGACTCGTCATGCACATCGGTCAGGATGGGCAATTGCAGCTGGCGGCGCACTTCGTCCAGAATCTTCAGGCCGGCGTCCAAGCCGACACCACGCTTGCTGGTGCCGGAGGAACGGTTGGCCTTGTCGAACGAGCCCTTGTAGATCAGGGGAATGTTCAGTGCGGTGCAGGCTTCCTTCAATTGGCCCGCCACATCGATGGACATTTCCAGCCCTTCGATGGAGCAGGTGCCCGCGATCAGGAAGAAGCGATGCTCCAGACCAACGTCAAATCCGCACAGTTTCATCAGGCAACCGCTTTCAGGTTCTTGCCATCCAGCTGATGGTCCACCGCCGCCTTGATGAAGGCATTGAACAGGGGGTGACCATTCCAGGGGGTGGACTTGAATTCAGGGTGGAACTGCACGCCCACAAACCAGGGGTGCACGGCTTGCGGCAACTCCACGATTTCGGTGAGCTGCTCACGCTGCGTAAGCGCAGAGATCACCAAGCCCGCCTGGCGCAGTTGGTCCAGGTAGTTGACGTTGGCCTCGTACCGGTGGCGATGGCGTTCGGTCACCACGTTGCCGTAGATTTTGTGGGCCAGCGTGCCCTTGGCCACATCGGAACTTTGTGCACCCAGGCGCATGGTGCCGCCCAGGTCGGAGTTCTCATTGCGCGTCTTGATGGTGCCGTCGGCGTCTTTCCATTCGGTGATCAAGGCGATGACCGGGTTGGGGCTGTCGGGTTCAAATTCGGTGCTGTTGGCTTCCTTGAGGCCGGCCACGTGGCGGGCGAACTCGATGGTGGCGACCTGCATGCCCAGGCAGATGCCCAGGTAGGGCACCTTGTTTTCACGGGCGAAGCGGGCCGTGCTGATCTTGCCTTCAATGCCGCGCTTGCCGAAGCCGCCGGGCACCAGGATGGCGTCGTACTTGGCCAGCTGGTTCACGCTGGCGGTGTCGATGGTTTCCGAGTCCACGTGCTCGATCTTCACGCGCACATGGTTCTTCATGCCGGCGTGACGCAGGGCCTCGTTGACGGATTTGTAACTGTCTGTCAGATCCACGTACTTGCCGACCATGGCGATGGTGACTTCGCCTTGGGGGTGTTCGGTTTCATAGACCAAATCGTCCCAGCGTTTCAGGTTGGCGGGTGGCGTGTTCAGGCGCAGCTTGTCGCAGATCAGGCCATCCAGGCCCTGCTCGTGCAGCATGCGTGGCACTTTGTAAATCGTGTCCACGTCCCACATGGAGATCACACCCCACTCGGGCACGTTGGAGAACAACGAAATCTTGGCGCGCTCTTCGTCAGGAATCGGGCGGTCCGCGCGGCACAGCAGGGCGTCGGCCTGTATGCCGATCTCGCGCAGTTGCTTGGCCGTGTGCTGGGTGGGCTTGGTCTTCAATTCGCCGGCAGCCGCAATCCAGGGCAGGTAGCTCAGGTGCACAAAGGCGCTGTTGTTGGGGCCGAGCTTGAGGCTCATCTGGCGCACGGCTTCGAGGAAGGGCAGGGATTCGATGTCACCCACGGTGCCACCGATTTCCACAATCGCCACATCTACCGCATCAGGCTCGCCAAAACGCGCGCCGCGTTTCACAAACTCCTGGATTTCGTTGGTGACGTGGGGGATGACCTGCACGGTCTTGCCCAGGTAGTCGCCACGGCGTTCCTTGTCCAGCACGCTCTTGTAGATCTGGCCGGTGGTGAAGTTGTTGGTCTTGCGCATGCGCGTTTCGATGAAACGCTCGTAGTGGCCCAGGTCCAGGTCGGTTTCTGCGCCGTCGTCGGTCACAAACACCTCGCCGTGCTGCAGGGGCGACATGGTGCCGGGGTCTACGTTGAGGTAGGGGTCAAGCTTGATGAGGGTGACTGTCAGGCCCCGCGATTCCAGAATCGCAGCTAAGGAGGCTGAGGCGATTCCCTTGCCAAGGGAAGACACCACACCGCCGGTGACGAAGACAAATTTGGTCATGTCAGGGGCGAACCTATGGGTTCGATGAGGTGGTAAAGCGAGATTATAGGCGTCTGCTACATTGCGGTCCTCGGCTCTAGAGGCACACCATGGATTTATCGGGCAAACACATTGTTCTGGGGCTTACCGGCGGCATCGCTTGCTACAAGGCGGCCGAACTCTGCCGTGCGTTGATCAAGCAGGGCGCCACAGTGCAGGTAGTGATGACCGATGCGGCCGCGCAATTCATCACACCCGTGACCATGCAGGCTTTGAGCAATCGTCCGGTGTTTGATTCACAGTGGGATGCGCGTGAGCGCAACAACATGCCCCACATCAACCTGAGCCGCGAGGCCGATGCCATCTTGATCGCGCCATGCAGTGCTGATTTCATGGCCAAGCTGTTGCACGGCCGCGCGGACGATTTGCTCAGCCTCATGTGCCTGGCGCGTCCCATCGATTCTGTGCCTTTGTTGATTGCGCCCGCCATGAACCGCGAGATGTGGGCACACCCCGCCACACAGCGCAACCTAGCACAACTGCAGGCCGATGGCGCGACGTTGCTGGGCGTGGGCAGCGGCTTCCAAGCCTGTGGCGAGACGGGTGATGGTCGCATGCTGGAGCCGCAGGAACTACTCGAAGACGTGATTGCCTTCTTCCAGCCCAAGGTGCTGGCGGGGCAGCGCGTGGTGGTATCGGCGGGGCCCACTTTCGAGGCCATTGATCCCGTGCGCGGCATCACCAATCTGTCCAGCGGCAAGATGGGTTTTGCCATTGCCCGTGCGGCACGCGAGGCGGGTGCTGACGTGACGCTGGTGGCGGGGCCGGTAGCGCAGCCCACACCGCGTGGCGTGCAGCGTGTCGATGTGAAGTCTGCAAAAAATATGCATACAGCCCTCGTGGAATCTACGAAGCTTGCTACTGTTTTTGTAGCTACTGCCGCCGTGGCCGATTGGCGCCCGGCCCAGACGTCGGACCAGAAGATCAAGAAAGACGGCTCCGGCAGCACGCCCGTGCTGAGCTTTGTCGAAAACGTAGACATCCTGTCTGAAATTGCCCATTCCCCGCGCGCGACCAGTGGTGCACTGTTCTGCGTAGGCTTTGCCGCAGAGAGTCACGACCTGCTGGCGCACGCCACAGCCAAGCGCGCACGCAAGGGCGTGCCGCTGCTGGTCGGTAACATCGGGCCCGCCACCTTCGGGCAAGACGACAACGCGCTGCTGTTGGTCGATGCCCAGGGTGCGCAAGAACTTCCCCACAACTCCAAACTGGCTTTGGCCCGGCAACTCGTTGCCGAGATTGCCAAGCGCCAGCGTGCCACCCACTGAACCCAAACCATGAAAATTGACGTCAAGATCCTCGACAGCCGCCTGCACGACAACCTGCCCACCTATGCCACACCGGGCAGCGCGGGGCTGGACTTGCGGGCTTGCCTGGACGCGCCGCTGACGCTGGCGCCCAATGCCTGGCAACTGGTGCCTACGGGCATGGCGATTTACCTGGAAGACCCGGCCTATGCCGCACTCATCCTGCCGCGCTCGGGCCTGGGCCACAAGCACGGCATTGTGCTGGGCAATCTGGTGGGCCTGATTGACAGCGACTACCAGGGCCAGCTCATGGTGAGCGCCTGGAACCGCAGCGCTGTGGAATTCACCATCCAGCCCATGGAGCGCATTGCGCAGCTCATGATCGTGCCAGTGGTGCAGGCGCAGTTCAATGTGGTGAGCGAATTCCCCGCTTCCCAGCGCGGGGAGGGCGGCTACGGCTCTACAGGCAAGGCCTGAGCCGTAGCGAAACCCGCTGCTTCAGTGCAGCGTATCGCTGCCGGGTGCAGAGGCGTGCACGGGCTGGATGCGGAAGAAGCCGGTGCCAGCGGTACCGCGTCCAATTTCTTCCTCGGTCGCTTCGCGTACCGATTCCACCTTGAGGCTGATGCGGATGGCAATGCCCGCCAACGGGTGGTTGCCGTCCAGCACTACGTGCTCAGGGTAAATATCGGTGATGGTGTAGAGCGCGTCCTTGGGGGCGTTGGGGTTGCAGCCAGGGGGCAGGGCATGGCCTTCCATGGTCAGGCCTTCTTCCAGTTCCGCGGGGAACAGGGCGCGTGGCTCCAGAAACAGCAACTGGTCGTTGAAATCGCCAAAAGCCTGTTCGGGCTCAATCTGCAGGTCCAGTGTGTCGCCTGCTCCATGGCCTTGCAGTGCCGCTTCGATGGGGGGCAAGAGGTCGTTGCCGCCCAGCAAAAAATCCACTGGCTCGTCCAAAACGTCCAGTTCTTCGCCCAAGGTGTCTTTCAGCGTCCAGGTCAGGGCAACGACGCATTGTTGAGTAATTTCCATGCAGAATTGTCCCATGAACATCCAAGAACCCTTGCAACTTCTGGGCGGTTTGTCGCCACACACCTTTATGCAACGCCATTGGCAGAAGAAGCCTTTGGTGATTCGCCAAGCGATCCCTGGCTTTGCGCCCGTGCTGGACCGCTCGGAGCTGCTGGACCTTGCGGCACAGGAGGACGTGGAGTCCCGTCTGGTGGTTCAAGCCTCGGCCAAGGCTGGTGCGCAATGGCGCTTCAAACATGGGCCATTTGCCCGCAAGGCATTGCCACCATTCAAGCAAGCCGGGTGGACCTTGTTGGTGCAGGGTGTTGATTTGCACGACGAACGCATGCATGCCCTGATCAACCAGTTCCGCTTTGTGCCGGATGCGCGGCTGGATGACTTGATGATCAGCTACGCCACCGAAGGCGGCGGCGTCGGACCGCACTTCGACAGCTACGATGTCTTCTTGCTGCAGGCCCACGGCCGCCGGCGCTGGCGGATTGGCCGCCAAAAAGACCTGAGCCTGCAATCCGATATGCCGCTCAAAATTCTGGCGAACTTTGAGCCCGAAGAGGAGTTTGTGCTGGAGCCGGGTGACATGCTCTACCTGCCGCCCAAATACGCACACGATGGTATTGCGGACGGCGAGTGCATGACCTACTCCATCGGATTTCGCTCACCAGACCGGGCCGAGTTGGCGCAGGAGATCTTGCAACGACTGGCCGAGCAGGCCATGGATGAAGTCGCTCCCAGCCTGTACCGCGACCCCAAACAGGCTGCGGTAACCAGTAGCGGCGCCATGCCTTCCTCGCTGCTGGAGTTTGCCCAAGACGCCTTGCATGCAGCGCTAGGAGACCCCAAGGCCGTGGCCCGTGCGTTGGGCGAGTATCTCAGCGAACCCAAAGCCAACGTTTGGTTCGATGGTGGCGAGTCCGAAGCGCATGGCGCTGTGCGCCTGGACCGCAAGACCCGCATGCTCTACGACGCGGACCATGTGTTCATCAATGGCGAAAGTTTCAATGCCGGTGGCAAGGATGCCCGGCTGATGCAGGAGCTTGCCGACACCCGAGGCCTGGGGTCGGCGCAGGTGAAACGGCTGAGTGCGGGCGCACGTGCACTGCTGGAAGACTGGTGCGCTTCAGGTTGGTTGCATCCCGATGACTGACGCCGCGGCACCGCTGTTGGAAGGCCCCTTCTCCGGACCTACGGAATTCGCGCAGGTCGTGCGCAATGCTTTGGCGCGAGCCGCGCAAGATGGATGGCTCACCATGGTTTGGAGTGATGCCGATTTTGACGATTGGCCGCTGCGGGAAAAGGCCGTGGTGGAGTCTTTGCACGCGTGGTCCCGCCAAGGTGGCCGTTTGGTCTTGCTTGCACGCAGTTACGACACGGTCCAGCGCAACCAGCACCGGTTTGTGCAGTGGCGTGGACTCTGGGACCACCTGGTGGAGTGCCGGGTTTGCAGGCATCTGGATGCCAGCGAATTTCCCAGTGCATTGTGGAGTCCTGCATGGGCCATGCGTCGGCTCGACGTCACCCGCAGCGTTGGCGTTGCGGGCACAGAACCGCAGCGCCGGGTGCTGTTGCGCGAGGAGCTGGAAGAGTGCCGGAGGCAGAGTTCGCCGGGTTTTCCGGCGACTATTTTGGGCCTCTGAATGGGGCAAGAGGGTTTACCCGCAGGCACCAATTTGGGTCTTGTATAATCGAAAGCTCTGGTGAAAAGAAATCGAACGCTTTTTGTCAGGGCTGGCCGGCTTGCTGGTTAGACAATTTCCGGAAATTGTTTCGTTAACTCACTTAGTTTTTAAAAATGAACAAATCTCTCGTTTTGGCAGCCGTGATCGCTGCCGCTGCCCTGGCTGCTTGCGGTAAGAAAGAAGAAGCTCCCGCTGCTGCTCCTGCCGCTGCTGAAGCCCCTGCTGCTGCTCCCGCAGCTGCTGCACCCGCTACTGAAGCTCCTGCTGCTGCTCCCGCAGCTGCTGCTTCCGAGCCAGCCAAGCAATAATTGCTTGCAGACGAAAAAAAACCACCGCAAGGTGGTTTTTTTTCGTCCCTGCATTGCCGAGGCAACACAGGTAGACAGGATTATTTGATGTCGTCCGTAATCACTTTGACGATGCGTTGTGCAATCGCAGAGGTTTCCGGTGCTCCCGCAGCATCCAGCACATTCACGGTGGAACGTTCGCCCTGGCTGCGCACAGCGATCTGGTATTTCACGGGAGGAGCTGCTTTGCTGGAGCCACTGAACAGCTTGCTGAAGAACCCGGGTTCCGAATTTTCTGAAGTGGTCGCCACGTAGCGGACAAAGTAGATGCCCTGTTTGCGGTCCCGGTCCTCGACGGTGAAACCGGTGCGGTCCAGTGCCAGACCCACCCGACGCCAAGCTCGGTCAAAACCTTCTTCCAGCAAGACTGCGGGTTGCCCATTCACCGTACTCACGGTAGCGCTGGGTTTGGCTGCGCTGGCCGCGACTTGGGTTTTTGCTTGTTCTGGCGTCATGCCGAGTTTGACCATGAGCCGACGCAGAAACTCCGCTTCCAGTTCCGGGTCGGCTGGGCGCGGTTGCCACATCGTCTGCTTCTCACCTGTAGCGGTGACGCCTGTGTTGGTGTAAACCTCTTGCATGCCGCGATGGCTGATAAAAATCTCGCTATTGCCATTGGCATCTCGTTCAATACGGGTGCGGAATTTGTCGCGTTCGCCGGTGGAGTAGAGAGAGTCGAGCAATTTGCCCAGCGTGGAGCGAATCAGGTCTTGCGGGATCTTGGCGCGGTTCTCTGCCCAATCTGTTTCCATGATGCCCAAGTTGCTCTGGTCCATGGCCAACAGGAAACCGTTTTCTTGCCAAAAGTCTTTCACTGGTTCCCACAGTTTTTCTGCAGGACGGTTGACGACCAGCCAACGCTGATTGCCGTCACGCTCAATCCGAACATCGCCCAAAGCCAGCGCCGCAATGGGTGCCTTGCTGGCAGCAGCCAGGTTGGCTTGGTAGCCAGAGGCCGATACAGCTCCCCCCACCACGGTGTAGCGCGTGTCCTTGGACAGCTGGGTCAGGTCCGGTGGAATGTCCAGCGACGGGGCTTTGGCTGTGCTGCGGTAATCAACCTTGTCGGATTCCAGGGCCGAGCAGCCCCCCAGCGCGACGGCCGCAGCCAGCAGAAAAACTTTGGAAGTGGAATTCACGGATGTCCTAGAACGGTAGGGGAGACTTAAATCAGTCCGGCGGCTTTGAGCACCTTCTCGACGATAGGCTGGTTGGCCGCCGTGAGCTGGGTCAAAGGCAGGCGCAAGGCCTGCTTGGAGTGTCCCATGCGGGCCACGGCCCACTTCACGGGGATGGGGTTGGATTCGACAAACAATGCCTTGTGCAGGGGCAGCAGTTGCAGCTGAATTTCCATGGCGCGCGCCACATTGCCGGCAATGGCGGCCACACACAGCTCATGCATGAGGCGCGGCGCCACATTCGCTGTCACGCTCACGTTGCCGTGGCCACCGCACAGCATCAGGGCCACCGCGGTGGGGTCATCGCCGGAGTAGATCGAGAAGTGCTTGGGAGCTTCCTTGATCAGCCACTGCGCGCGTTCGATATTGCCGGTAGCTTCCTTAATACCGATGATGCCAGGCACTTCGGCCAGACGCAGCACGGTGTCGTGGGCCATATCGGCAACCGAGCGGCCTGGCACGTTGTACAGAACAATGGGTAGATCGCCTGTGGCTTCGGCAATCGCCTTGAAATGCTGGAACTGGCCTTCTTGCGTGGGCTTGTTGTAATAGGGCACGACCTGCAGCTGGCAGTCGGCGCCCACGCCCTTGGCGAACTTGGCCAGGGCAATGGCTTCACGGGTGGAGTTGCCGCCGCAGCCGGCCATGATGGGTACGCGGCCCGCTGCCTGTTCCACAGACACGCGGATGATCTCGCAATGCTCTTCCACGCTGACGGTGGGGGACTCGCCCGTGGTGCCAACCACGCCAATGCAGTCGGTGCCTTCGGCAATGTGCCAGTCGATCAGCTTGCGCAGCGCGGGGTAGTCCACGGAGCCATCGTCGAGCATCGGGGTAATGAGGGCTACGATGCTGCCCCGGATCGGACCTTTAGAAGCGTTCATGTCGAGTGGATTGTTCGGTAAACAGGCATTTTAACTAGAGTGTGTAGCGGCCCGGCAGAGCCCCGGATGTATCGGGGGTAAAGCTGTGTAAGGCGGCGATACGCTGCACGAAACGTGGCGGGTGGTCCAGAAACCCGTTTTCATAGGCCATGACCTGCAAACCCGCGCAGGCGCTGAGCAATTCGCCGGGTTGCAGCAGGAAGTCAGGCCGGCTGGGCCGCCCCACGGTTTCATTGCCGGCGGCAAAGGTTTCGTACAGCAACACACCGCCGGGCCCCACGCTGGCCACCAGCGTGGGGAATAGCGGGCGCCACAGGTAGTTGGTGACGACCACGGCACCAAACTGGCGGGGTACGTCGGCCTCCGTGAGCGGCCAGGGGCCGGCTTCAATATCGGCCGTGACCAGCGTGGCGCCGGGGACCTGTTGTGCGGCCGTCGTAGTGTCCTGGTCCACACCGGTGACCGCATGGCCACGTGCGGCAAACCATTGCAGGTGCCGGCCCGAGCCGCAGGCCACGTCCAGCACGGTGGCATCCGGTGTCAGCAGATGGCTCCAGCGCTGCACCCAGGGGGATGCACTCATTGCGGCTTGACGTGGTTTTTGAGCGCGGCCAGCGCCATCTTTTCCACCACGCCGGGAAGCAGCAGCTTGATGAAGCGGCCCAGCTTGCCCTTGGTGGTCATCACCACCTCGCGTTCCCGGCGGGCCATGCCGTCCAGAATCAGCCGCGCGCATTCCTCCACCGTCATGGCATTGTCTTCTTTCAAGCCGCTGGAGCCGGCAGCCTGGCCCGCCGCGTTGAGCCCGCGGCTGCGGATGTTGGTGAGCACCACGCCGGGGTAAGCCGTGGTTACGCTCACACCTGCACCGCGCAGCTCGGTGCGCAGCGCTTCAAAGAAGCCGGCCATGGCGAATTTGGACGCGCTGTAGGCCGTGCGCCCGGGCACGCCCACTAGCCCGGCCAGTGACGACACGGCCACGATGTGGCCCCTGCTGGCCTTGAGGTGGGGTAGGGCGGCGTGGGTGCACCACACGCTGCCCCAGAGGTTGATGCGCATGAGCTGCTCGTACCAGGCCAAGTCTTCTGCCTTCACATCACTGAACAAAGCCTGCGCCGAGATGCCCGCGTTGTTGATCAGCGCGTCCACCCGGCCAAATCGCTGCACCGTCTGGGCCACCAGGGCGCGACACTGGGGCTCTACCGACACATCGGTCGGCACTACCAGCACCTGGGCGCTTAGCGCGGTGCATTGGGCTGCTACCGCATGGAGCAGCTCGGCATTGCGCGCTGCCAGCACCAGCGCCGCCTTGGCACCGTGTTGGCGGGCCAGCTGGCGCGCCATTTCGGCGCCTATGCCGTCGGAGGCGCCGGTGATGATGGTGGTGTTCAGGCGATCGGTCATGTGCTATCCATTAAAAGCAGGCCCACACCTGGTTGGCCAGTTGGACCAGAAAGTCCGGTTGGGTATAGAGGTAAAACACGCCCAGCAACGCCATTGCCGTGGCGCTCCAGATAGCCAAGCGCTGTCGCTTGCCCATGTCAGTGGGCCAGCGCGGTGCGCTGGATAGGCGCTTCACGCACGGGCAAATTCACCAGCGCAGCCAGCACGCCCAGCGCAATGGCGATGTACCAGACGATGTCGTAGCTGCCGGTCTTGTCGTACAGGAAACCACCCAGCCAGACGCCCATGAAAGAACCGATCTGGTGGCTGAAGAACACAAAACCGCCCAGCATCGACAAATGGGCCACGCCAAAGATCTGCGCCACGGTGGCATTGGTCGGCGGCACCGTGGACAGCCACAGCGTGCCCATGACAGCGGAGAACACATACACGCTGGTGGGGGACAGCGGGGCAATCAGGAACAGGCTAATCGCAATGGCCCGCGCGAAGTAGATAAAGGCGAGGATGTTCTTCTTGGGCATTTTCTGCCCCAACACCCCCGCGGCGTAAGTGCCAAACACATTGAACAGGCCAATCAGCGCCAGCGCGTAGCTGGCTACCTGGGGCGACAAGCCCTTGTCCTTCAGATAGCTGGGCATGTGCACGCCAATGAACACCACCTGAAAGCCGCAAACAAAGTAGCCCGCCATCAGCAATTGGAAGCTGGGGTACTTGAAGGCCTCGCGCAGGGCTTGCGCGATGGATTGTTCGCGTTTGGGTGCCGTAGCACCGCCAAAACCGGGCTCCCGCAGGCCCCAGGCCAGCGGAATCATCAAGAGCGCCGCCGTGCCCAGCACCACCAGGGCCTCTTGCCAGCCCAGGTTACTGATCAGAAATCCCTCGGTCGGCACCATCAAAAACTGCCCGAAGGAGCCCGCCGCTGCGGCCACACCCATGGCCCACGAGCGCTTTTCCAGTGACACATTGCGCCCGATCACCCCGTAAATCACCGCATAGGTGGTGCCGGCCTGGGCCGTGCCAATCAGCAGGCCGCTGGCCAGGGTGAACAGCAGCGGGCTGTTGGCGTGGGCCATGCCCACCAACCCCAGCGCATACAAGACCGAGCCCACCACAATCACCCGGAACGCGCCAAACCGGTCGGCTGCCATACCGGCAAAGATGCCGGCTACGCCCCAAGTCAGGTTCTGAATGGCGATGGCGAAGGCAAAAGTTTCGCGGGTCCAGCCCTGGGCTTGGGTGATGGGCTGCAGCCACAGCCCGAAGCCATGGCGGATGCCCATGGACAGGGTGACGATGGTGGCACCGCAGGCCAGAACCTGCGCGATAGAGAGCGATGGGCGGGGGGCAGTCATCCTGCAAATGTAGCCCGTTTGCCAGCCCTGCGCTGGAGCCCGGGCGACAGGCCGATGGGTGGATAGGTAGCGAATTTCTGTATGTCCATACAGTTGTTTCTTTTGCCACCACTACAATGCGCCGCTATGGCTGTGAAACCTACCCCCGAATATTCCGAAGCGTCGATCCGTGTGCTCAAGGGCCTGGAGCCCGTCAAGCAGCGCCCGGGCATGTACACCCGCACCGACAACCCCCTGCACATCATTCAGGAAGTGCTGGACAACGCGGCCGATGAGGCGCTGGCCGGCTACGGCAAGAAGATTGCCGTGACCCTGCACGCCGATGGCTCGGTGAGCATTGATGACGATGGTCGCGGCATCCCGTTTGGCATGCACCCCGAAGAAAAGGCGCCCGTGATCGAACTGGTCTACACCCGGCTGCACGCAGGTGGCAAGTTCGACAAGGGCTCGGGCGGTGCTTACAGCTTCTCGGGCGGTCTGCACGGCGTGGGTGTGTCGGTGACGAATGCGCTGGCCAAGCGCCTGCAGGTGAGCACTTACCGTGAGGGCAAGGTGGCCGCGCTGGCGTTTTCAGGCGGGGACGTGATTGAGCCCTTGCAGGCCCGTGCGCAGGCCGCCGGTGACCGCAAGCAGGGCACCTCGGTGCGCGTCTGGCCGGACGCCAAATACTTCGAGTCCGCTGCACTGCCCATGGGCGAGCTCACCCACCTGCTGCGCAGCAAGGCGGTACTCATGCCCGGCGTCAGCGTTACGCTGGTGAACGAGAAAACCAAGGAAAGCCAGAACTGGCTCTACAAGGGTGGCCTCAAAGACTATTTGATGCAGACCCTGAATGGCGACCCGGTCATTCCGCTGTTTGACGGCGAGGGCTTTGCCGACAGCCAGAGCGACAACTTTGCCGAAGGCGAGGGCGCCAGCTGGTGCGTGGCCTTCACTGAAGAAGGCAACCCGGTGCGCGAAAGCTACGTCAACCTGATCCCCACCAGCGCCGGTGGCACGCACGAAAGCGGCCTGCGCGACGGCCTGTTCACCGCGGTCAAGGGCTTTATCGAGCTGCACAGCCTCTTGCCCAAGGGTGTGAAGCTCATGCCTGAAGACGTGTTCGCCCGTGCCAGCTATGTGCTATCCGCCAAAGTGCTGGACCCGCAATTCCAGGGGCAGATCAAGGAGCGTCTGAACTCGCGCGATGCGGTGCGTCTGGTCAGCAGCTTTGTCCGCCCCACGCTGGAGCTGTGGCTGAACCAGCACGTGGACTACGGTAAAAAGCTGGCAGAACTGGCCATCAAGGCCGCACAGACCCGGCAAAAGGCCGGCCAGAAGGTCGAGAAGCGCAAGAGCAGCGGCGTGGCCGTGTTGCCCGGCAAGCTCACCGACTGTGAGAGCCGCGACATTGCCTACAACGAAGTGTTTCTGGTCGAGGGTGACTCCGCCGGCGGCAGCGCCAAGATGGGGCGCGACAAGGAAAACCAGGCCATCCTGCCCCTGCGCGGCAAGGTGCTCAACACTTGGGAGGTGGACCGCGACCGCCTGTTTGCGAATACTGAAATCCACGACATCTCGGTCGCTATTGGCGTCGACCCGCATGGCCCCAACGACACACCGGACCTGAGCGGCCTGCGCTACGGCAAGGTCTGCATCCTGTCCGATGCGGACGTCGACGGCTCGCACATCCAGGTGCTGCTGCTGACCCTGTTCTTCCGCCATTTCCCCAAGCTCATCGAGACGGGTCATGTGTTCGTGGCACGCCCGCCGCTGTTCCGTGTGGACGCGCCGGCGCGCGGCAAAAAGCCCGCGAGCAAGGCCTATGCGCTGGACGAAGGTGAACTCACCGCCATCTTGGACAAGTTGCGCAAGGAAGGGGTGCGCGAGGGCGCATGGAGCATCAGCCGCTTCAAGGGCCTGGGTGAGATGAACGCCGAGCAGCTGTGGGACACCACGCTCAACCCCGATACCCGCCGTCTGCTGCCAGTGACGCTGGGCGCCATCGACTTTGGCGCCACGGAGTCGTTGATTACCAAGCTCATGGGCAAGGGCGAGGCTGCAGCACGGCGTGAGCTCATGGAGCTGCATGGCGATTCGGTGGAGATCGACGTCTGATTGCTATGAAAAGAATAGCTGCTTGCGCACTGTTGATGGGGGCTATGGCCTCATTTTATGCCCAGGCAGACGTGTGGGTATGGGTGGATGAGCAGGGACACAGCCACTTTGCTGCCGAGCAAATGGACGCCCGCTACAGCCTGTTTTATCGGGCGCCCGTCCAGCCTGCTGTGCCCGGTGTGGCCGAGCCTGCGGCCCCCGCCGCACCCGGGCTCAACCCCAAGCTGGCCGATTTTTTTGAATCGTCCCCGCGCTACCGCAAGATCCAGCCACTGCTCAAGGACGCGGCGGCGCGCTACCGTGTCGACTACGAGCTGCTGCAGGCCCTGGTGGCCACCGAATCCGGCTTTGACGCCGACGCCGTGTCGCCCAAGGGCGCCGTGGGTCTCATGCAGGTGATGCCGGACACTGCGCGCCGCTTTGGCGTGGATGGCGACCGCCGGCGCTCGGTGGAGTCCAAGCTGACCGACCCCAAGACCAATATCAACCTGGGCGCGCGTTACCTGCGGCTGCTGATCGACATGTTCCCCGGCAAGCTGGATCTGGCGCTGGCTTCGTACAACGCCGGCGAAGGCGCGGTTCAGCGCGCGGGCAACAAGGTGCCCAACTTCAAGGAAACCCAGAACTACGTGGCCACCGTGGGCGAGCTGTACACCGCGCTCAAACCCCTGCCCGTGGCCCAGGTGAGTAAGACACCCGGTGGCCGCGTGAAAGCCACCTACGGCGAAGGCTATGTACTGGCCGGCGCCCGTGATCCCTATATTTTGAAATCGCCCGGCGCACAGGGTGTCGCCCTGGGCGGCGCCGTTGGCCGCGGCAACATGGTGGCGCCTCTGCAGCGCCTGCCCGCGTCCGATACCCGAATAGCTGACTGACGAAACATGACTGACCAAACCACGCTTGATCTGATCCCCGAACCCGCCGCCCCCGGCGATGACAGCGAACTGAACCTGGCCACCTACGCCCAGCGCGCCTACCTCGAATACGCACTCTCTGTGGTCAAGGGCCGCGCGTTGCCCGATGTGTGCGATGGCTTGAAGCCCGTGCAGCGCCGCATTCTGTACAGCATGTCGCGCATGGGCTTGGGTTTTGGCGGTGCCAATGGCAACGCCGGTGCCAAGCCGGTCAAAAGCGCGCGCGTGGTAGGCGATGTGCTGGGCCGCTTCCACCCCCACGGCGACCAGTCCGCCTACGACGCGCTGGTACGCATGGCACAGGATTTTTCGCAGCGCTACCCGCTGGT
This sequence comes from Rhodoferax sp. GW821-FHT09E07, assembly GCF_059416145.1. NCBI lineage: Bacteria > Pseudomonadati > Pseudomonadota > Betaproteobacteria > Burkholderiales > Comamonadaceae > Rhodoferax > Rhodoferax sp. GW821-FHT09E07. The sequence continues at coordinate 250,306 of NZ_JBWKOP010000003.1, read as the reverse complement.
CGATGGCCAAGGTAATTTCGGCAGCCGTGATGGTGACGGCGCCGCAGCTATGCGTTACACCGAGGCGCGCCTGGCCAAGATCACCACGCTGCTGCTCGAAGAAATCGACCAGGGCACCGTGGACTTCCAGCCCAACTACGACGGTTCGACTGAAGAGCCTTGTCAGCTGCCCGCGCGTCTGCCGTTCAGCTTGCTCAACGGCGCCAGCGGCATCGCAGTCGGCCTGGCCACCGAAATTCCCAGCCACAACCTGCGCGAGATTGCCGATGCCTGTGTGGCGTTGATCAAGACTCCCGCGTTGTCGGATGCCGATCTGTACACGCTGATCCCCGGCCCCGATTTCCCTGGTGGCGGCCAGATCATCAGCCCGGCGCAAGATATTGCCGATGCCTACCGCACCGGTCGCGGTTCACTCAAGGTGCGTGCGCGCTGGAAGATTGAAGACCTGGCCCGTGGCCAGTGGCAACTGGTGGTGACCGAGCTGCCGCCCGGTGTGAGCAGCCAGCGCGTGCTGGAAGAAATCGAAGAGCTGACCAACCCCAAGGTCAAGGCCGGCAAGAAGGCGCTGAGCCAGGAGCAAACGCAGCTGAAAGCCAGCATCCTCAGCGTGCTCGACGTAGTGCGCGACGAATCGAACAAGGACGCCATGGTGCGCCTGGTGTTCGAGCCCAAGACCAGCCGCATCGAACAGCAGGAGTTGATCACCGCGCTCCTGGCGCACACCAGCCTGGAAACTTCTTCGCCCATCAACCTCACCATGGTGGGGCTGGATGGCAAGCCGACGCAGAAGTCGCTGCGCCAGATGCTCAACGAATGGATCAGCTTCCGCCAGACCACCATCGAGAAGCGCAGTCGCCACCGCTTGGGCAAGGTACTGGACCGCATCCATATTTTGGAAGGCCGCCAGACCGTTCTGCTGAACATTGACGAAGTGATTGCCATCATTCGCCAGTCGGACGAGCCCAAGGCCGCATTGATTGAGCGCTTCAAACTCAGTGACCGTCAGGCCGAAGACATCCTGGAAATCCGCCTGCGCCAACTCGCGCGGCTCGAAGCCATCAAGATCGAGCAGGAGCTGTCCGAGTTGCGTACCGAACAAGGCAAGCTGGAAGAAATTCTGGGCAGTCCTGCGGCACTGCGCCGCCTCATGGTGAAAGAGATAGAGGCCGACGTCAAGGTGTTTGCCGACGCACGCCGCACCCTCATCCAGGCCGAGAAAAAGGCCGTGGCCGAAGTCAAGGTGGTGGACGAGCCCGTCACGGTTGTGGTGTCTGAAAAAGGCTGGGTACGTGCACGCACGGGCCATGGCCATGAGGCCTCCACCTTCGCGTTCAAGGCCGGTGACGGCCTCTACGGCACGTTTGAATGCCGCAGTGTCGATACGCTCCTGGTGTTTGGTTCCAACGGGCGTATCTACTCGGTGGCCGTGTCGCTGCTGCCGGGCGGCCGTGGTGACGGCCAGCCCGTCACCACGCTCATCGAACTGGAAAGCGGCACGCAAATCCTGCATTACTTTGCCGGACCCGCTGCGGCTACGCTGCTGTTGTCCAGCTCAGGTGGCTACGGCTTCATCGCCAGTGTGGACAACATGGTTTCGCGCCAGAAGGCCGGCAAGGCCTTTGTGGGCGTGGGTGAGGGCGAAACCCTGTGCGCACCATCCTTGGTGGCCGGTGCGCAAGGCAAGGTCACCGTGGCGGGTACCGCTGCCGCGGTGGTGGCACCCGCCACCCATGTGGCCTGCGCATCCACGCTGGGCCGCATCCTCACATTTGAGATCACGGAACTCAAGACCATGGAGAAGGGCGGCCGCGGCCTGATGCTGATCGACCTGGAAGCCAAGGACACCTTGGCCGGTGCCGCGGCCTACACGCGCAGCATCCGCATTGACGGCATTGGCCGCGGTGGCAAGGAGCGCGACGAGACGCTGGAAATCCGCAGTCTGAACAATGCGCGCGCCGCACGCGGTCGCAAGGGCAAGGCGGCGGATCTGGGCTTCAAGCCCACGGGCATTGCACGGGTGGAGTAAGCGGCCTGCTACTTGCGCAGCAGGCGCAACCCGTTGCCGACCACCAGCAGGCTGGCTCCGACGTCCGCAAAAACCGCCATCCACATGGTGCCCGTGCCCACCAGTGTCAAGGCCAAAAATACGGCCTTGATGCCCAAGGCCAGCACCATGTTTTGCACCAGCAGGGCATGGGTGCTGCGTGACAGGCGTACAAACCGGGGCAGCTTGCGCAGGTCATCGTTCATCAGGGCCACGTCGGCGGTTTCAATGGCTGTGCCCGTGCCCGCAGCGCCCATCGCAAACCCAATATCTGCGCGTGCCAACGCAGGGGCATCGTTGATGCCGTCGCCAACCATGCCCACGGCGCCACCCTGAGCGATTTTTCTTTCGATCACCTTGAGCTTGTCTTCGGGCAACAAGTCGCCACGTGCCTCGTCGATACCCACCTGTGCAGCAATGGCTCGGGCCGTATGGGCGTTGTCGCCGGTCAGCATGACCGTCTGAATGCCCAGAGCGTGCAGTTCGGCAACGGCTTGCTGGCTGCTCTCCTTGACAGTGTCGGCCACCGCAAACATGGCATGCACGGTCTGTTCGTCTGCCAGCAATATGACGGTCTTTCCTTGTTCTTCCAAGGCTGACAAACGGGCTTCCAGCGCATCGGAGCAACGGCCTTGTTCGTGGATGAGGCGGTGATTGCCCAAATAGAACAGCTTCCCGTCGATGACGCCTTGGGTGCCGCGGCCGGGCAGGGCTTCAAACGCTTCCACACTGCGTAACGCCACGCCATCGCGTCGGGCGGCTTCCGTCAGTGCTTTGGATACGGGGTGGTCCGAGCGACCCGCCAGGCTCGCCGCCAGACTGCGCACTTCCGTCGCTTCCACCCCGCCGAGCACCACAAAATCCGTCTGCGCGGGCTTGCCGTGCGTGATGGTGCCTGTCTTGTCGAGTGCCAGCCATTTCAGCTTGCGCCCCTCTTCCAGATAGACGCCGCCTTTCACCAGAATGCCCTGGCGTGCCGCAGCCGCCAGCCCGCTGACGATGGTCACCGGCGTGGAGATGACCAAGGCACACGGGCAGGCAATCACCAGCAACACCAAGGCTTTGTAAATCCAGCTGAGCCAATCGCCACCCACCAGCAGTGGCGGCAAGATGGCCACTGCCAAGGCAATGGCAAACACCACCGGGGTGTAGACGCGCGCAAATTGGTCAACAAAGCGCTGTGTGGGCGCACGCGCGCCTTGCGCTTCTTCCACCGCGTGGATGATGCGCGCCAACGTGCTGTCGTCGGCGGCTGCAGTGACGCTGAATTCGAAGGAGCCGGACGCGTTGATGGTGCCGGCAAACACTGGGTCCCCCTCGGCTTTTTCCACTGGCAGGCTTTCCCCGGTAATGGGGGCTTGGTTGACCGTGGACCGGCCACTGACAACGGTGCCATCCAGCGCGATACGTTCGCCGGGCTTGATCCGAACCCGCATGCCCACGGCCACCGATTGGGCGGCAACATCCTGCCAGCGTCCATCTACCTGCTGTACGGTGGCGCGTTCGGGCGCGAGCTGCATCAGGCCGCGGATGGCGTTGCGCGCCCGGTCCAACGACTTGGCCTCGATCAGTTCTGCAATCGTGAACAGCACCATCACCATCGCCGCTTCGGGCCATTGCCCCAAGAGAAGCGCACCTGTCACCGCGATGCTCATCAAGGCATTGATATTCAGGTTGCGGTTGCGAATGGCAATCCAGCCTTTTTTATAGGTGGTGATGCCGCAGGTGAAGACCGCGATCAGCGCCAGCGCCGCCGCCATCCAGGTGGGCAAGCCGGTCCACTCCACCGCCTCCGAGGCCAGGGCCGCGACCCCGGCCAGCGCCAAAGGCCACCAGGGTTTGGCGGGTTCGGGCGTGGGGGCCTCCTGCGCCGAGGTGCTGCCGGCCAACTCGGGCGTGAAGCCCAGCGCGCGCACGGCGGCCAGAATCGGTTCGATCTCCTTGGGGGCATGGGTCACCGTCAGCACCCGCTGCATCAGGTTGAACTCCAGCCCTGTCACACCTGGCATGCCGCCCAGCTTCTTGCGCAGCAGGCCTTCTTCGGTCGGGCAGTCCATTTGCATGATGCGTATAGGGGTCTGAACCCCATCCGCGCCCGCGGCTGCCTGACCCAATGGGGCCAAGGGCTGGACCGTACGCGATTCCGTGGCGCCACAGCAGGCATCACCGCCATGCGCGTGAGGGTGCGAGTGGTCATGACCATGGTCATGCGCGTGGCCATGGGAATCGTGTGAATGGGCGTCAGGCATGGGGGCTTTCCAGTGAGGTTGCACCCATTACACAACCTGAAGTTACTATAGAGTCAAGACATTTCTGGAGGCCGTCATGAAAATCGGTGAATTGGCCCAGGTGGCCCAGTGCACGGTGGAAACGGTGCGCTATTACGAGAAGGCCGGCCTGCTGCCCGAGCCGGCGCGCACGACGGGGAATTTTCGGGTTTATGGGCCTGAACACGTGGAACGCCTGCGTTTCATCCGCAACTGCCGCGCACTCGACATGAGCCAGGAAGAGATTCACACGCTGCTCAATCTGGCGGACCAACCCGCAGAAGGCTGTGGCGCCATCAACGCGGTATTCGACCAGCACATCGCCCATGTGAACGAGCGTATCCGTGAGCTCACGCATCTCAAAAAGCAGTTGGGCACGCTTCGGCAGCGCTGCGTCTCTGAGCAGGCGGTCGACGCCTGCGGAATCATGCAGGGCCTGGCCTCCATGGAGACGGAAGCCAAGCCCGAACGCCATACCCATCTGGGCTGAGCCGGCCAGGCACCAAAAAAACAGCTCCTGAATTAGGAGCTGTTCGCGCAATATCCACGGGGGCTAGCGCCCTATTTCTTCAAAAATTTCTCTGGGTTCTTCAGCCCGCCCGCTTTTGCTGAAATCCGATGCAGCAGGTTAGCGGCGGTGGCGCGTGTAGCGTTTGGCGGCCAACAGACCCAGCCCGGCAATCAACATCGCGTAGGTTTCTGGCTCTGGCACGGGCGTTATCGGGATGTGGCCCGCAAAGGGTTGCAGATGGATCTCGCCACGCTGATCCAGGCTGCTGGCCACCAGTGTGCCTTCGATGTTGTTGTAGTTGGTGACCTTCGCTTTGGTGGCCAGAATGCTGCCGCCGAACTGGCTGCCCAGGGTCACGTCCGTAGCGTTGTAGAAATTCCAGACGAAGTTCTGGCCATAAGTCTGGGCGGAGCCGCCCAGGAAGTTGGCCGAGATATGGATGTTGGTGTTGTCGCTGTTGAAGATGACCGTGGTTGCGCCATTCAGGTTGAACGCATATTCACCTTTGCTGAACACTGCGTCATCAATGGCGGTGATGTCGAACACGGCTACGCCGTGGTTGGCCACTGCGTTGAACGTGGCCTTGTTGCCGGAGAACACCACGCTGCTGGTGTTGGCCAAGGTGCTCAGAGAACTGGAGGTCTGGTTGAACAGGGTGCTGAAATTCACGGAAGCCGCGTTGGCTGCAGCGTCTGCAAGTGCGCTGGTGGCGTTGGTGCCTGTCAGGCGGCCGCTGTTGAAGTTGACGCCCGATGTGATGCCACCTACGGCTGTGGGGCCGCCGCCATTGAAGTTGGTGTTGCTGGCGTTGCCCGCCACGCGCGCGGCGCCACTGTTGATATTGGCAGATGACAGATTGCCGCCCACATAGGCGCCCAAGCCATTGACGTTGACTCCAGCGACGTTGCCCAAGACCGTGAGCCCGGCAAAGCTGGAGGCTGGGACTTGGTTGGCGTGTTGCGCGTAGTCGCCACCGCTCAGGTTGCCCCCAACGAAGGTCCGACCATCGACGTGCGAGTACGACTGCGCATTCCCCAGTACCACCAGGTTGAACTGCTGCAACGCCTGATCTGCGGTTAACGCGGCGTGGGAACTCCATGACGCGCCCAGCAGGGCGGCCCCAAGGGCAATGGTGAAAGTCCACGGATGACGCATGTGCAAAACCTTGAAAATGTAGCCAAATGTTACGAAGGAGTTTATCGGGCAATGCGCTGTGCCCGCATAGTCCAAAGGGGCTAATCGTCACTCGGAAATGTGGACTAGTTGGCAAAATTCGCCCCAATAAAAAACCGGCGCTTGCGCCGGTTTTGGGGGTTACTGCTGCGCCGTTTTCTGTTGCGCCGGCGGCTCCGTCCAACCGCCGCCCAGCACCTTGTACAGGGTGACCAGGTTTTGCAGTTGCTGCAACTGCACTTGCACCACCGCCTGCTGCGCGGTGAACAACGAGCGCTGGGCGTCCAGCACGTCAAACGAGTTGGCGGCGCCGTTCTTGAAGCGCAGATCAGTCAGGTCCATGCGGGTCTTTTCAGCTTCCAACTGCGCAGTCTGCGCCTGCAGCTGGTCGCCCAGCGTGGCGCGGCCGGCCAGGGCGTCGGCCACTTCCTTGAAGCCGGTCTGGATGGCCTTCTCGTACTGCGCCACGGCAATTTCCTTGTTCACCTTGGCGGCTTCCAGATTGGCCTTGTTGCGGCCCGCATCAAAGATGGGGACCAGCAGCTGGGGCACAAAGGTCCAGACCGACGTGCCGTTGCTGAACAGCTGCTCCAGGTCGTTGCTGGCCACACCCGCGCTGGCGGTCAGCGTGATGCGCGGGAAGAAGGCGGCGCGCGCAGCGCCGATGTTGGCGTTCAGGGACAGCAGGTTTTGCTCGGCCTGGCGCACATCGGGGCGGCGGGTCAGCAGTTCTGAGGGCACACCGGCGGGCAGGTCAGCCACCAGGCCTTGCTGCGCCATGTCCAGCCCGGCCGGCAGGTCCGTGGGCAGCGGCTGGCCGATCAGCAGCACCAAGGCGTTCTCGTCCTGCGCGCGCTGGCGGGTCAGCTGGGCCAGCGAGGCCTTGGCGCCTTCCAGCAGCGACTGCGAGCTGCTCAGGTCCAGCTTGGAGGCGGCTTCGTTGTCAAACTTCAGCTGCATCAGGCGCAGGGAGTCCTGGCGCGTCTTCAGCGTCTCGCGCGTGCTGCGCAGCAGTTCATCATCGGCCAGCAGGTTCAGGTAGGTATTGGCCACCGAGGCGATCAAGCTGATCTGCACCGTCTTGCGCGCCTCTTCAGTGCCCAGCAGCTGGGCCTGGGCGGCCTGGCTCAATGCCCGCACGCGGCCGAAAAAGTCCAGCTCATACGCGGTGACGCTCAGGCCTGCGGTGTAGCTGCTCACCACCGCGCCGTTGGACGCGGGGCCGCGGCTGCCGTTGATGCCCGCGTTCACGGTGGGCAGCTCGTCGGCACGGGCCACCTGCAGCTTGGCGCGGGTCTGGTCGATGTTGAGCACTGCGACGCGCAGATCGCGGTTGTTCTGCAGGGCCAGCTCGATCAGGCGCTTGAGGCGCGCATCCTGAAAGAAGGTTTGCCATTCGATGTCGGCTGCGGTGCGCGCCGACGCCTCGGCTGCAGTCTCGGCCTTCACGGCCGGGAAGCTCGCCGCCACCGGCGCCGCAGGGCGCTGGAAGGTGGGAATGAAGCTGCAGCCCGCCAGCCACAGTGCGGCAGACAGTGTGGCCAGGCGCAGGGCAGGGCGGCTGGGGGAGAAATGCTTACTCATGGGATTCAACTCCGATGTGGTGTCCGTGGGCGGCGTCAAACTGGTGCTGGCGCTCGCTGCCTTTGAAAATGCCGCGCACCACCACAAAGAAGATGGGCACAAAGAACACGGCCAGGAAAGTTCCCACCACCATGCCACCCATCACGCCGGTGCCAATGGCACGCTGGCTGGCCGAGCCCGCGCCGCTGGCAATCGCCAGAGGCAACACGCCCAGCATGAAGGCCATGGAGGTCATGACGATGGGGCGGAAGCGCAGGTGTGCCGCGGCCAACGCCGATTCGATCAGTCCCTTGCCCTGGGCCTGCAGGTCCTTGGCAAATTCAATGATCAGAATCGCGTTCTTGGCGGACAGGCCGATGATGGTGATCAAACCCACCTGGAAGTACACGTCGTTGGCATAGCCGCGCAGCAAGGTGGCCAGCAGCACGCCCAGCACGCCCAGCGGCACCACCAGAATCACCGCCAGCGGAATGGACCAGCTCTCGTACAGCGCAGCCAGACACAGGAACACGGCCAGGATGGCGAAGCCATAGAGCACCGTGGCCTGCGAGCCTGCCAGTTTTTCCTGGCGAGACTGGCCCGTCCACTCAAAGCCAAAGCCGGCCGGCAGTTGCCCGGCGAGTTTCTCCATCTCGGCCATGGCCGCGCCCGTGCTGAAACCAGGCGCTGCAGCGCCGCTGATGCGCACCGCGGGGTAGCCGTTGTAGCGCACGGTCTGCATGGCGCCCTTGATCCAGCGGGTGCTGGCAAAGGCCGACAGTGGCACGGGCTTGCCCTGTGCGTTGCTGGCATTGAACTTCAGGATGTCCTCGGGCTGCATGCGGGCGGTGGAGTCGGCTTGCACCACCACACGTTGCAGGCGGCCCTGGTTCGGGAAGTCGTTGATATAGGCCGAACCCAGCGCCGTGGAGATGGTGCTGTTGATCGAATCAAAGCTCACGCCCAGGGCACTGGCCTTGTCACGGTCAATGTCAATCTGCAGCTGCGGTGCGTCTTCCAGGCCGTCAGGGCGCACCTGGGTGAGCACCGTGCTCTTGGACGCCATGCCCAGCAGCTGGTTGCGTGCGTCGATGAGCGCATCGTGGCCTTTGCCGCCGCGGTCCTGCAGGCGGAAGGTGAAGCCCGTGGCATTGCCCAGTTCCGGGATGGGGGGCGGGCTCAGCGGGAATATGAACGCATCACGGATGCCCATGAGCGCGCCAAACGCACGGCCTGCCAGCGCCTGTGCCGAATGCTCGGGGCCTGGGCGGTCTGCCCAGTCTTTCAGCGTCACGAAGGCCAGCGCCGCGTTTTGTCCTTGACCCGAGAAGCTGAAGCCCAACACGCCCACCATGCTTTGCACTTCAGGCTGCTTGAGGATGAAGCCTTCCACCTGCTGCATCACGCTCAGCGTGCGCTGCTGCGTGGCGCCTGGGGGCAGTTGCACGTTCACGATGATGTTGCCCTGGTCTTCGCCGGGCAGGAAGGACGTGGGCAGGCGCAGGTAGACCACGGCCACGGCGGCGATGATGGCCGCGTAGATCACCAGGTAACGGCCGGCCTTTTTGAGCAGGCGACCAACAAAGCTTTCATAACCTTTGGCGGTACTGCTGAAGCCGCGGTTGAACCAGCCGAAAAAGCCGGTCTTGGCATGTGCATGGCCAGCCTCCACGGGTTTGAGCAGCGTGGCGCACAGCGCGGGCGTGAGCGACAGCGCCATGAAGGCCGAGAAGCCGATGGAGCTAACCATCACCGCCGAGAACTGGCGGTAGATGTTGCCCACCGAGCCGGAGAAGAACGCCAGCGGCACGAACACGGCCACCAGCACCACGGTCACCCCGATGATGGCGCCCGAGATCTGGCCCATGGCTTTCTTGGTGGCCTGCAGTGGTGGCAGGCCTTCCTCGCTCATGATGCGCTCGACGTTCTCCACCACCACGATGGCGTCGTCCACCACAATACCGATCACCAGCACCATGCCGAACATGGTCAGCACGTTGATGGACATGCCCAGTGCCAGCAGTGTGGCAAAGGTTCCCAGCAGTGCAATGGGCACCACGATGGTGGGGATGATGGTGTAGCGCCAGTTTTGCAGGAACAGGAACATCACCAGGAACACCAGCACCACGGCCTCGACCAGTGTTTCGGCCACTTGCGAGATGGAGATCTTCACGAAGCGCGAACTGTCGTAGGGAATGGTCCACTTCACGCCCGTGGGGAAGTAGGGCTGCAGCTGCTCCATGCGCTCGCGCACCGCCTTGGCCGCGGCCATGGCGTTGCCGCTGGGGGACAGCTGCACGCCGATACCCACGGCAGGCTTGCCGTTCAGGCGTGCCGAGGTGGCGTAGCCCTGGGCACCGAGTTCGATGCGGGCCACATCCTTCAGGCGCACAGCCGAGCCATCGGCATTGGAGCGCAGGGCAATGTTGCCGAACTGCGCCACGCTGCTGAGCTGGCCATTCACCACCACGGTGGCGGCAATGCTCTGGCCCGTGATGTTGGGCAGGTCGCCAATGGCGCCGGAGGACACCTGGGCATTCTGTGCCTTGATGGCGGCGCTGACGTCGGCGGCCGACAGGTTGAAGCTGGCCAGCTTGGCCGGGTCAATCCAGATGCGCATGGCGCGCTCGGTACCGAACAGCTGGGCCTGGCCAATGCCGGGCAGGCGCTGGATTTCCGGCACCACGTTGCGTGAGGCGTAGTCGCCCAGTGCAATCGGGTCGATGTCCGGGTTGTCCGAGGACAGCATGGTGAACAGCAGGAAGTTGGAGCGCGACTTGTCCACGCGCACACCCTGCTGCGTCACCGCAGCGGGCAGGCGCGGGCTGGCGCGCGACAGGCGGTTCTGCACGTCGACCTGGGCCAGGTCGGGGTTGGTGCCGGTCTCGAAGCTCAACGTGATGCTGCCGGAGCCGTCGGCTTGCGCCACCGATTCCATGTAGATCAGGCCGGGCGAGCCGTTCATTTCCCGTTCGATCACGGACAGCACGCTGTCCTCCAGCGTCTGGGCGGATGCACCGGGGTAGGCCGCATTGATCACGATGGACGGAGGTGCCACCGGTGGGTATTGGGAGATGGGGAGTTGCGTGATGGCAACGCCGCCCATCACCAGGATGAAAAGCGCTATCACCCACGCAAAGATGGGGCGGTCGATAAAAAACTGGGCCATGAGAGATGCCTCGTCGGTTTACTTGGCTGCGGAAGCCGCAGCGGCGGGGGCAGATGCAGCGGCACCCGGGGCCGCAGTGGCCGGCGCACCGCCAGTCCATGGCACGGGTTTGACCGGCGCACCTGGCACCATCATTTTCTGAAAGCCATCCACGATCACCTGGTCGCCTTCTTTCAGGCCGTCCAGGATCACCCACTGGTTGTCCTGGGCGTTGCCGACCTTTACGGGGCGGGGGCCGGGCTTGCCGCCTTCACCCACCACCAGCACGGTGTCGCCCTGGTTGGTGCGGGTCACGGCTTGCTGGGGTAGCAGGATGCCCGAGGGCAGCTCCGCCTGCGACAGGCGCACGCGCACGTACTGGCCGGGCAACAGCAGACCGTCGGCATTGGGCACTTCGGCACGCAGCGTGATCTGGCCGCTGGTGGCATCCACCGTCAGGTCACTGAACAGCAGCTTGCCGGGCTTGGGCAACTCGCTGCCGTCTTCCAGAACAATGCGTACTGGCACGGAGCCGTCGCCTGCGGCGCGCAGCTGCTTGCTGGCAATCGCATTGCGCAGGCGCAGTACGTCGGTGCTGCTCTGGGTGAAGTTCACATACACCGAGGCGGTTTGCTGGATGGTGGCCAGCTGGGTGGCTTCGGTGGCACTGACTAGCGCGCCTTCGGTCACCAACGATTGGCCGATGCGACCGGAGATGGGCGCGGTCACCGTGGCATAGGCCAGGCTGATGCGGGCGGTCTCAACGGCGGCTTTGGCCGTGCCCAGGTCGGCTTCGGCCTGGCGCTGCGTGGTAACCAGGGTGGTGTATTCCTGCTTGCTGATGGCGTTGGCTTCCATCAGCGGTTTATTGCGTTCGACCTGGGCCGTGGCTTGGGCCAGGTTGGCCTGGGCCTTGGCCACGCTGGCCTGGGCGCTCTCCAGTGCGGCGCGGTAGGGCGCGGCGTCGATCTGGTACAGCACCTGGCCAGCCTTGACCTCACTGCCTTCGCGGAACAGGCGTTGCAGCACCACCCCGTTGACACGGGCGCGGACCTGCGCGATGCGGGCGGCACTCACGCGACCGGGCAATTCGGACTGCAGGGCGACCGATTGGGGCGCCACGGTGACTACACCTACCTCGGCCGGGGGCATGCCGCCGCCAGGGCCGCCGGCACCGGCGGCGCCGTCCTTGGCGCCGCAGGCGACCAATGCCACAGCCAGGGGAATCGAGAGCAGGGCAAAGCGGCCCAAAGACAGGGTGGCGGGTGCAAAACCCACGGTCTGGCGGAACGGAGACATAGGAATCCCTTTGTTACAAAAATGGATCGGAAAGCGGAAGGGGGTTGCCGCATTGTTGACCTAGGGCAAACACCCGGCAAACGGTCTTTGCAAATGCAGCAATTTGGATTAGTATACATACATGCCTGAATGTATGTTTGAACTTTTTGTGAAACCGTTGTAAACCATGGCCCGCAAAACCAAGGAAGACGCGCTCGCCACCCGCGAGCAGATTCTGGATGCCGCTGAACGCGTGTTTCACCAGCGTGGGGTGTCGCGCACCACGTTGCAGGAGATCGCCCAGGCCGCGGGCGTGACCCGGGGCGCGATTTACTGGCACTTCGAGAACAAGGGCGAGCTGTTCCACGCCATGATGGAGCGCGTGACCCTGCCCATGATGGCGCGCATGACGGAGATGGAGCCTGCCGACGAAGAGCAGCCGCTGGACAAGATTCGCCGCAACACGGCATCGGCGCTCCACCAGATTGCCCACGACGAGCAGGTGCGCCGTGTGTTCGAGATCGCCACCCAGAAGGTGGAGTATGTGGACGAGTTGCAAAGCATGCGCGAGCGTCACATTGCCGGGCGCAACGAATGCATCGACGACATGCATCGCCTGATGCAACTGGCACGCGACAAAGGGCAGGTCCGCGGTGACATGGACTTGCGCAGCGCTACGTTGGGCCTGTTTGCATTGATCGGCGGGCTCAAGTTCAACTGGCTGCTGTCGCCTGATGCCTTCGACCTGGAGGCCGTGGGGCAGGCCACGCTGGACGCCTACCTGCATGGGCTGGCTCCAAAATGGTCAACCACCTTGCGCTGATTTGCTCCTTTTTCAGGAGCTGCTTATGCATATTTGGCGGGGGCTGGCGGCCTATTTCACTGTAAAGGTGTGGTGGGGCAAGAGCGCTACTTGAACCAACCCTCGATGGTCTTGCCGGTTTTCTCTAGCGCACTGCCAATGGACTTCAGCAGCCGGTCAAAACTCAGCGAGGCCATCAGCCGTTGCTCCAGTGCGTTGGTGACTTCCTGGCCCAGCTCGCCGGGTGTCAGGCCACCCTGTGCCTTGCCCAGGTCGCGCAGGTGCAAGTCGGGCAGCTCGGCATCTACGGTCTTGTCGCCCACAAACGGCGCGGTGGCGTGGGCCTTGGCGCTGCGGATGATGAATTCGTTCACGATGAGTTTTTTGCCTTTGGAGTCCTTGGACGCAGGCCCCAGGTACTTGGCGATGTTCTTCTGAATCGCATCGAAGTTGGTCATTGCATCGCCCTTCTCGTAGATCACGTCCGGCGATACCACGGCAATCTTCTTGATCACCACGACGTCCTGCGTCAGTGAGGACAGTTCCACCTCCAGCTCCACCGTGCCCACCTTCAGCGCATAGGGCGACTTGAAGCCCGCAGGGTTGCCGATCTGCAAGCCGTTGAGCACACCCCGGCCGTCCGTGGGGTGGATGTCCACCTTCTCCACCTGCACCTTGGCTCCTGTCATCGCGCTTCCGTAGCTGCCAATCGCGCTCTTGACCAGGTGGTCCAGGTTGCCATGCAACCAATAGGCACCACCCAGAGCGGCAAGAAGTATCAGGGCGAGTAGGGAGAGGATCGCTTTTTTCATGGGGGGAGATGGTAATGGCCGACCACCACCGCGGCAATGTGCCACTTTTTCCGGATGGGCCGTCATAGAATTGGTTTCCAACAATACAGACCCCGGGCGGCTATGGCTCACATCACTTGGCAAGATTCGCCCTCTTTGTGCACGGCACTGCTGGACGATGTTCCGGTGTGCACCCTCAAAGTCAAGGACATCGGTGGCGTGGCTGCCAGTTGGGTGGGCGAGCGGCTGTGGGCTCCCCCCAGCCATATGCCAAAAGCTGCCCCGCAGGGCACGCGTTTTTTTTCGGATATGGCACAAGCCAAAGAGGCCGTAGAGCAGTACCTGCGCGACTGAACCACAACCCCCCACGATGAACAGCTTACAAGTGGAGTCCCGCGATAGGGAGGCAGACACCGCGTCTGACCAACGCGATGAGACGCAGGCCAGCAACGATTCCGGCAGCAACACCGCCCAGGAGACGTTTCCGTTCGAAGCCATGAACCTCAAGGTGGGGGACCGGCTGCAGGTACAGCCTCCCGCCAAAGTGTCCACTGAGCGCAGCCCCGTGCGCTTGATTGGCTACTTGCCCGAGCAGAGCTTGCTGATCACGGCGCCGGCCACTGCAGGCGGTGCGCCGCTGCAGCTCATGCCGAGTGACCAGTTGATCATGCGGGTGTTCTCTGGCCAGAACGCGTTTGGCTTTGCCTGCGACGTGCAGCGGGTCTGCAAGCTGCCGTATGGCTACCTGCATATCTCTTTCCCCAAGAAGATTCAGGGCACCGTGATCCGCAAGGCAGTGCGCGTTAAAACCAAGATCATCGTGAAAGTGCGCACCGCGCATGGTGAGGTGGCCGAGCACACGGCCGTGATCTCCAACCTGAGTGCCAACGGGGCCCTGCTGGACGGGCGGCGCGCCATGGCCGAAACCGGGGACACCATTCAACTCGGCTTCAAGCTCAAGCTGCACAACATCGAAGCCGAGCTGTCGATCAACGCCATCGTCCGCACCGTCTTTGACGACGAGACACTCAAACAAAGCGGTACCTCGCTGGCGCACTTTGGCCTGCAGTTCATAGATCTGGACCCCAACGACCAGATGCTGCTGCAAAGCATGGTCTACCAGCACATGATTGAGCGGCCCCAGTCGCTGGTCTGAGAGCCGCCCTGCGCGGTTTTCCTCCGGCTACTTTTCGGCCGTCTTCATGGCGTAGAGGCGCTTGTCGGCCGCCGCAATCAAGGCGTCCTGGTTGGTGCCGTCTTCTGGAAAGGTGGCAAGCCCATAGCTGAAGGAAAGCCGGTAGTCCCCGTCACCCAGCCGCGTGGGTTTGGCGCGCAGCTTGGCGCGGATGCCGGCAATGGCTTTTTCCATCACCGGTATCTCGCTTTGAAAGTAGCACGCGATGAATTCATCGCCGCCCAGCCGTGCAATGATGTCCGAGTAGCGGCACGACGCGCGCAGTTCATTGGCAATGGCCAGCAATAACTGGTCACCCGCCAGATGGCCCAGGGTGTCGTTGATATCTTTGAGGTTGTCCACATCAAACAGCGCTACCACAAACGACTCCTTCTGGCGCTGCGCCCGGTCCAGCGACACCTTGAGCAGGTCTTCAAAGTAGCGGCGCGTGAACAAGCCCGTCAGGGCGTCCACTTGGTAACGCTTGATATTGGCGGTGTAGCGTTCGCGGGCGAGCAGCCCAATCTCGATTTGCGTCCTGAACTGCTCCACGATCAGCACGTCCTGCGCGTTGTAGGTGTCCGACACTGCAGAGTCGAGATTCAGGATTCCAAACAGGCGCTCGCCAATGAAGAGGGGTGCGCTGATCACAGACTTGTACTCCCACTGTCCCGGCTTGAAAACGGTTTCAATACGCCGGAAGTCTTCGCTGGTGATCAGCCGGGTTTCCCGGATATCGCCTCCGGTCAATTGGTAGAGGAAGCAGTCTTCCAGCTTCAGGTGGAACTTGCTGACAAACTCTTCGGTAAACCCGCGCGATGCGGCGAAGGTGAGGTAGCCATCGGTTCCCAGGATCAGTACCGAGCCGGTGCTGGCTGTGTTGAAAACACTGAACAGGTAGTTGAGGATTGTGCGGTAGATCAGCTCGATATCTTCGTTCAGCAAGATTTCCCGGTTGACCCGCACGTTCATTTCCGCGAGCAGGTTCAAGCGGCGCGAGGACTCTTTGAGCTGCTGAAAATACCGGTACACCAGCCACAAGCCCGTCCACAGGCTTGCCAAGCTGACCACCACGACGGTGGCCAACACTGGCAGGCTGGGAGTGAACCATCGCGCAGTAGCCACGGCGGTGATGAGCAAGCCGCCGTGCGCGGCAACAATCAGTCCAAGGCCTTCCCACAGGGAGTCAGATTTCCACCGCATGGCACTAAGTATGTCACGCTGGCGGGGCTTTTTGAGTGACCTACGCCGCCTCCATCGTGATGGCCACGCCGCCCAGCACCGCATTGCCCGATAGCGGGTCACGCAGCTGGTCGTCCAGCAGCGCGTTGATGTTGGCACCGGGGCGCTCGGCGGCCACGCGCAGCTGGGCGCCGGCCAGGTTGTGACCCCAGCCGTGCGGCAGGCTCACCACGCCGGGCATCATCTGGTCGCTGACATGCACCTGGGCCTGCACACTGCGCTCTCCGTTGCGCAGCGTGGCCATGGCGCCATCAGTCACCCCGTGGCGTGCGGCATCCAAGGGGTGAACCAACGCGGTACAGCGGAACGGGCCCTTGGCCAACGTGGGCAGGTTGTGCATCCAGCTGTTGTTGGTGCGTACGTCCCGCCGGCCGATGATGACCAGATCGGGTGCTGGCCGGCGTAAATCCTGCGCAGCGCGCTGCAAATCTTGTAGCAACACGGGCGGGGCCAGCTCCACCTTGCCGCTGGGCGTGCGCAGCATTTCAGGAATGCGAGGCTGCAGTTCGCCCAGATCGAGACCGCCGCTGGGGTTGGCGTCCATTACCTTTTGCAAGGTCAGGCCGCCGGGCTTGGTGCCAAAGCCATCGCCGTAGGGGCCGGTGCGCAGCGCCACTTCCAACGTGCGCTGCGGGCCGCGCAGGCCCTGCGTAGCGGCGATGACGGCGTCGGCGTGGGCGCCAAACAGGCGCTTGGCGTCCTCGGCAAACTGGGCATCGTCCAGTGCATTCGCATCGGTCTGCGCGCCTTTACCCTGGACGATGGCAGCAAGCTTCAGCAGGGTCTGCCATTCCTCGGGCTGACCCGTGGGTGGGGGCAGCACGCGGGGGCTGTAGCGCGCATGGTTGCGCCACGACAGCTGGGGGAAGGCCACGTCGTAGTGCCAGTCTTCCAGCGGCGAAGGGCCGGGCAGGATCACGTCGGCATGGCGCGTGGTCTCGTTGAGGTAAATGTCCAGGCTGACCATGAAGTCCAACGACTCCAGCGCGGCCGATAGGCGCGGCCCGTTGGGGCTGGAAAGCACGGGATTGGTCGCCACGGTGATGAGGGCGCGCAGCTGGCCTTCGCCCGGGGTTTCAATTTCTTCGGCCATGCAGGTCAGCGGCAGCTCGCCATACACCTCGGGCGCGCCGCTCACACGGGCATGGTGGCGGCCGGTGGTCACGCCCTTGCCCACGCCGGGTTTGCCGGCCGTGTTGTTGGCAAATGCGGCGGACTTGGCAAACAGCATGCCGCCTTCCATGTCGAGGTGGCCGGTCACGGTGTTGAGCACATCCATCAGCCAGCTGGCCAGCGTGCCGTACTCCTGCGTGCAGGTGCCAATGCGCGCGTACACCGCAGCGCGCGGGGTGGTGGCCAGCTGGCGGGCCAGGGCCCGGATGGTGTCGGCCGGCATGCCGCAGCGCTCGGACACGGCGTCGGCAGAAAACGGCGCCACGGCGGCCCATACCTCGTCCACCCCCTGCACCCACTCTGCCACGCGGCCCAGCGTCACCCGCTGCTCGGCAAACACGCTGTGCACCAGCGCGGCCAGCAAAAACACATCGGCCCCGGGGCGGATGAAGTGGTGGGCGTCGGCCACGGCTGCCGTCTCGGTGCGGCGCGGGTCAATCACGATGAGCTGGCCGCCGCGGGCCTGCAGGGCCTTGGCCTTGCCCTTGAAATCGGGCACGGTCCACATGCTGCCATTGCTGGCCAGCGGGTTGGCGCCTATCACCAGCATGAGGTCGGTGCGGCTGATGTCGGGCAGGGCGGTGGAGAGCCAGTGGCCAAACATCAGGCCGCTGGCCAGCTGCTTGGGCATTTGGTCCAGCGTGGAGGCGGAGAACACGTTTTTGGTGCCCAGCGTGCGCGCCAGCTTTCCAAAGTAGGTGAGCAGGCCAATCTTGTGGGCGGAAGGGTTGCCCACCACCACGCCCGTAGCGTTGCGCCCGTGGGCCGCGATGATGGGGGGCAGGCGCTTTTCAATCTCGGCAAAGGCTTCTTCCCAGGAGGCTTCCACATGCACGCCGTTGCGTTTGATGCGCGGGGTGCGCAGGCGGTCGGGGTCTTCGTGCAGGTCTTTGAGGGCAATGGCCTTGGGACAGATGTAGCCGCGGCTCAGCACGTCGGCGTCATCCCCACGGATGCTGATGATCTGCTGGTCGCGCACTTTGATTTCCAGGCCGCAGCAGGCCTCGCACAGGGGGCAGATACGGTGGTGGGTGGTCTCGCTCATGGGGGTGCCTCACATTGGGTTCACTTTGGGCGGCATTTACGCATGGCGGTGGCGGCTTGTCGATAACACAGGCGACAAGCAAGGGTACGCCCCAGTGCCATGCAGTTGCCACGCAATAGCGCCACAATGGACCCAGCAACCCCTTGAACACCCCCGGAGGAGAACCCATGCCCCACGCCTTTGCGTCCACCCTCAAAAACTTCAAGACCGCGTCTGGCAAAACCGGCAAGTTCTATTCGCTGCCGGCACTGGCCAAGCAATTCCCCAATGTCCATCGCCTGCCGGTGTCCATGCGCATCGTGCTGGAAAGCGTGCTGCGCAACTGCGATGGCAAGAAGGTCACCGCCGAGCATGTGGCCGAGGTCGCCAACTGGAGCCCCACGGGCCACCGCACCAACGAGATTCCGTTCGTGGTCTCCCGCGTGGTGCTGCAGGACTTTACGGGCGTGCCGCTGCTGGCTGATCTCGCCGCCATGCGCAGCGTCGCCGTCAAGCTGGGCAAGAACCCCAAGCGCATCGAGCCGCTGGTGCCCGTGGACCTGGTGGTGGACCACTCGGTGATGGTGGACCACTACGGCAAGAAGAATTCGCTGGACCTGAACATGAAGCTGGAATTCCAGCGCAACCGCGAGCGCTACGAGTTCATGAAATGGGGCATGCAGGCGTTTGATACCTTCCGCGTAGTGCCCCCGGGCTTTGGCATCGTGCACCAGGTCAATCTGGAGTACCTAGCGCGCGGTGTACACAAGACGGCGGATGGCGTGTATTACCCCGACACGCTGGTGGGCACCGACAGCCACACCACCATGATCAACGGCATTGGCGTGGTGGCCTGGGGCTGCGGCGGCATTGAGGCCGAGGCGGCGATGCTGGGCCAGCCGGTGTACTTTTTGACGCCTGACGTCGTAGGTTTCGAACTGACGGGCCGCCTGCGCGAAGGTGTGACCGCTACCGACCTGGTGTTGACCGTGACCGAGATCTTGCGCAAGCACAAAGTGGTGGGCAAGTTTGTCGAGTTTTATGGCGAAGGCACGCGCACACTGAGCCTGCCGGACCGCGCGACGATTGCCAACATGGCACCCGAATACGGCGCCACCATGGGCTTCTTCCCCGTGGACGAAAAGACCATGGAGTACTTTGCCGGTACCGGCCGCACCAAGCCCGAGATGGAAGCCTTTGAGGCCTACTTCAAGGCGCAGGGCCTGTTTGGCGTGCCCAAGTCGGGCGACATTGATTACTCACAAGTGGTGAAGCTGGACCTGGGCAATGTGACGCCCAGCCTGGCCGGCCCCAAGCGCCCGCAAGACCGTATTGAGCTGGGCAAGGTGGCCAGCCAGTTTGAGTCGCTGTTCTCCAAACCCAATGCCGAAAACGGCTTCAACCAGAACGCGGCAGTGTTTAAAACCAGGCACCTGGCGCGCAGCTGGGACGAGCCGCTGACGACCAAGGTGCCCAAGGCACCGCCCACGCCGCTGGGCGCACCACGCCAGCTGGTGGAGATGGAAAGCAGCAAACCCACGCTGGCGGCCCACCATGCGCCCAACACCACCACGATCGCGGTGGCTGCAGGCAGTGGCTCGGACGTGACCATTGGCAATGGTGACGTGTTGATTGCCGCCATCACCAGCTGCACCAACACCTCCAACCCCAGTGTGCTGCTGGCCGCGGGTCTGCTGGCCAAGAAGGCAGTGGAAGCCGGGCTCAAGGTCAAGCCGCACATCAAGACCAGCTTGGCACCCGGCTCGCGCATCGTCACCGAATACCTGTCCGAAACCGGCCTGCTGCCCTATCTGGAAAAACTGGGTTTCGCGTTGGCGGGCTATGGTTGCACCACCTGTATTGGCAATGCCGGGGATCTGACGCCCGAACTCAACGAAGTCATCACCACCAACGACCTCGTGTGCGCGGCCGTGCTGTCTGGCAACCGCAACTTCGAGGCGCGTATTCACCCCAACCTGAAGGCCAACTTCCTGGCCAGCCCGCCGCTGGTCGTGGCCTACGCGATTGCCGGCACGGTGACGCGCGACCTGATGACCGAGCCAGTCGGCAAGGGCAAGGGCGGCAAGGATGTGTACCTGGGAGACATCTGGCCCACCAGTGACGAGATCCACAAGCTGCTGAAGTTTGCGATGAAGGGCAAAGCCTTCCGCGAGAACTACGCCAAGGTGAAAACCGAGCCCGGCCTGCTATGGGACAAGATCAAGGGCGTGGCCGGCCAGGCCTACACCTGGCCCACCAGCACTTACATTGCCGAGCCGCCGTTCTTCGCGGACTTTGCTATGGATTCCATAGCTGCCCGCTCAGGTTCCACGGGGGCTACAGGTCAAAATGGCTCTGAATCCTCGGTGGAAAATTCGGTGCAAGGCGCCCGCATCATGGCGCTGTTTGGCGACTCCATCACCACCGACCACATCTCGCCGGCCGGTTCCATCAAGGAGAGTTCACCCGCGGGCCAGTGGCTGCTGGCGCACGGTGTGCAAAAGGCGGACTTCAACAGCTACGGTGCGCGCCGCGGCAACCATGATGTGATGATGCGCGGCACCTTTGCCAATGTGCGTATCAAGAACCTGATGATTCCGCCCGACGCTGCCGGTTCGCGCGAAGAGGGTGGCGTGACCATTTACCAGCATGACGGTCCGGACCTTGGCAACAAGATGTTCATTTTTGACGCCGCCATGCAGTACATCGCAGACGGCGTGCCCACCGTGATATTTGCGGGCGAGGAATACGGCACCGGCTCCAGCCGCGACTGGGCGGCCAAAGGCACGCAGCTGCTGGGCATCAAGGCCGTGGTGGCCAAGAGCTTTGAGCGTATTCACCGCAGCAACCTGGTGGGCATGGGCGTGCTGCCCCTGCAGTTCAAGGGCTCTGATTCTTGGCAGTCGCTGGGCCTCAAGGGCAATGAACGCATCGACGTGATTCCCGATGCCAACTTGACGCCGCAGAGCGATGCCACGTTGCGCATCACGCGTGCCGACGGCACCACGCAAGAGGTGACGCTGACCCTGCGCGTGGACACGCCCATCGAGGTGGACTACTACCGCGCGGGCGGCATCCTGCCCTTTGTGCTGCGCCAGTTGCTGCAGGGCTAGGCGATTCTGGATTCCAGGGCCGCAAAGTGCTGGGCCAGCAGGTCCAGCGCGTGGCGTACCTTGGCGGGTTGCTCGCCGCGGCGCACTGTGAGGGCATAGGCCTCGTAGTCCGGCGGGCTCCAGTCGGGTAACACCGGCACCAGGCGCCCGTCGGCCAAGGCCCGGCGGTCGTCGTCGCTGAGCACAATGCTGATGCCCCAGCCCGCCACGCACAAGGAGTGCAGCGCCGTGACCTGGGTGGCGGACGCCCGGGAGGTGACTTGCACCCGGGCCACCTGCCCATCGCTGCTGTGCAGTTGCAACAGCTCTTGCCCCGCGGCCTGCGGCCGTCCACCCAGCCAGTCGTGGCGGGCCAGATCGGCGGGCTGCTGGGGCCAGCCGCGCGCAGCCAGGTAGGCGGGTGACGCACACAGCTGCGCTCGCAGTGTGCCCAATTTGCGGGCCACCAGGCTGGAGTCGGGCAAACCGCCCACGCGCACGGCAATGTCCACCCGCTCCGCGATCACATCGACCAGCGCATCGTCCATCAGCAGCCGCAGGCTCAGCTTGGGGAAGTTGCGCAGCGGTGCCAGGGCCGCGGCCAGCAGGCCGCCAAAGCCAATGGGCGCCGCAATGCGCAGCTCACCCTCGGGCTCGTCCCGGTGGCGTTCCAGGGCTTGGTCGGCCGAGCGGGCTGCTGCCACCATGGCCGTGCAGCCCTCCACATAGCGCGCTCCGGCCTCGGTCAGCGTCAGTTTGCGGGTGGAGCGGTGCAACAGTGCCAGGCCCAAGGCCGCCTCGAGCTGGCGCAGATGCTGGCTCACCGCGGAAGGCGTCATGCCCAGGTGCCGCGCCGCCGCGCTCAGGCTGCCAGCGGCCACCACCTCGGCAAACACGGCCATGCGTTTGAGTTGATCCATGGGATAGGTCTTATTTATTAGTTTTACTTCACAGTGAAAGCAGAATTTACCGTCTATTCAGATGCTTGTGAAGCAATCAAACTTGCGGCTTCGGTTTCTTGTTTGTTTTTCACAGGAGTTTTGTTATGAAAATCGCTTTGATTGGTGCTACCGGTTTTGTGGGCACCCCCGTATTGGCAGAACTGCTCAGCCGTGGCCACCAGGTCACCGTGCTGGCCCGCAATCCGGCCAAGCTGGCACCTCAAACCGGCCTGACCGTGGTGGCGGCCGATGCATTGGACGCAGCCCAGGTGGCCAAGGCCGCTGCCGGTCACGACGCTGTGATCAGTGCCTACAACCCCGGCTGGACCGAACCCAAGATTGCAGAGATTTTTCTGCAGGCCACGCACGCCATCTTTGCGGGTGTGAAGCAATCGGGCGTCAAGCGCTTCCTGATGGTGGGCGGTGCGGGCAGCTTGTTTGTGGCGCCGGGCGTGCAACTGGTGGATACACCAGAGTTCCCCGCGGAATACAAGGTGGCAGCCGGTGCGGCGCGCGATGCGCTGAACCTGATCCAGAAAGAAACCTCGCTGGACTGGACTTTCCTGTCCCCCGCCATCCTGTTGAACCCCGGCGTGCGTACCGGCAAGTACCGCGTGGGTGCTGATGCGCCGCTGTGGGCTGAAGGCGGTGGCCCCGGCAGCATCTCGGTGCAAGACATGGCCGTGGCCATTGTGGACGAGATCGAGAGCCCGAAGCACATCCAGAAGCGGTTTACGGTGGCGAATTAAGAGAAGAGGGCGCTGAAAGACTCGCAGACGCATTGATGCTGCTTGGCCAGCAGGCAGCGTTGGTTCACGCGGAAAGCCGGAATCGAATGCCGCCATTTTTCTGGAAATCCAGAAAAATGGCGGCATTTTTTTTGTCGAATATTCGTTATTAATCAATGACTTACGCAGCGTTCGGATTTGGCATGAAGCATGCTTAATGGCACTCGCTATCCGCACCGTAATTTATTGGAGACAACAATGTTGATAAAAAATCTGATCCGTGTTTTGGCACTGTCAACCCTGGCCGCTGGCGCAGCGCAGGCGCAAGACGTGGTCCGCTTGGGCAATCTGAAATTCGCCCACTACGGCGCCATTTCCTACATCAAGGAAATCGCTCCCAAGTGCGGTATCAAGGTGGAAGAGCATGTGTTCGCCAAGGGCCCCGATGTCATGCAGGCCATCTTGGCCGGGGAACTCGACGTGGGTGCCACCGCGTCCGAAGGTGCTATATCCGGCCGGGCCAACGGTGCGCCCATCTATGTTGTAGCCGGCTTTGCCAAGGGCGGCGCGCGTCTGGTGGCGCGCCCCGACGCTGGCATCAAATCGATCAAGGACCTCAAGGGCAAACGCGTGGGCGTGACCCGTGGCGGCATCCACGAAGTATTGCTGGCCGCCGAGTTGGGCCAGAACGGGTTGACCATGTCCGACCAGCCAGGCAAGGACGTGCAGGTGGTCTACCTGGCCTTTGCGGACCTGAACCAGGCGCTGCTGGGCAAGAACCTGGACGCCATCATGCAAAGCGAGCCGCAATCGTCGCAAGCCATCAACAAGGGTTTTGGCGTGGAAGTCATGAAGCCCTACGACACACCGATTGGCGAGCCCGTGCGCACGCTGGTCATGACCGAAAAGTTCTACACCGAACGCCGCCCCGTGGCGGAAAAATTCATGCGCTGTTTTGTCGAGGCCACCAAGGGCTTCATCGAGACTAAGGGCCAGGCGGAAAAATATGTACGCGAAACCATCTTCAAAGGCCAAATCACCTCTGATGACTTTCAGGATGCGATTGCCAACTCGCCGTATTCCTACGACGTGACCGCAGCGCACATCCAGACCACGACCGACACCATGTCCAAGTACGGCGTAGGCAAGATGGCCAAGCCGCCCGTGGCAATGGACTGGGTGCGTACCGATCTGCTCGACCAGGCCAAGAAGAGCCTGGCCATCAAGTAAGGGGCGACTGGTATGAGCAAAATCAATTGGCGCGCCATCGCGTCCGGGCTCATCGTGCCCGTAGCCCTTGTCGCCCTGTGGCAAATGGTGTGCGTGCTGGGTTGGGTCAGCCCCTTGAAGCTTCCTTCACCCTTGGCGGTGGCGCTGCGCTGGGTGCAATACGCCTCGCCGGTCGAGGCCTATGCACCAGGGGCCGGTAGCTGGATAGCGTGGGCCGTGTCGGGCGAGCTGCTGCGCGACGCCGTGGGCAGCATGTACCGGGTGTTGATCGGCTTTCTGATTGGTGGAGGCCTGGCCCTGCCGATCGGTATTCTGATGGGCGCCAACCAGCGCGTTTACGACAAGATGTACATCCTGGTGCAGGTGTTGCGGCCGATCCCGCCCAGCGCCTACACCCCGCTGGCTATGCTGTGGTTTGGCCTGGGCAACCCGCCTGCCGTCTTCATGATCGCCATCGCGGCTTTCTTTCCGGTACTGATCAACACCATCGTCGGTGTGCGCCAAGTGGACAGCATCTACCTGCGTGCAGCGCGCAACCTGGGCGCCAGCCAGAGCACGTTGTTCCTGCGCGTCATGCTGCCGGCGGCCACCCCTTACATCCTTGCCGGTGTGCGCATTGCCATTGGCGCGGCCTTCATGATCGTGATCGTCTCGGAGCTGATCGCCGTACCGGATGGCCTGGGCTTTCGCATCAACGAGGCCCGGGAGTATTCGTGGACTGACAAGGTCATGGCTGGCATGTTCACCATCGGCCTGATCGGTCTGGCACTGGACATTGGCATGAACAAACTCAACAACTATCTGCTGCGCTGGCACCGTGGCCTGGAGAGCTGACATGAACACGACACATATCCAAGTCAAGGCCGTCAACAAGGTTTTCAAGACTGGCGGCAAAGAGGTCGTGGCTCTGCGCGATATCAATCTGGAGATTCCCGAAGGCCAATTCGTGTGTTTGCTGGGTCCCTCGGGCTGCGGAAAGTCCACACTGCTCAACGCGGTGGCGGGTTTTGCGCTCCCCAGTTCGGGCGCCATCACCGTGGACAGCGCCACTGTCACCGGCCCCGGCCCGGACCGCGGCATGGTGTTCCAGGAGTACGCGCTCTTCCCGTGGATGACGGTGGAGCAAAACATTGGCTTCGGGTTGCAGATCAAGGGCATGGCCCTAGCCGAAATCCGGCAGAGGGTGGACGCGTTGCTGAACATGCTGGGCCTGGTGGACTTCCGCGCACGCTTTCCGAAAGATCTGTCGGGTGGCATGCGTCAGCGGGTGGCCATTGCCCGCGTGCTGGCGCTGGATTCGCCCACCATGCTGATGGACGAACCTTTTGGCGCGCTGGATGCACTGACCCGGCGCAATCTGCAAGATGAGCTGCTGCGCCTCTGGGCCGAGCTGAAGAAGACCATCATCTTCGTCACGCACAGCATCGAAGAAGCCATTTACCTGGCTGACCGCATTGTGGTCATGACCTACCGCCCCGGCACCGTCAAGCGCGACATCCTGGTGGACCTGCCGCGCCTGCGCGACCCGTCTTCGGCAGCCTTCAATGCGCTCAAGCGCGAGCTGGGTCAGTTGGTCATGGAAGAGCAGCAGCGCCACCACAACGATGAACTCAAAATGGCGGCAGTAGACTAGCCTCCATGCACCTATCGCGACGCATCGTCCTGCTGTCTGGCGCTCTGGCGCTTGCGGTGGGGCTGGTGCTGTCGGCGTATGGGCTCGGTGCACGCAATGCGTCGGACTCCATCCAGCAAAGCGGCGAGCGCCAACTCCAGATCATTGCGCTTGATCTGGAAGCCGTGCTGGACCGCTTTGACACGCTGCCCTATTCAGTGGCCCATTTGCCGCTGGCTGCCCAGCTGCTTGCTACCCCCGGCAGTGCTGTGCTGCAGCGGGAATTGAACGACACACTGCAAGACTTGGCGCTGCAGGCAAAGGTGTCGGCCATCTACCTCATGGACAAGAATGGCAAGACCATTGCGACCAGCAACTGGGACTCGCCGCAGAGTTTCATTGCGCAGAATTTTGGGTTCAGGCCGTACTTCCGCGATGCCATCCAGGGCAAGCCTGGTTATTTTTACGCCATCGGCAATACCACCAGCATTCCGGGCTACTTCATCTCGCAGGCGGTGTACCCGGCCGGCGCCAAGCGCGGCTCAGTGGCGCCCATCGGTGTCATAGCCGTCAAAATCACACTGGAGGCTTTTGAGAAAACCTGGCGCAGCAACGAAGATCCGATTGGGCTGGCGGACAGCCACGGGGTGGTCTTTCTCAGCAACCGCAGCGAATGGAACTACCACAGCCTGCATACGCTGGACCCGCGGGTGCAGCAGGAGATTGAGCAAACGCTGCAGTACGTGGGCAAACGCATCGAGCCAATTGCCAGCCTGCAAAAGTCGGCGCGCCAAGGGTTTGGTGAATATGTTTCGCGTCCGGTCGGGCGCCTGGGGTGGCAACTGATGCTCTTTCCGGCGCAGGCCAAGGTGGTGCGCACCGGCCTGCAATCCGCAGCTACCGTGCTGTTGCTTTTAGTGGTGGCTGCCGCCATTGCCGGGGCAAATTACCAGCGCCGCCGGCGTATGGAGGAACGCAGAGCTGCGCAGCAGGCGCTGAAAGAAGCCGCCGATGACCTGGAGCAAAAAATCGCGCTGCGCACCCAGGAGATTTTGTCGGCCAATACGCAGTTGGCCACCAAGTACGACAAACTGCAGCAAACCGAAAACCTGCTGCGCTCCACCCGTACAGAAATGGTTCAGGCTGGCAAGCTGGCCATGCTGGGGCAGATGGCGGCCGGCATCACGCACGAGCTGAACCAACCGCTGACGGCGATACGCGCCTTTGCTGACAATGCCAGCACATTTCTGGCCCGTGGCCAGACCACTCAGGCGGATGACAACCTGCGTTACATCAGCGCCGCCAGCGCCCGCATGGGAAGCATCGTGGGGCAGCTCAAGGGTTTTGCCCGCAAGAGCCCGGAGGCTGTCGCCGTGGTGGAGGTCAACCAGGCCATCCAGGGTGCGGCGCTGCTGCTGGACAGTGAATTTGTGCGGCATGGCGTGCAGTTGGAACTGGACTTGCCGGACACACTGTATGTACTGGGTGACACGGTGCGCATTGAGCAGGTGCTGATCAACCTGCTGCGCAATGCGCTGGACGCGGTGGAGCACTCGCCGCAGAAGCAGGTGCGGGTTATGCTGGTGGCCGACGCCCAGCAGGTGCACATTCGCATCCTGGACTCGGGGAGCGGTTTGCCGCAAGAGGTGGTCAAGCATTTGTTTGAGCCCTTCTTCACCACCAAGGCCACAGGTCATGGCCTGGGCCTGGGTTTGGCTATCTCTTCGTCGATTGTGCAGGCGATGAATGGCCAGTTGGAGGCCAGAAACAACCCTGCGGGTGGGGCCGAGTTCGTAGTCCGCATACCGCGTTGTGCCCGAGAGAATGCATAAGGAAAACCGCGATGTCCAAGTACCAAGCCATCCTGGTGGAAGATGAGCAGACCGTGCGCCTGGCCACCGCGCAGACCCTAGAACTGGGCGGTTTTGCCGTGCAGGCCTGCGGCAGTGCCGAGCAGGCCTATGTGCTGCTGCATGCCGACTATGCGGGCATCGTTGTCAGCGACGTGCGCTTGCCTAACGCGTCAGGCCTGGATCTGCTGGCGCATACCCACCAGATGGATGCAGACTTGCCCGTGATCGTGGTCACCGGCCATGGTGACGTGGTCATGGCAGTACAGGCCATGCGTAGCGGAGCCTACGACTTTATCGAGAAGCCGTTTGCCGCCGAGCGTTTGGTAGAAAGCTGCCTTCGGGCGCAGGAAAAGCGCAGCCTAGTGCTGGAGAACCGCCGCCTGGAAAAGGCTTGGGCCGCCCACCCGTCCATGCCGGAACTGGTAGGCCAATCGCCAGCCATTGAAAAGCTGCGTAAATTCATTCAGAACATAGGGCCGACGCAGGCCGATGTGTTGATCAACGGCGCCACCGGTTGCGGCAAGGAGGTGGTGGCACGTCAGTTGCACGTTGCCAGCGGACGCGAGGGCGAGTTTGTGGCCATCAACTGCGCGGCCCTGCCGGAGTCGATGTTCGAGAGCGAGATATTCGGCAATGAGGCCGGTGCCTTCACCGGTGCGCAAAAGCGGCGCATCGGCAAGCTGGAGTATGCACAGGGCGGCACAGTCTTTCTGGATGAAATAGAGAGCATGCCCCTGCCACTGCAGGCCAAGCTGCTGCGGGTGCTGCAAGAGCGCCAGCTGGAGCGCTTGGGCGGCAACGCCACTATCGCACTGGACTGCCGCGTCATCGCCGCCACAAAGTTTGACCTGCGCCAGCTCAGCACGGAGGGCAAGTTCCGCGAGGACCTGTACTACCGCCTGGGCGTGGTCAGTGTGCATCTGCCCCGACTGAACGACAGGCGCGAAGACATACCGCTGCTGCTGGCGCATTTTGTACAGCGTGCGGCGCTGCGCTATCAGAAGCCCGCGCCCACCTGGAGCGCACTTGAAATGGCCCAGTGGCAGCGGCGCGATTGGCCGGGCAATGTGCGGGAGCTGCGCAACTTTGCCGACCAGCTGGTGCTTGGTGTGTCCGACCTGGGCGGCTCCGACGAAGCAGCGCCCAACGGACTCAGCGCGACAGTGGACTCCGACGGGCTGCCCCGGCGCGTGGACGCTTATGAGGCCTCGCTCATCCACGCCGCCCTGCGTGCCAGTGACTTCAATGTGGCCCTGGCCGCTGAAAGCCTGGGCATTCCCAAGAAGACGCTGTACGACAAGCTCAAAAAGCACAACATTCCGGTTGGCCGCCCCTAGCGGTGGCTATGCGGATATCGGGAATTCAGTGTCCCCGGATTCCGATCATCTGCACGGCGGCGTGAAGCACTTTCAGAAATATTCAGTAAAGACAAGGGCTTACAAAACCTGGAACCATGGTGCTCCATACGCTGGTACGCAAATTTGTGTTCAATCTTCGTGCTGCCTATCAGCGCGAAGCCGAGAAGGCCTTTGCCCACCTGACCTCCATTGGCATCGAGCACATCGCCATCCTGCATGTGGACGACAGTTTTGGCCAAGACGGTCTGCAGGGCGCGCATAAGGAATTGAGTGGAGCGCACCTGGCGCCGGTATTGGTTGCCAAATTTGACCGCAACACACCGGACTTCAGCGCCATTGGGCAGACACTCAGCAAGACACCCGTGCTGTCCGTGCTGGTCGTGGGCGCAGGGCTGGCATGACCTTGTCCAACAACGCCTCAGATGGCTTTGTCCAGTTGCTGGGTACCGACGTAAAGGGATTCATTGTGAGTCAGGTGTTCCCCAAGTCCATGGGATTACCTCTGGTGCGCGAGGCCGCACGCCTAGCCGAGGCGCACCAGATCGACGAGGTCAGCCAGGCCATGCTGGAGGGGTTTGCATCGGCCAAGGTGTTGGTGGAAGCACTGCGCCGCGCGGGCGCCAAATCCACTCGCGAACGCATGCAGACTGCCCCGAAGGGCTTGCAGAAGTTTGTCCTGGGCGGTAGGGTGAGAAGCTATAGCAGCACTAGCCATACTGGGTTGCACTTCGCCGACCTTTCCATCATTGGGCCCACTGACAAGTTCCGGCGTTGACTGCCGAGTGTCTTAGCCGCGGCGGCGTTCCAGCGATGCGTCTTCGTAAAAGCGCTTCTTGGCCTCAAACATGGACTGGTCTGCGGCGTGGATGGTGGCTTCCACTTCGGATGCGTTGTTGCAGGTCGCAATGCCCAGCGCCAGGCTGAGCTTCTGGCCGGGGTAGAACTGGTTGTTGAGTTCCAGAATGGACTCGATGCGTTCCTTGAGCCCCAGGGCAGCACGTTCGTCGCTGCCGGGCATCAGGGCCACAAACTCGTCACCGCCAATGCGTGCCACACACAGTGGCTGTTGGTCACCCGCAGCCTTGGCCAGTACTTCGCCCGCGCGGCGCAGCATGGCGTCGCCCGCTGCGTGGCCCTGGTTGTCGTTCACGGATTTCAAACCGTTCAGGTCCATCGCCACAATGCTCAAGGGCCATGGGCCTTTGCGTGAAATGCGGTTGAGCTCTTCCACATAGAAAGCCCGGTTGCGCAGGCGTGTCAGTGCGTCGTGCTTGCCCAGGTATTCGAGGTAGGCCTCGGCCTTTTTTCGCGCCGTAATGTCCACCAGCGACACCAGCACCAGATCCCAGTCGGCTTCGTGACCGGGCATCACGGCAAACTGCATGTGGATGTTGATGAGCTCTCCGCTGAGGGAGTAGTTCACCACCTCTCGCGTTTGCATGGTCTTGCCATTCCACAGGTCCAGCAGCTGGTCTGCGAACGAATCGCTCATTTCATCCTTGAACACCAGGTCCAGCTTGCCCAGAAGGTCTGAGCGGTCAGTGGCCGCGAACATGTGCAGGGTGTGCTGGTTCACATCCAGCACGCGAATCTGTTCCATGCAGCGCGTCACAAAATCGGGGTGCACGCTGAGGAACACGCGGAAATCCTGGATGCCCGAATGCCGCACCTCGTCCATCAGCCGCTTCACGCCGCTGAAGTCTTCCACCCACAGCGACACGGGGGACAGGTCAAACAGGTTGCGTGCGTGCTGCTCGCTTTGCTCTAGCTTCAGCCGCGCCAGGGTGTGTGCGGTCACCTCCTGCAGCGAGACCATCACGCGGTCCCAAGTGTCCTCATGGCCTTCGAGCACGCGCACGTGGATTTGCACATCCATGCGGCGTCCGTCCAGCGTGTAGTTCACGCCCTGGCTGGAAAACTCCAGCTCACCGTTCCACAGGTGCACCAGCTCGGCCACCATGTGTTCAAACATGTCGCCGCGAAATACATCGGGCAGGCGCGTCACCAGTTCCTGTTGATTGGCGGCGCCATACAGACGCAGTGTTTGCTGGTTGACTTGCAAGACCTTGTAGCACTGGGAACACTGGGCCGCGCTGAGTGGGTTCTTGCGCAGGTAGGAGCCCAGATCGGTAATGCCCTGGGCGCGCCACTGGGTGAACAGTGTTTTGAGGGCGCTGTAGTCTTCCAGCCAGAGGGAGATGGGGGCGGATTCAAACAGGAGTTCAAAGTCGGTGCTGGCGGTCATGGTGGTAGGCAGTGGTTGGGCAGGCACTGTCAGTGTAGCTGCGCAAGGTCAAATACTTGCGAGGCAGAGCAGGGGAGAATGGCAAGATGGAACACGCAATGGTGGTGGTGGGTGGGGGCATTGGCGGCATGGCCGCCGCGCTGGCGGCGGCGCGCGCTGGCATGGCTGTGCGGTTGCTGGAGCAGGCACCGGCCTTTGGCGAGGTGGGGGCCGGCGTACAGCTGGGGCCCAATGTGGTGAAGGTGCTGGAGGGCTGGGGTCTGGGCGAAACGCTACGCAGCGTGGCGGCCTTTCCCACGCAGTTGGAAGTGCGCAACGCGCTGACCGCCAAAACG
This sequence comes from Rhodoferax sp. GW821-FHT09E07, assembly GCF_059416145.1. NCBI lineage: Bacteria > Pseudomonadati > Pseudomonadota > Betaproteobacteria > Burkholderiales > Comamonadaceae > Rhodoferax > Rhodoferax sp. GW821-FHT09E07. Next base: position 218,722 of record NZ_JBWKOP010000003.1, on the reverse strand, counting down.
CTGGGCGTGCTGCCACTGGGGGCCCACGCCCTGGCGCGGTACGGTGCGGCCTACGCTACGTTGGCACGGGCCGATTTGCATGGCCTGCTGCTGCAGGCGGTGCAGGCCTACGGTGTGCCGTTGCAGTTGGACACGACGGTTACCCAAGTCGAGGAGCGTGCGCAGGGCGTGCAATTGCACACAGTGCAGGGGCCGCTGCTGACCACGCCGTTGTTGGTGGGGGCGGATGGTTTGTGGAGCCGGGTGCGCCAGCACCTGCTGCCGCAAGCACAACCTCGCTCTACGGGGCATTTGGCGTTCCGGGCGATGGTGCGCCAGGATGTCTTGCCCGCCGTCCTGCGCAGCCGCGTGGTGACGGCCTGGTTAGGCCCCAAGTTCCACGTGGTGCAGTACCCGGTGCGCGGCGGCACGTGGCTCAACGTGGTCGCCATCGTGCAGGGGCACAGCGAAGGCGATCCGACATCGTGGGACCACAGCGCCAACGCGGCCGAGTTGCGCGCCCGTCTGGCCAATGCACAAGCACCCCTGCTGGATCTGGTCCACGCGATTGACGATTGGCGTTTGTGGCCGCTTTACGACCGGCCACCCATGACCGACGCAGCGCAGCAGGCGCGGGGCCGTATTGCGCTGCTGGGTGACGCGGCCCACCCCATGCGACCCTACCTGGCCCAGGGTGCTGGCATGGCGATAGAAGATGCGCAACAACTTGTCATGTCCTTGCAGGCACAGCCCACGGATACGCCGGCCGCGCTGAACCATTACGCCCAGACTCGCTGGCAACGCAATGCGCGGGTGCAAGCCCGCGCCATTCGCAATGGAGAGATCTTCCATCTGCGGGGGGCGTTGCGCCTGGGGCGCGATATCTCGCTCCAACTGCTGGGTCGACATGTGCTCGATGTGCCCTGGCTGTATGGCTACCAGGCTTTGAAATAAAAAAGGCCCCGACTGGGGCCTTTTTTAATTTGGCGACAGGGTCGCCTGAGTGCCTTACTTCTTTGCAGCAGGCTTGGCCTTCTTTGCAGGCGCAGCAGCTTTGGCTGCAGGCTTGGCTTTTGCCTTGGGTGCAGCAGGAGCCACAGCAACAGGAGCCGCCTTCAACGCAGTGCGTTGGTCACGCAGTGCGTTGATTTCAGCGCCGAGCTTGTTTTTGCGTTCGGTCAGCTTGGCGATGTTTGCGGTCAGCTTTTCAATGGCCTTGGCAGTTTTGGAGACGGGCGCCTTCTTGGCGGGAGCCTTCACCACAGTCTTCTTTGCTTGCGCAGGAGCTGTTACTTTTTTCTTTGTCGCTGCAGCTTTGGGGGCCGCTTTTTTTGCAGTTGCCATGAGATTTATTTTCCTGTTTTGTTATCTGCTCAAGAACTTGAACAGGCCTCTATTGTCCTCAATATTTGCGCGGACCCTGAAAGCACAGGTAGAAAGGAAATCCAGGGCTCAATCCAAAGCCTTTTCAAGGACCGGCATGTGCATGCCAATCGCCATCCGGTTCCAGGTATTGATCTGTGCGATGGCCCATGTCAGCTCCACGATTTCCTGGTCGCTGAATTGGCTCTTGAGCTCTTCAAAGCCGGCATCGCGTCTGCTGTGGCCGTTGTCCAGGCGGGTCATCACTTCTGCCCAGTTCAGCGCGGCACGCTCACGCAGGCTGTACAGGCCTGTCTCACGCCAGGTTGGCAAGCTGTTGATGCGTTGCCAGTTTTCACCGGCCTTGCGCAGGTCGCGCACATGCATGTCCAGGCAGAAGGCGCAGCCGTTGATTTGCGATACGCGTGTTTGCACCAGCTCGAAAAGCACGGGGCCGAGCGAAGACTGGGAAAGGCTGGCGCTGACGCTCGCCATGGCTTGGTAAGACTTCGGGGCGAGTGTGGTCCAGGGGAGACGGGGTTGGTTCATGGTGTGTGTCTTGGTTGCTGTACGGGATGTACACACTCAAGACGTTTCAGGCGGGGCACGTGTGACAACGAAGTCGCGCCCCAGGGCAGCGGCCAGGCGGGCCAGCTTGTCTGGGTTGCGTTGGGAGTGGATGCGCACGATGCGCGTGCCGTCGGTCTCCAGCGACTGTGCGGACTCCAGCACTCCGTCGATGAAGCGCAGCAACCCCCATTGGCCGTTGAGCACTACCACTTCAAAGCGCACCGCGCCGGGAAAGCGGAGGAAGGTGGCCAGGTACAACTGCGCAATGCGCGGCCCGCCGATCAGTGGCACACCAAAGCTGGGAACCTTTCCGCCGCCGTCTGCAATCAGTTGCGCATCATCGGCCAGCATTTCCTTGAGCTCATGAAAATTGCCGCGTGCAGCCGCATCTGCAAAACTGCGTAGCAAGCGAAGCTGGGTCTCGCGCGCAACGGTGTAGCGCGGGCGCTGTTCCTGCAGTTGCACTTTGGCGCGGTGCACCAGCTGACGGCAGGCGGGTTCGGTTTTCCCCAGCGCCTCGGCCACCTCACCATAGTCGGCATCAAACACCTCGCGCAACAAATACGCGGCGCGCGCCTCCGGTGCAAGCCGTTCCAGCAGTGTCATGAAGGCCACTGACACGTCATCCACTCGCTCCAGCAACTGCTCGGGAGAGACGGGAGCGTCTGACGGCAAAGGCTCTGGCAGCCACGTGCCCACATAGTGCTCGCGCCGGATCTTGGCCGAGCGCAAGCGGTCAATGGCCAGGCGCGTGGTGACCGACACCAGCCAGGCCTCGCTGCTCTCAACGGCGTCGGTGTCGGCTTCGTGCCAACGCAACCACGCGTCCTGCACTACGTCCTCCGCTTCCGCTAGCGAGCCCAGCATGCGGTAGGCAATGCCCTGCAGGCGCGGGCGCAGTCGGTGGAAAGTGGCGGTGGTGTCGTTCATGGTCGTGTAGACGTTTGGCGCCACGGATGTGTGACAACGGTCCGCTTTTATATGCTGCGCCAACGAATTCTTACCAGGGGACCTTGGCAAACCGCGCCACCAGAAAATCCAGCAGTGCGCGCACCGCAGGCGAAAGATGCTTGCGCGAGGGGTAGAGCGCGTAGATCGCCATGTCGGGCAGCTTCCATGCGGGCAACACCACCTGCAAGCGGCCATCGACCAGGTGCGGGCTAACCAGATACGTGGGCTGCATCGCCACGCCGCCACCGGCCAGGGCGGCGCACATGAGCGCCGTGGCTTCGTTGGCGCTGAAGTGGCTGCCCACGCGCACCTCCTCATGCACATCGCCGCGCTGCAGCTTCCACACGCTTTTGCCAAAATTGGCGTAGCTCAGGCAGCGGTGCGCGGCCAGGTCAGCGGGCTGCTGCGGTGTACCGTGTTGCGCCAGGTACTGGGGCGAGGCCACCAGCACCGAGGTGCAGGGTGCCAGCATGCGGCCAATGAGCGCGGGGTCGGGCTCTGCGCTGATGCGAATAGCCAGGTCGATGCGCGCCTCCACCAGGTTGAGCGCGCCCTCGCTGGCGTTGAGGTCGATCTTGAGCTGCGGGTGCAGCGCCAGAAAGTCCGCCACGGCCGCGGCCAACTGGGCCACCGCAAACGACATGCTGCAGGTGATGCGCAGCTGCCCGCGCAGGGCGCTCCCGTGCTGGCTGGTTTCTTCCTCCACGTTTTCCACCAGCGCCAGCATTTGCTGGCTGCGGCGCAGGCAGCTCTCGCCGGCGTCGGTCAGCGTCACGCTGCGCGTGGTGCGCTGCAAGAGGCGCGCGCCCAACCACTGCTCCAGCTCACCCACGTAGCGCGTCACCATGGCGCGCGACATGTCCAGCTTGTCGGCCGTGGCACTGAAGCTGCCGCTCTGGGCAACCTCCACAAACACCTGCATGGCGGTCAGTCGGTCCATGATTTGTTCACTTAATGAAACAGTAATGCGCGAATTATCGGGTTTATCTGCGCGATTATTGAAACTAAAGTTCACCTCAGCGCTGATGAGATGTTCTCACGGCGCCTCACCTACCTTCAGGAGTTCTCCATGATCCGCACCACCGTCATCGCCGCATCCCTCGCCATTGCTTTTGGCGCCGCCCACGCGCAGCAGCCACTGTCCGTCAAGGTCTACAACGCCGACGGCAACAGCTTCAACGTCAACTCCACCCTGGTCTACGGCCAGAAGGACGCCATGGTGATCGACGCCGGCTTCACCCGTGCCGATGCGCTGCGCATTGCGGCCAACGTGCTCGACAGCGGCAAGCAGCTCACCACCATCTACGTGAGCCAGGCCGACCCTGACTACTACTTCGGTGTGGAAGCGCTGAAAGAAATATTTCCCCAAGCCGACGTGGTGAGCACGCCTGCGGTGTTGGCCAAGCTGGCCCCCAAAGCGGCCGGCAAGGTCGCGTTCTGGGGCCCCAAGATGGGAGCCAACGCACCGCGCAAACTCGTGGTGCCCCGTGCGCTGGACGGCAACACGCTGACGCTGGAAGGCCAGACCATTGAGATCCGCGGCACACAAGGTCCGCTGGCACACCGCCCCTATGCCTGGATTCCCTCGATCAAGGCCGTGGTGGGCAACATCGGTGTGTTTGGCAACATGCATGTGTGGACTGCCGACACGCAGACTGCCGCCGAGCGCGCCGCCTGGGTCGCGCAGCTGGACGAGATGGCTGCACTCAAGCCCGCACTGGTAATTCCCGGCCACATGAAGGCAGGTACCCCAGTCGATGCCAGCGCGATTGCCTTCACCAACGACTACCTACAGACTTTCGAGAAGAACCTGGCTGCCAATAAGACCAGTGCCGCGCTGATCCCCGCCATGCAACAGGCCTACCCGGCCTTGACTGATGGAGCCCTGTCGCTGGACATTGGTGCCAAGGTCAACACTGGCGAGATGAAGTGGTAAGTGATTCCATCAACCTTAACCCCAGGAGCTCCCATGAAACCCGTTAAAACTCTCTTCGTAGCAGCATCTCTCGTTGCCCTCTTTTCTGCCAGCGCGTTTGCCCAGACCAACAAAGAGATCGTTGTGGCCGGCATGAAAGGCCTGTTCATCACCCATGACGCGTCGGTTATCGACAAATACTGGTCTCCCACCTACATTCAGCACAACCCCGCAGTGCCCAATGGTTCCGAGGTCCTGAAGGGCTGGGTCGGTAGCCTGCCACCCAGCTTTAAGTACGAGCCCGGCATGGTGGTGGCAGAAGGGGACCTGGTCATGATGCACGGCCGCTACACCGGCATGGGCCCCAAGGCCATGATTGGCGTGGATATCTTCCGCCTGAGCAACGGAAAAATTGTGGAACACTGGGACATCCTGCAAGAAGAAGTCGTCAAGACCGTCAGCGGCAACCCCATGTTCTCCAACCCGCAAAAGTGATTGCACCCTGAAGGACCGCGCACCATGCCAACGACTGTGACTTACTTGTTCGACCCGCTGTGTGGCTGGTGCTATGGCGCCTCGCCTGCCATCCAGAAGCTGGGTCAGCACGCTGCTATCCAACTGGAGCTGGCGCCTACGGGCCTCTTCTCCGGCGGAGGGCGCACCATGGACGCCGCGTTTGCGGACTATGCGTGGTCCAACGACCTGCGCATTGCCAAACTCACCGGCCAGCGCTTTACGCAAGACTACCGAACGCAAGTGCTGGGCAAGCTCGGCAGCCGCTTTGACTCGGCCACCGCCACGCTGGCACTCACCGCCGTGCGGTTGACGGAGCCAGCGCATGAGCTGGATGCTTTGAAAGTCTTGCAGGAGGCCCGCTACGTGCATGGGCTGGACACCTGTGCCCCGCCAGCGGCGGAAGCGTTATTGCGTGACATGGGGCTGGGTGCCGCTGCGGATCGGCTGGTTGCGGGCGACACTGAGCTGCTGACTGCCAATGCGGCACGTGTTCACACAGCGCAAGGCTTGATGCAACGCTTTGGCGCCCAAGGGGTACCGACGCTGATCGTCACAGATGACAAGGGCAGCCGGTTGCTGCGTGGCAACGCGCTGTACGGCAGTTTTGAGAGTTTGCTCAGCCACATTGCCGAGGCCTAAAGAGGCCGGACCAGCCCAATGAGGAGTCTTCCATGTCTGTGCTCCACGAAGTTCTGACACACCTGCACGCAGGCCGCTGGCGCGAGGCGCACAACCTGGTGCAGGAGGACCACTCGGAATTGGGTGCTTGGTTGCACGGCATCTTGCACATTCAGGAAGGTGACCTGGAAGACGCCGAGTACTGGTACGACAGGGCCAACCGGCATTTCCGCAGCCGTGGGACGCTGCAGGAAGAGCTGACGCGTTTCGAGGCCGAGTTGCCCAGAGCTGGCACACCACGCTGAGTGGGTGTGCCGGCTCTGGGCTATCCCATCAGAATTTCTGCAACACGAAGTCGCTGACCTTGGGCGCATCGGCCGAGAACAGCGTGTCCAGCCGCGCGTTCAGCACATACAGGTCTTTGCCCACCACGGCCGCGGCTGTGGGGAAGGACTGCACGCTGGGCTTGGCGGGCTGCAGCGTAGCGGTTTCCCAGCCGTCGTGCGACACCACATCCAGCACACGGTCCTTGCCCGCGTTTTGCACCACGGTGATGCGGTCACGTCCGCGCAGCAACAGGCCATCGGCGCCCACCAGCGTGTCGTTGAGCTTCACGCGGTGGATGTTGGCTGGGTCTTTGGTGCTGATGCGGAACAGCTCGCCGCTGTTGTACTTGCCTACCAGCAGGTAGCCATCGGGGTGGTAGACCAGACCGTTGAGGTTGAAGCCTTCGCCCTTGAACAGGTCACTCTTGGCAAACACGCTGGCCGTGCCCTTGGGGTCGATGCGGTAAATCACCGGCGCAAAGCTGTCCGTCACATACACATTGCCCTGCGGGTCGGTGGTGATGTCGTTGGCAAAGTGCGCGCCTTCCATCAGTGTGCCCAGGTCGTGGTACGCGCGGCGCTCACCCGTGGTCGCGTCGTAGGCGGCGATGGCGGCCAGCTTGCCCTGGTTCTCGGGCTTGCTGCGCACCGAGGCGCCCAGGTCGCCAATGGCGACCCACAGCAGGTTGCGCGCCGTGTCCAGGTGCAGACCGACGCTGGAGATGAGTTTTTCGTCGCGGATGAAGGGCGTGTAGCGCCCGTCCAGCGTGACCTTACCGACCACGCCCTGGTGCACGGAGCTGACAAAGAACACCTTTTGCGCGGCCGACCAGGCCACGCCTTCGGGGTAGGCCTGTTCGGTGTTGAAAGTGATGTTGCCGCCGGCAAAGGCGGTGGTGCTGGCCAACAGCGTGGAGAGCAGAAGGCGGCGCAAAGAGGAGGGGATGTGGGGTGTTTTCATAGAAGTGGAAAAGTGAAAGGGTTGAACAAGGGTGGATGAAACGGTGCTGCTCTGCATCACCGGGCGTGGGGGTACATGGCGTCCATGGCGGTCTGGTCCATGGTGGTTTTGAAGGCGTGGCGCTCGGCCAGGGCCTCGGCGCGCTGGGCGGCGGGGCGCTGGTTCATGTGGTCCAGAAAGCGCTTGACGTTGGGCAACTGGTCCCAGGCATTGGCGCCCAGCACCATGGGCACGGCGCGGGCCCAACCCCACAGCGCCATGTCGACGATGGTGTACTCATCACCCACCATGGTGTTGCGCTCGGCCAGGTGGGCGTTGATGAGCTTCCAGTGGCGCCAGGCTTCAAAGCTGTAGCGCTGCTGGGCATAGGCCTTTGGCTCGGGCGCAAAGTGTTCAAAGTGCACGGCCTGGCCCGAGAACGGGCCAATGCCCGTGGCAATGAACATCAGCCACGAATACATCTGTGCGCGCAACGCGGGTTGGTTCACGGGCAAAAACTTGCCGGTCTTCACCGCCAGGTACAGCAGGATGGCGTTGCTGTCGAACACGGTGGCGTCGCCATCGACCAGGGCCGGCGTCTTGCCGTTGGGGTTGATGGCCAGGTAGGCGGGCAGGTGCTGTTCGCCCTTGCGCACGTCGATGGGCACCATCTCGTAGGGCAGGCCCAGCTCTCCCAGCAGCAGGGCGACCTTGGCCGGGTTGGGGGAGGGGTGGTAATAGAACTTGAACATGTGGGCTCTCGTAGGATTGATGACGAGAGCAATTGTGCTTTTGAGCTTTATTCGCAACAATCAGTCGCAATGCAATCAAGAATTGCGAAAAACGCAAAGTAACCACCAAGCTATCCATGATCGAAAACCTGCAGGCTTTTATTGATGTAGCCCGGTATGGCTCCTTTTCCGCCACGGCCAAGGCGCGCGGTGTGGCGGTGTCGTCCGTCTCGCGGCAGATCGACACGCTGGAGGCCTCGCTGGGCGTGCGCCTGTTCCAGCGCAGCTCACGCCGCTTGCTGCTGACCGATGCGGGCGAGCTGTTTTTGCCCCGCGCCACCGACATTGCGGCCGAGCTGGAAGACGCACGCACCGCCCTGCTGGACGCGCAGGCCGAGCCCAAGGGCCTGCTCACGGTGACCGTGCCCGCGGCCTTTGGGCGTCAGCATGTCACGCCGGTCATCACCAGCTTTCTGGCCAAGTATCCGGCCATTGACCTGGACCTGCACCTGAGCGACCAGTGGGTGGACTTGAGCACCCAGCGCGCCGATGTAGCCATACGCATCGGCACGCTACCCGACAGCGATCTGGTAGCCACGCGGTTGGCGCCTATCTATCGCCTGGCCTGCGCCAGCCCGGACTACCTGCGCCGCCACGGCCGGCCCGCAATGCCCGAGGACTTGCTGCAGCATAGCTGTCTCACGGTGTCGTCGGCCCGCGTGCCCACGGGCTGGTGGTCGTTTGCCGGGGTGAACCAGGGCAATGCGCTGGCGGTGACGGGGCGGTTCAAGTCGGACGACACGGCCTCGCTGTTGCAGGCCGCGGTGGGGGGCTTGGGGGTGGTGCACCTGGCCAGTTGGCTGGTCTACGACCAACTGGCCAGCGGCGCGTTGGTTCAGCTCTTTCCTTTGGAGGAGGCTGGTTTTGCCAAATCCGTCAGTGCCATCCACGCTGTGCGACTCAAGGGGCGGTCGCACGCCGCCAAGGCTCAGCTATTCATCGACCACCTGAAGTCCGCCATCGGCAGTCCGCCCTATTGGGATCGCAATTTGCTATCAAAAAAGAAGCTGTATGCCCAATAAATACGGGGGCTGGAGGCTATTTTTATTCAAAGTCGCCCGTGCGAGATGGTTTTTGAGAGGCCGATGCTCAAACCTGCAAAGGCAAGCGCACCACCACTTGGTGCCGCACACCCTCCTGGGTAAAGCCCAGCTCGCCGTGCAGCCGCACCACAATTTGCTGCGCAATGGCCAGACCCAAACCGAAACCGGGCAAACCTCTGCTGGCATCACCGCGGGCAAAGGCTTCCATCAAATGTCCTGCTCCGTTCTGCGGCAACCCTGGACCGGTGTCGGACACCGTTATCGTGGCCCAACCATCCTTTTCCACGATATCCACTTCCACCGGCAGGCCACCATGTTTGAGCGCGTTGTCCACGAGATTGACGATCAGACGCTCAACCAGCAACCCATGGGCCCGTTGCAGCCACACACTGTCGGGCGAGCGGAGCTGCAATTCATGCTCAGGACGTTCAAAACCGATCACGGCGTCCAGCGCCACCACCGCCAGGTCCACCTTTTCATCCATCGCTACCGTGCTGGTGCGGATGAATTCCAAAAAGCTCGCGGTCAATCGGTCTGCGTGGTCCACATTGCGCGTGATGCTGGCGACCCCCGCCGCGTTGTCGGCAGATTCGGGCAACATCTCGGCCGCTAGCCGTATGCGGCTGAGCGGGCTGCGCAGATCGTGGGAGACGCCTGCCAACAGTAGCGCACGTTCCCGCTCGTTGCGTTGCAAGCGCTCTGCCAGCTGGCGGTAGGCGTTCTCTATTTCAATGAGTTCGGGTGGCGCTTTCCTGCTTTGCATGGAGGGCCATGGCAGGGGTGGCTCCACCCCATGGTGCGCATGCAGTTGCATGCGATGACTCAGTTGGCTCAGTGGACGCGTCACCCGGCTTGCAAAGGCCCAACTCACCAAACCACTCACGATCACCAGCAACACCAGGCCAACCGTCATGCGCGGCGCCCAGGTCGGAAACGCCGATGGGATATTGCCGCTGAGCCAAACTGGGGTCTCTCCAGGCACCAGCACATGCACCCACAAGGTGAAACTCCCGTCCTGGTGATTGAGCCATACGTCATCAGCAGCGATGTCGTATTTCGCCAATGCCCCGAGAAAATCAGTTACCGCAGGCCGCCCGTAGATCCTCAGCTTCCAACCATCGGGAAGATCGTCATGGCGGCGTATGCCTACTGCCAGTCCCTCCACCTGAACCACCTGCATCAAATCCGCATGCACCGCAGTCTTGATGCTCGGTGCCAAGAGGACTGCGAATTCAGGCGCTGATAACTGGTTGCGCTCTATCACCAATAGGCCACCGATGACCAAAAGTGAGCTGCACAGCAACACGGCTTGCGCAAGAACCAGACGCAAGAACAGGGAATCAATTTTTTTGAAATTCATCCGCTGACCGTGGAGCCAGTCGGCCCGACCCGTGGCACAAAGGCGTAGCCTTCACCCCGCACGGTTTCGATCCACTCGCAACCCGGCGTCATTTGCGTCAGGCGGCGGCGCAAACGCCCCACCTGTACGTCCACGGTCCGGTCCAGCGGCCGGTAGGCAGTGGCTTGCACGGCATCGCTCAGCTGCTGACGCGACACCGCTTGTCCCGGGACGCGGGCCAGCTCCACCAACAGTTTGAATTCAATGCTGGTCAGCTCTGCGACCCGGCCATCCACCAAGACTTCACGGCGCAACAATTCGATGGTCAGGTTGCCAAACTTCCATTGTGTGACGGGCGTTTGGATGGCTGTTGACTGACGACGAATCAGGGCGCGCAGCCGCGCCACCAACTCACGCTTCTCAAACGGCTTGGCCAGGTAGTCGTCGGCCCCCAGCTCCAGCCCGAGTACCAAATCAAATGGATCCCCTCGCGCCGTCAGCATCAAAAGCCCCAACCCTGGGTACATGCCTCTCCAGCGTCGGCACAACTCCATCCCGTTGGCGTCGGGCAGCATGACATCGAGCAAGACGACGTCTGGCAATCCCTTGGCCAACACCTGCTCGGCTTGCGCACCGGTGAATGCGGCCTGGGTCGCCCAGCCTTCCCCCTCCAACAAGCGCACCAGCATGGATGACAGCTCGAGATCGTCATCGACGATCAAAACGACAGTTTTAGACATCGGCAATGGATGGAGGGGGACTGGGTGAAGGCGACATGGCGTGGCAATCGTAAGCCATGTACCGCCATGGCGGTGCGACATAACCACTACGTATGTGACAGCCATGTCATGAAACGTCACGACACGTCTCACATGGAAGACGTGAATTTGACGAGACTCAATCCGCACCCAACTCGGGGCGGGAGTGAACAGCAAATCCTTGATGGGATGGCTGCCTGGCCGGGTATGAGATGCGATTTCTTTCTACTCAACCTAGCACTTACGAAAGTCCCCATGAACAGCAAACCCCCACTTACATTCCTCGCCGCCGCCCTGATCGGCTTGGCTGCTCAATCCGCTGCCGCCGCGCAAGATGTCAAGATGCTGGAGACGCGGTTTGCCCAAGCCGATAAAAACAACGATGGCAAGTTGACACCCGAAGAGGCCAAGGCCGGCATGCCCATGGTGGCCAAATACTTCACCCAGATTGACAAAGGCAATACCGGCTTTGTGACCCTGGATGACATCAAGGCCGCCATTGCCAGCGGCAAGATGGCGGCAGCAGGCGGCTTGTCCAAGTAATCCGCACTGCCATGAACCACGCCTACCGCCTCGTCTGGAACGCAGTCCAGAGCCGCTACGTTCCCGCTCCTGAGACCGCCAAGGGCGTTGGCAAGTGCACGGGCCGCGCCTTGCGGCGCAGCGCGGTGGTCATGGCGCTGGGCACCAGCCTGCTCAGCCTGGGTGCAGTAGCCGGTCCCAGCGGCGGCACGGTCAGTGCCGGCAGTGGCAGCATCAGCCAGAGTGGTGCCAACACCACCATCACCCAGAACAGCCAGAACCTGGCCATCAACTGGGCCAGCTTCAGCACCGCGGCGGGCGAGAGTGTCAACTTTGTGCAGCCCAACAGCAGCGCCATCGTGCTCAACCGCGTCGTTGGCTCGCAAAGCTCGTTGCTCAACGGTAGCCTGAGCGCCAATGGCCAAGTGTGGATATTGAATCCCAACGGCGTGCTGTTTGGCAGTACGGCCAGTGTGAACGTGGGCGGCCTGGTGGCCTCCACGCTAAGCATGAGCGATGCCGACTTCCTGGCCGGCAAGCGCAGCTTCACGGGTGACGGCTCACAAGGCAATATCACCAACCAGGGCAGCCTCACCGGCGGCTACATCGCGCTGTTGGGCAAGCAGGTCAGCAACAGCGGCACCATCACCACCGCGGGCGGCACAGCCGCTATGGCAGCAGGCGACAAGATCACGCTGGACTTCAGCGGCAACCAGCTGCTGCGCGTTCAGGTGGATGAAGGCACGCTCAACGCCTTGGTACAAAACAAAGGCCTCATCCGCGCCGACAATGGCACGGTAATCCTCACCGCCAGCGCCAAAGACGCGCTGCTCGGTACCGTGGTCAACAACGAAGGTGTCATTGAGGCTCGGGGCATTGAGAGCAGTGGTGGCCGAATTCTCTTGCTCGGCGGCATGAACGGTGGCACGGTCAAGGTCGGCGGCACGTTGGATGCATCGGCCAGCGGTTCTCACAACGGCGGCTTCATCGAAACCAGCGGTGCCCATCTGCAGGTGGTCGATGGCGCGAAGATCAGCATCTCGTCAGGCACGGGAAAAACTGGCACCTGGCTGATCGACCCTACCGACTTCACGATCAGCGCAGGCAGCGGCGCGCAGACCAGCAGCGGCATCGGAGCCACCACGCTGGCCAACAATCTGGCCAGCAGCAATATCTCGCTGACCACCAACAACAGCACAGGCACTGACAGCGGCGACATCAACGTCAATGCCGCTGTGACCTGGAGTGCCAACACCACGCTGACGCTGAACGCCTACAACAACATCAACGTCAATGCGGCCATCACCGCCACTGGCGCCAGCGCAGGGCTGGCGCTGAACTACGGTGGGGATTACAAGATTGCAGCCCCCATCACCTTGAGTGGTGCCAGTGCCACGCTGGCCTTGAACGGCACGAGCTATACGTTGATCCACAGCATGGCCCAGCTGGCAGCCATCAACAGCACAGGGCTGGGCGGGCGCTATGCGCTGGCGCAGGATCTGGATGCCAGTGGCACTACCTATACCAGTGCGCTGGTGGGTAGCGACATCAACGCCTTCACCGGCTCCTTCACCGGGCTAGGCCACACCGTCAGTAACCTGACCATCAACGCACCCAACACCGATGTTGCGGGTCTGTTTGCTTCTAATAACGGCACCATCCGAGATCTAGGGCTGGTCGGCGGAAGTGTGTCGGCGCGTGATGTGGTCGGTGGACTGGTTGGCCAAAACTCTGGCAGCATCAGCAACGTCTATGCCACCGGCAACGTGTCAGCCCGCACCGAAGTTGGCGGACTGGTGGGCTACAACTACGACATAGGCAGCATCATCAATGCGTATGCCACGGGCATCATTTCCGGGGCTGGCCAAAGCGTCGGAGGGCTGACAGGTGCAAATTACGGCAGCATCAACAACGCCTATGCCACCGGTAGCGTGACAGGGGCTTCCTACTACAACGGCGGTCTTGTGGGCTACAACGGTGGCACTGGCCGCATCAGCAGCGCGTATGTCACCGGCAACGTTTCGGGGGCTAGCGATGCTGTCGGCGGGCTAGCTGGCGGCAACGCCGGCACCATCAACGGTGCCTATGCCACCGGCCGTGTGTGGGGAGGGAGCAACCACATCGGCGGGCTGGTGGGAGTGAACAACGGCGCTGGCAGCATCAGCAACGCCTATTGGGACACCACAACAACCGGCATCAGTTCGGCCATAGGAACCAACAGCGGAGCGGCCAACAATGTCAACGCCGTCACCAGCAGCACAGCTTACAACCACAGCAGCTATGCCAACCTGGGCACCTGGACCCAAACGGTTGCAGGCTCCGGTGTATGGGTAGCCAAGGATGGCAGCGGCAACAAGCTGTGGGTGATGGTGGAGGGCTCCACCCGTCCGTTCCTCTACAGTGAATATTCCACCAGCATGCGCAACGCCCACCAATTGCAGTTGATGGCCTATGACCTGGGTGCCAGCTACGCGCTGAGCGGCAACATTGATGCCAGTGAAACCAGTGGCAGCAATGCCAGCGGTATGTGGACCACCAGCGGGTTTTCGCCGGTGGGGAACAGCACGGTGGATTTCAAGGGCAGTCTGGACGGTCAAAACCACACGATTGCGAATCTTTACATCAACCGCAGCAGCTACTACGTCGGCCTTTTCGGTCAGATGGGTAGCGCTGGCACCATCAGCAACCTGGGCTTGGTTAGCGGCAGTGTCAACGGGGGCCAAACCGTTGGTGCACTGGTGGGCAAGAGCTATGGCAGCATCAGTAATGCCTATACCACCGGCAGCGTTACTGGCCAAGCCTACGTCGGCGGGCTCGTTGGTTCCAACGTTGGCAGCATTGGCGACGCTTACTCCAGCGCGAGTGTTTCAGGAGACGGAGGCATTGGCGGACTGGCAGGCGTAAACACAGGCACTGTCAGCAACGCCTATGCCACTGGAAACGTTGTAGAGCACTCTCCACACCTATCAGGGTATGAAAGTGCCGGCGGGCTGGTGGGTTTGAACCTAGGTACTGTCAGCAACGCTTATTTTGCAGGCACCGTTTCGGGCACGACCACCAGGGTTGGCGCATTGATCGGCTACAACAACGGTGGCACATTAGCGACCTCGTTTTGGCTAAACAGCGTCAATGCATCAGGAGTCGGTCGGCAGTACGGCAACGTGGACGGTTACACCCGCGGCCTGAGCGCCAACGAGGCCCTTGGCGCCAGCACCTACAGCGCCGCAGGCTGGGACGTGGCTACCGCGGGTGGCTCGTCCTCCGTCTGGCGTAGCTACGACGGCAGCGCGATGCCGCTGCTGCGCAGCTTCTTGACTTCGCTGACGGTCACCACCGGCAGCACCAGCAAGGTCTACGACGGCACGACCAGCGTCAGCGATAGCTACACGCTGAGCGACAGCAACGCCAACACCAGCCTCATCCTTGGCAGCGCTAGCTACAACACCAGTAGCAAAAACGCAGGCCGCTATACCGTGCAAACCAGCGGCTTGTACTCCACGCAACAAGGCTACGACATCAGCTACGTGAATGGCACCGCCACCATCACCGACCCACCACAGCTGACGCTGGCACAGCAAAGCCAGCAAGCCAGTCAGCCAACCACCTTTGCTGCGGCCAGCAGCCGCACATTGGATGTCCAGTCCTGCGGTGTGCGCCTGCCTGACGGCATGGCCTGCCAGTGAGCGCAGACAACACCCTTTTCAAGAACGCGATGTCCATGCACAACCCATACCTTCCGTACTCCCGCCTCCAGCGCACCTGTGTGCTGGCCCTGGCCGCGACCGCTGTTTTCCCAATGCTGGGAGCGCAGGCCGCCACCCCGGACGCAGGCCAGATCCTGCAGGAGCCACGCGTGCCGCTTGCAGCGCCAGGCAGTGGCGCCCCGGCGCTGCGCATTGACAATGCGGATGGAAGCAATGTGCCTGAAGGTGGTGCCCAGGTGCGCCTGCTGGCCGTCCGTTTCAGCGGCAACACCGTCTTCGACAGTGCGGCCCTGCAAGACCTGCTGGCAGATGCCATGGGCAAGGACCTGAGCTTTGCGGATCTGGGGCGCCTGGTGGCCCGTGTCACTCGCCACTACCGGGACCATGGCTATCTGGTAGCCCGCGCCTACCTGCCCGCACAGGAGGTAAAGGACGGTGTGTTTGACATCGCTGTACTGGAGGGCAACTTGGGCCAGGTCAGTATCACCAACAACGCGGGACTTAAGGACTCGGCCCTGGCTCCCCTAAAGGCGCTGCCCTTGAATGCGCCATTGCAGGCCGAAAGCCTGGACCGCAGTCTGCTCAGCTTGGCAGATCTGCCGGGCACCCATGTGCAGTCCACGCTGCGTCCTGGCACCACGGTGGGAGCATCTGACTTGCTGGTGGAGGTGAACAAGACCGGTGCTTTCCAGGGCAGCGTGGATGCGGACAACTTCGGCAGCACCTACACCGGTGAAAATCGTGTGGGCGCCAATCTGTATTGGAACAACCCGCTGGACAGGGGTGACCAGCTGAGCTTGCGGCTGCAAACCAGCGACGCCCACATGAACTACGAACGACTGGGGTACCAGCTGCCCCTGGGCCCATTTGGTACCCGTGCAGGGGTGGCGCTCTCTCATGTTGACTACCACCTGGGAAAGGACTTTGCCGTGTTGGATGCCGGTGGTCAGGCGGACACCGCCAGCCTGTATGTGCGCCAGCCGCTGCAGCGCACGCTAAGCAGCAGCTGGTACACCCAGCTGCAATTCGACGCCAAGAGCCTGCAAGACACGGTGGGCAGTACTGCTACCCACAACACCCAGCGGCTGAACAATGCCGTGCTGGGGGTGAACGGTGACTGGCACGATAACTGGCTCGGCGGTGCGAGCAACAGCCTGGCTGTGAACCTGAGCAGCGGCCAGCTGAATCTGGATGCTGCCAGCCAGGTGCAGGACGCAGCCAGTGCGCGGAGCGAGGGGAGCTTTAGCAAGCTGGGGTACCAGTTGCAGCGACTGCAGGCTTTGCGCCCCAATTGGTCGATCGCGGTGAACCTGAGCGGACAGATGGCCGACAAGAACCTGGCGTCTGCGGAGAAGTTCAGCCTGGGTGGCAGCAGCGGGGTGCGTGCCTTTGCCCAAGGCGAAGGTCTGGGCGATGAAGGCTGGTTGGCCAGCGCGGCACTGCGCTGGCAGCCAGCATTGGGGTGGCAGTTGCAGGCCTTCTACGATGCAGGTTCGGTGCAGGTGAACCACCAAGCCTGGAGCAATACCAGTAACAGCAAGTCTCTGGCTGGTGCCGGGCTGGGCGTGGGCTGGGCGACGGACAAACTGAGCGTGACGCTGACTTCCGCCTGGGTTACCGAGGGGCGGGCCAGCGATGGCAACCAAGGGCCTCGCTTTTGGCTGCAAGCCAATTGGTCTTTCTGAGGCGCATGGTGCGACTTCGGCATTCGATAAACGATTTTGGACAGGATATTTCCTGCTTGTGACCATGGAACAATTTGGACCATCGACTCCGCAACTCTATTTTTTGCCGCTGGCTGTTCTGGCGATCCTGCTGGAGGCGCGGTTGTATGTGCGTCGCTTCCATACACCTTATCCCTGGCGAGAAAGTCTGACGTCGTTGGGCGTCGGCTTGGGGCACCAACTGACCGGCAACATCAATTTGTTTTTCATTCAAGGGCTCATGGGCTCCTATGTATGGGCGCACCGCGCTTTCACCATGCCGGATACCTGGTGGTCTGTGGCGGTGCTGTTTCTGCTGCTGGAGTTTTTCTACTACTGGTACCACCGCTCCGCGCATGAGGTCAATGTGATGTGGGCCACCCACAGCACGCACCACTCCCCCAATGAAATGACGCTGACTGCATCTGTGCGCTTGGGGTGGACGCCCTTTTTGTCCTTTAGCTGGGTGTTCTTCCTGCCGATGGTCTGGCTTGGCTTCAGCGTCCACAGCGTCTTCTACATGTTGTCAATCAGCCTGCTCTATCAGTTTTGGCTACACACGCGGCTGATTGGAAAGCTGGGTCCGCTGGAAGGGATTTTGAACACACCCTCGGCACACCGTGTGCACCACGCGAGTAACGAGAAATTTCTGGACAAGAACTATGGCGGATTTCTGATCGTGTTTGACCGGCTGTTTGGTACCTATGCCGAAGAAGGTGACGAGTCGGAGATCAAGTACGGACTGGTGCATCCCAATCTGTCCAAAAATCCGATCAATGTGGTGTTCAAGAACTGGAGTGAACTGTTGTCCAAATTGATCAAACTTCCGGGTGTACGAAACAGAGCGCGGGTCATTTTTTCAAAACCTGGTGACGTCCCCTGAGCGAAGTCGAGGGTACGGTGGTTGCTTAGAGCGATGCTGGCACCGTGTCCCCCGACAGTTTGGTGGGCATGAGGATATGGAATGCCGCACCACCCCGGCTCGCATTGCGGGCATAGATTCGCCCGCCCATGGTTTCGATGATCTTGCGGCAAATGGCCAGACCCAGTCCGGTGCCGCCAGATCCATCCTTGGTTTTGCTGGACTGCACAAACGCTTCAAAAATCGTCTCCAGCTCCCCTTCGGGGATACCCGGTCCGTGGTCCCGGATCACGATGTGGATTTGCCCCTGGGTGTCGACTTGCCCCGATAGCTCGATGGCGGAGCCCGTAGGCGAGAAACGAATGGCATTGGCCACCACGTTGCGAATGGCTTGTTGAAAACGGATGGGGTCGGCCTTGGCCACCAAGGGCTCCTCGGCGAAGTGCACGTCCAGGTGCAGCTGGTGCTTGGTCAGCAAAGGCTCCAGCTCACGCGCCAGCGGCCGAATGATGCCCCGCAGGTCCAGGCGCTCCATATGGAAGGTTCCCACCGTGCTTTCGATCTTTGCGACATCCAGCAAGTCGTTGACCAGGGCCAGCATATGGGCGCCTGCGGAATGGATGTCCCCGAACATCCCGGCGAGCCGCGGCGCGTCCTTGCCGCGCAACATGCCCAACTCCGAGAAGCCCAGAATGGACTGCAGTGGTGTACGCAGTTCATGGCTCATGTTGGCCACAAACTCGGCCTTGGAGCGCGCGGCCTCTTCCGACGCATCGCGTGCTTCGCGCGTGGCGCGCTCGGCCGCCCGAAATTCGCTGATGTCCAGAAGCGTGCTCAATATCCCGGAGGGTTGGCCGGTTTCATCGGGGATCACGGCCTTGATCACGCGTGTATCGTGCCGGGTGCCATCGCTGTGCGAAATCGGTGTTTCAAAGCTGACTTGGGACTGCTTCCCTTTGAGCAGCATCTGGTCTGCACGCGTGTGAAACACCACTTCGTCCGCGGGAAGAAAATCACTGGGCCGCTTGCCAATGACCCGCGCGCGTTGTCGTCCCTTGTAGATTTCCCAAGCCTTGTTGACGAAAACGATGTTCCCATGCGAGTCCGTCATGGAAATGGGCTGGGGGTTGAGCTCCAGCAGCAGCTCGCGCAGCGCCAGCTCGCCTTGCAGTTGCCGCTGCGCCATGACCTTGTCGGTGATGTCAACCGCACTGCCGGCATAGCCGGTGACCACGCCGCTCACCGTCAGGGGCACAACGGCCAGTTCCAGCTTGAGCGGCTTGGCCCCGTCCACCTTCACATCGGCCTGGCAAGTGCGCACGCCCGCCAAAGAGGGCGCGAATAGTCCGGCCACGGCGTCCCTGCAAGCGGGGTCCACCACATCGGTCAGCGGCTTGCCGATGGCCGATGAGGCGCGGGCGCCACTCAAGATCGCCCAGCGCGCATTCACAAAGGTGATGGTGCCCTGGGCATCGGTGCGAAAAATCAATTCCTGGACGCTGCGCATCAGGACTGCCAGCTCGCGCTCGCTGTCCGCAATGCGCCGCTGGGCCAACTGGGTTTGGCGCCGCGCCATTTCCCGGCCACGCAAGCTGCGCCACACGGCCACCGAAGCCGCCAGTACCAGAACGATGGCCGCCGCCCCTACTGCGATGTAGCCAAATGCCTGATGCAGCCAACGGCTCACGGCCGCGTCGTAGGATTCTTCGACCATCACCACCAAGGGCTGCGTTCGCGATGCGCGGAACGCGACAATCTGGCGCCCTTCGTCCAGGCCCTTGCCCACATAGCTCGCGTGCTCGCGCGCAGGCAGGTAGTCCTGGAACACTGGCAACCCATTCAGCTGCTCGCCACCAGTGGGGTTGCCTGGTTGCGAAGCGGCAACCACCTGGCCGGTGTAGGTCAACAGGATGGAATGGAACTGCTCTTCGCCGATGGACAGCTTCTGCAGGTTGGAAAAGGAGTCCGGGTTCAGCAAACCCACCAGCACCAGAGGCTTGCCCTGGTCGTTCGAAAAGCCTCGCATCAGCGGGACAAAACCAATGCCCGCAGGCGGCGGTGGCGCCATCCCGTCCTTGCGCAGGATGGCGATGTTGCGGCCCGCGATGTAGGGCCCCAGCGAGTCCCTGCCTTCTTTGGCCAGCGGCCCCAGCCGCGTCAGGTCTATGGACAAACCGCTTTCGCTCCGCCCGCTGCTGGCGATCACTTGCCCACGCGTATCCACCACCAGCAACGAACGCAGGAAAGGAAGGCCGTGCAGTGCCTGGGCTAGCACCGCATCGCTCTTGGTGTGGTCCACCGAGGCGGCATTCAGCAAGGGCGACTCGCTCAACGAAGCCAGCGTGAGGTAGCCGGTTTCAATGCTGCGGGTGGTTTGCTCTTCCAGCACGCGTGCCAGCAGTTCCGCTTTGCCTTGTTCTGCCGCGACGGCAGATTTGCGGTCATTGAATGCGACCCAGGTTGTGGCGGCCAGAATGCCGGTGGCAACCACGATGCCCACCGTGATGGCGGCCACGCTGCCGCTGCGCCAGTTCCATCGGGATGGGGACGCAGCGCCAACAGTCTGGGAGGCAGCAGTTGCCATGCTCAGTGCACCACGATGGGGCTGAGCCCGTTGTTTTGCGCGGCCTTGTCCAGGCGGCCGTCCCGCTTGATACGGGCCACAAAGTCGTCCATGGTGGCCAGCCAGCTGTCATCTCCAGGCTTGACCGCATAGGCGTAGGGCAGGATGAAAAACGGAGTGGGGGGCGAGATGAGCTTGGCCCAGTCCGCGTTGTCCAGCAGTCGCCGGCTGTAGGGGTAGTCCGTCATGAACACATCCACACGACCAGCCTCCAGCTCCCGCTCGCGGGTGATGGGCGGCTTGATGGACACGGTCTGTGCCTGCTTGAGGCGCTCGCCCATCACCGGCTCCATGAACGTGCCGGCCTGCACCGCAACCAGCACACCGGGTTTGTCAATGTCGCTCCATTGCTTAACCACCGCGTTGCTCTTGGTGGTAACCGCGTAAATGTCGCTGCTGAGGTAGGGCTTGGTGAACTTCAAATGCTCCATGCGCTGGGGCAACATGCCGATGGCGAACATCGCCACGTCACAGCGGTCATTCTTCAGGTCGTCGATGAGCGTCACAAACGACGACTCCACATACTCCACCTTGGCGCGCAGGTCTTTGCCCAGTTCGGCCGACAGCTCAATGTCGATGCCACCCAATTGCTGGGTGCGCGGATGCCGGTAGGTGACGCCATAGTAGTCGGGCCAAATGCAGACCTTGACCACGCTGCGCGTCTTGACCCGGTCCTGTACAGGGCCGGCCAGCAGGGGTTGGGTTGCGCAGCTTGCGGCCAGCAGCAGACAAGGGGCAAGTTGTTTCAAAGACATCATGGTAGTTTCCTTGGTTTGTTGATGGTTGCAATCAGGGTGCGTCAATGAGACTCAAAAAATTTGGCCGTCTTTCGGTGACGTCGCAGCGAATGCGATCCAGATCCGCGATGTTGGCCATGAACACATCCACCACGTGGGGGTCAAAGGCTCTCCCTCGCTCGGCGCGCAGCATTTCCAGTGCTTTCTCCAGGCTGAAGGCGGGGCGGTACACGCGGTCCATGGTCAGCGCGTCGAAGAAATCCACCACAGCCGTGATGCGACCCGACAGCGGAATGTCCGTACCTGCCAGTTGGTGCGGATAGCCCTTTCCATCGAAGCGCTCATGGTGCGTGAGCGCCACTTCGGCCGCCAGCTGGAAAACTTCGATGCGTGAACGGCCCAGAATATCGGCGCCCATTTGGGCGTGCAGGTTCATGGTCTGCCGTTCTTCAGGGTTGAGGCCTCCGGCCTTCTTCAGCACGTTGTCGGGGATACCAATCTTCCCGATGTCGTGCATCGGCGCTGCCTTGCGCAACATGCTGGCGTACCGGCGTGACTGTCCCAAACACAACGCCAAAGCCTCTGCCAGGTAGCCAATCCGGATGATGTGCACGCCGGTGTCGTCGTCCTTGAGGTCTGCCGCTATTGCAAGCTGCATGAGCGCTTCATGGTGCGCGCGGGTGACTTCTTTGAGCGCCTCATTGCGCTCGCGGTACATGCGGCCAAAGTCCTCCACAAAGCGTTCCATCTGCGCCCCCGCCTCGTCATCGAAGCGCCGGTCGGTAGGGATGAAGCCGGTTGAAAAGTTGGTGTCTTCGCTGTTCATGGGGTACCTGCCAGGCGGTAGATGGTTTCCAGCACCTGCAGCGTGCTGAACGGTTTCATCAGGTACGCGTCAGCGCCAGCTTGCGCCCCGGCTTCCTGGTCGCTGGCTTTGCCGCGCGCGGTGAGCATGATGACTTTGGTGTGCTGCATGGCTGGGTCGGCTTTGATATGGCGGCATACATCCAGGCCATTGAGGTGGCCGGGCATCATCAGGTCCAGTAGCACCACGTCGGGAACGATGTCCCGTGCCATGGCCAGGCCGACGTCGCCGTTCGACGCCTCATGGATATCGAATTCGTCAAACTCCAGCGTCATGCGCAGCAGTTTGCGGATGTCCGCGTGGTCTTCAACAATCAGGAGCTTTTTCATGGCTGGGCATCTTTTTGATTAATGTTTGTATCATATCAATCAAATTGATTAATTGCAAGCGCTTGCGCAGCGTAATTGCTATGTAAAATGCTTGAACCATGAAAAATGAAATAAAAACCTCGTCTGCGCTAGACCAAGACACCTGCAGCACCATGGAGGCCGCCCGCATCCTGGGGCTGGCGGTGCGCTCGGTGCAGCTGATGGTGGACAGGCAGGAGTTGGAAGCCTGGAAGACCCCTGGCGGACATCGCCGTATCTCGCGCGCCTCGCTGGACCGCTGGATTCGTGGCCGTGGGACGCCCTCGCAGGCAGACGCGGTGGCCGGGCATGCGGTGGCCGCGCCCTCCAAGGCTGCCACGGATGTCGCGCCCAGGATCCTTTTGATCGAGGACTCTGTCCACTTCCAGAACCTGGTGTCTCTGCTAGTGCGTCAGCATTTCCCGCAGGCTCAATTACAGGTGGCCAATGACGGCATTACCGGCCTTGCCATCTATGGGCAGTTTCAGCCGGATGTGTTGCTGATCGACATCCTGTTGCCCGGTATTGATGGGGCCACCCTGATCACGGCACTGCGTTCACAGCCGCAATTTGCCCGCAGCCGCTTGATCGTAGTGACCTCGCTGGACGAGGCCGCGCGCGCGCCATATGCCTTTGCACTACAGGGCATGGATGTCATTCACAAACCCAACCTGGTGAAAGAGCTGCCCGCATTGCTGTCGGCGGCCTTGCAGGACACGGAAGCGCGCCGTGTCTGAACGCGTGCTGCTGGTGGAGGACGATCCGTCGGTTGCGCGCTTCGTCGCCATGGCGCTGGAGGACTTGCCCATTGAGCTGGTCGTCTGCACCCGTGTTGCAGCAGCGCTGGAAGCATTGCGCGCGAAGCCTGTGCGCTTGCTCATTACCGATCTGATGTTGCCCGGCGAGTCCGGCATGAGCTTGCTGGAGGCGCTGCGGGACCAGCCTGCGCTGCGGCAAGACGCTTTGCTGGTGGCGTTCAGCGCGGGCGTGAGCCCCGAGATTCGCCACAAGCTGGAGGCTTTGCAGGTCTGGCGGATTCTGTCCAAGCCCGTTTCTGTGGTGGCGCTGGAGGCCTGTGTGTGCGATGCCCTGCAGTTGGAGGCCGGAGCAGCCCCTGTGCCCGCGCAAGGTGAAGATGGCTTGAGCCCTGAGGAGCAACAGGCAGTTGCCGCGCATTTTGCAGGGGATGCAGTGTTGTTTCGTATGTACCGCGACAGCTGTTTTACACAGTTTGCCCATGACCGTCTCGCTGGCGACCAAGCATTGGCCACGCAGGACGCGCCGGCCTTGCGGCGCTTGGCACACAGCCTTGCAACGGTGTTGCAAACGCTGGGTTTTCAGGAGGCTGGCGCAGTCGCGCGCAGGCTGGAGACGGCTGCGGAAAAGGCCGACCTCCAGGCCATGGCCGACGGCTGGCAACAACTGAGGCCGTGCTTGGCCTCCAGACGCGAATCCTGAGCCTTTATTGCACGGACGTCGGCACCAGGCCCATGTCGCTGCCGCGCATGAGTTGCTCAATGTCCAGCAGGATCAGCATGCGTTCCTGGCCCGCGTGTTCGGTTGATCCCAACCCGAGGATGCTGGAAGAGTTCACGTGACCGCTGAAGGCGGGCACGGGTTTGATTTGGTCTGCGGAAAGTTCGACCACATCACTCACCGAATCCACCACGATGCCCACCACCCGGTCCTTGAGGCACAGGATCACCGTCACTGTCAGGGCGTCGTAGTTGGCGTCGGGCAGCCCGAAACGCATCCGCAGATCGAGGATGGGAACGATCACGCCGCGCAGGTTCAGCACGCCTTTGACAAAGGCTGGCGTGCCGGCCATGCGGGTGGGGGACTCGTAGCCGCGAATTTCCTGCACTTTCAGGATGTCGATGCCGTACTCCTCGTCCCCCAGGCAAAAGCTCAGGTATTCCTGGTCGGCCGTCGATGTGTCGGTGGCCCCAAGTGCGTGGGCGGAGGTTGGGATAAGGTGTTCAGCGGTGTTCATGGTGTGACAAATGAAATGATTGATCTGGCAATTATATCATTTTTGAAGAAAAATTTGGTTTAAATGATATTTTGGGATGTGGAGGTTTCATCATGCAGCCTTGGTGCGGCGGTCTCACGGTCTGCCCGTAGCTTCTGGAAGATCGGAGGCAGTCCCTCCACCAGGTCGGACTTGCGGATCAATGCCAACGCCCCCAGTTTCTGCGCCACCGATGCATAGGCTGCCCCGTCTTGCAGCGACAGAAACACCACTTTGGGCGCTTGGGGGTAGCTCTGCAGGGCGCGCGCCATGTCCAGGCCGTTCATGACGGGCATGGAGATGTCTAGCAGCACCAGGTCGGGTTGGAGTTGGGCAACCTGGCTCAGTCCTTCCTGTCCATCGTGGGCCTCTCCGCAGACTTCAATTCCGGGCAAGGTGGACAGAAACTGCCGCACCGCCATCAGCAGGTTGGGGCTGTCATCGACCAGGAGAATTCGAATCGTCATATCTACCCCAATGTAAGAGCGGGGCAGATAAAAGGGCATCAGGCCAATACCTGAGAGCAGGAATGGGAAACACCTGAGTGGAGATGGGGCAAGCCTGTCAGTCGCTGGCAGAAATCAGGCCGATGCGCAGTGCGTGGCGCACCAAGCCTGCCACTTCGTGGATGTCGAGCTGGCGCATGAGTTGGCTGCGATGCGTGTCCACGGTTTTCACCGACAGCTCAAGCCGGCGCGCTATTTCCTTGGTGCTTTGCCCTTCGGCAATCAGTTGGAGTACTTCACGCTGGCGGGGTGTGAGTTGCGTGGAAGGCGCATCCTCGCCGCGCAGCCGTTGCACGTAGTCGCTGACCACGCCCTTGGACACGGCGGGGCTCAGGTAGGTTTCGTTGCGCCGCACAGCCTTGATGGCAATGTCCAGCTCTGCGGGTGCGGCATCCTTGAGCAAGTAGGCTACCGCCCCGTTGCGCAAGGCTTGGCGCACGTACTCTTCGCTTTGGTGCATGGACAAAATCACCACCCGCGTATCGGGCCAAGCCTTGGTCACACGGGCGGTCGCTTCCAGGCCATTGAGCCCCGGCATCGCAATATCCATCAACACCAGGTCCGGGTGCAACTGCTCAACCAGCGCAAGCAGCGCCAATCCATCGGCGGCCTCACCCACGACTTCCAGATTGGGAATCGACTCCAACAGTTTTCGCATGCCTGCACGGACCAGGGTGTGGTCGTCGGCCAATAACACTCGGATCGGCTTCATGGTTCTTCCTTCGTCTGTAGCAGCCAGGGGCAGCGCAAGCACACGGTGCTGCCGCGCCCTGGGGATGAGTCAATCTCCAGCTGACCACCGACCAGGGTGGCACGTTCCTCCATCCCCAGTACGCCCAGGCTCGCACCGGCCTGTGCACGTGCGCGCATCGCCGCATAGTCGAAACCGCGCCCGTCGTCGGATACAGCAAGCACCAGCATGTCACCATTGCGCTGCAAGCTGACTGTGACATGGGTGGCGTCCGCGTAGCGGACCACATTGGTGAGGGCCTCCTGTGCAATCCTGAAGCAGGCAGTTTCGATCTCCGGGGTGAATCGTGTGGGTTCCACCATCGTTTCAAAGTCCACAGCTATACCGGCTCGCGCGGCCGTTTGCTCCGTGATCCAGCGCAGTGCCGGCACCAAGCCCAGGTCATCCAGCACCGAGGGGCGCAAGGTGAGAGCCAGGCTACGCACCTGCTGTATGACATCGTTCACGATGCGGATGTTTTCCGCCACGAGGTCCGCTGGCGATTGGTTCGAAAAGCGTCCAAACGACTGCAGGTTGATCTTGATCGCCGTCAAGGACTGGCCTAGCTCGTCGTGCAACTCACGTGCTACGCGCCGCCGCTCCACCTCCTGCGCCTCCAGCACCCGCCGGGATAGCTCCTTCAACTGTTTCTTGTTTTCGCGCATGGCCAACTCAGCCCGCTTGCGCTCTGAAATGTCACGAGTAATGCCAATGAAATGGCTCAGCTCACCGTGCAGGCTGCGCACCGGTGCCACCGACAGGTCGTTCCAGAAGGTTTCGCCATTCTTCTTGTAGTGGATCAACTCGCCGGAATACTCCCGTTCTTCCTGGATGCATTGCTCCAGCGTCGCCAACGATTCCTGATCCGTCAGCGGACCCCAGAGGAAATTACAGGTCTTGCCGACGACATCTTTTTCGCTATAGCCTGTGATGGACAGAAAAGCTTCGTTGGCCGTCAGGATGCGGTGGTCCAAGCCGGTAATGAGCACGCCCTGTGAGACCGCCTTGAGGGCCAAGTCACTCACGTGCAGGGCCTCTTGGGCTTTCTCACGCTCAGTGACATCGTTGGCCAACACCAGTTGCGCTGGTTGGCCATCCCAATCCAGCGAATGTGCAGTGATTTCCACCAGCATCAGGCTGCCGTCTTTGCGTTGGTGGCGCCACAGGCCATGGCGGGCAATACCCGTGCGTTTGCGGGCGTTGTATGTCAGCCATTCCGGGGCATCCTCTGCGGGGCGAATGTCCAGCAGCGTCATCTGCAAAAACTCTTCGCGACTGTAGCCATAGTTGGCCACGGCGGCATCGTTGACCGCAAGAAAGCGCAGGTCGTCCATATTGGCCACCCACATGGTCTGAGGGCTGTTTTCAAACAATTGGCGGTAGCGCAGCTCACTGGCGCGCAAGGCCTGCTCCGCGCGTTTGCGCACAGAAACGTCCTGGAAGTACAGGGTCAAGCCCTGTGGTGATGGATAGATGCGTGTTTCAAACCAGCGGTCCAGAGGTGGGTAGTACTCTTCCATATGGGCCGGCTGGTGGCTTGCCATGGCCGTTTCACAGGTCATGCGAATGTTGTCCCGCACATCGAGAGGAAATTCTTCCCAAAGGTTCTTCCCCAGCAGAGTACCTTTAGGGCGCGACAGCATCTGCTCCGCGCGGTGGTTGATGTAGATGATGCGCCATTGCATGTCCAGGGCCATGAACGCATCGGTGATGCGCTCAAAAACACGCAGTTGCCCTTCTTCGGTCCGTATGCGTTTGCGCCCGGCGCGCCCCAGCAGGAAGCAGAGCACCACAATCGCTGCCGAGGCAAGCGCCCAAACACCCGCTGCCACCGAAGCAAAGTGTCCCCAGGCCCGCAGCACCAGTTCGGTGGATTGCCCCACTGCAACGACAAAGCCTGTGGGTGAAGACAGTCGCCGGTAAGCCACCACGCGCTCGGTGTTGTCAATCGGGCTGACGTAATGCAGTGTTCCCGCGCCAGTTCCGGAGTCATGGCTGTTGAAAACAGGCATTTGGGAAAAATTCTTGCCCAATGCAGATTCAACCACCGGGCTGCGTGCCATCAGGGTGCCGTCCTGGCGCAGCAGTGCAATGGAGCCTTGTTGACCGACCTCCAGCTTGTTCCAGACTTTATCGAAATAGGCGATATCCAGAGACGCAACCACCAGACCGGCAAACTTTCCATTGTCGTTTGTCAGGGGGCGCGATGCATGGATTTGCCAACTGTTCGTCGCGCGGCTGTAGACCGGGTTGGCGACCGAAAACACCGTGTCGGGTGAACGCTGGTAGGTCTGGAATGTGTCAGACCCGGCCAAGCTCTGGCCCAGCAACTCCGTCTGGGTGGCGTATTGCACGCGGCCCTTGGCATCGGTAATCCAGAAGGCCGCAATGTCAGGTTGTTCTTTCAGGTGTTGTCGCAAAAGCAACTGCGCCTGGTCCTTGGCGATGGGGCCGGACTTGCCAAGCTCATGCAAATCCTTGTTGACCAACTGCAGTCGTTGGTCCAAGGCTTGAAAGGTACGCGAGGTCTGCTCTTCGATGACGTGGGCAAATGATTCGCTCAGCTGCTCACCGGTGTGCAGGGCCTGGTGGTGCAACGTGTTGAGCGCCCAAACCAACAAGCCGCCGGACACAAGAATTACGGCGAGGGCAAACCACAAAAGCTGCTTTGGGCCCGTTCTGCGAACTCGACCTTTGCCTAGCGTGGCGGTGTAGGGCTCTGGCAGTTCAAATGGCATGTCCCTATTCTGGGGGCTTTACGGCGCGGCCTGCTTAGTGAAAACCTGATTTGTGTTGCTTGCAACACGGCCGATTGAATACCGACGCCCGCCAATCGAAGCTGAATACAGCTTTTTCCCTAGTCCAACTCAGGTATTCGCCTGATGTGCCAGAGGCCGCCTTTTCCGTACATTTCTATCACTTAGCGCCATCCAACGGCGGATAGTACGGAGGGGCTCTGTTTGTTAGGGGAATGTATGAATTTCAAGAATATGACCGTTGCGGCCAGGCTGGCCAGTGCCTTTGGCGCAGTCCTGGCCATCAGCGTCATCGCGGCGGCGCTTTCCATTTCCAAGCTGGCGACCATTGAAGAAAACCTTCGAGATATTGTCAAAGACAACAACGTCAAGATTAGGTTGAGCAATGACATGGCTGAGGCCATTCATGTTGTGGTACGCGAAATGCGCAGCGTGGTGCTGTTGAGTGATGCGCCCGAGAAGAACCGGGAGGTCATCAAAATCACCAAGGCCAGGGCAGACTATGACAAGGCCTGGGAGGAGTTGCAGAAGCTGCCGCCCAGCGAGGGTGTAAAGGCATTGCACGCCAAGATCGAAGAGGCTAAAAATGCAGCCCGCCCCCTGAACAACCGAGTCATTGAGTTGGGCATGGCAGATAAGGATGATGAAGCCGTTGCGCTGCTGTTCAAAGAGGCAAATCCAGCCACGCAAAAATGGCAAGACTTATTGGATGAAAACATCAGCTTTGAGCAGGCGCAGAACGAACAGCAGTTTGAGACAGCGGAGGCCGACTATGTCCATGCCCGTGCCTTGCTACTCATTGCCAATGCCTTGAGCATTGCCACGGCGGTAGTTTTGGGCTGGCTTGTCACCCGCTCCATCACGGGTCAACTAGGAGGGGAGCCTGCCCATGCCGCCAGAGTGGCCGAGGCTGTGGCTGAAGGGGACCTGACGTTCCACATTGACGTGCATGCTGACGACAACCACAGCATGATGGTCCAGCTCAAGCGCATGCAAACCAGTCTGGTGCACGTAGTCACCAAGGTACGCCAGGGTTCCAATGGCGTGTCCAACGCCAGCTCCGAAATTGCCCAGGGCAACCACGATCTGAGCGCGCGCACGGAAGAACAAGCCAGTTCTCTGGAGGAGACAGCAGCCTCCATGGAGCAACTCAGCGCGACCGTGAAGCAGAACGCCGATGGTGCACGCCAAGCCAACCAGTTGGCGATCACAGCCTCTACCGTGGCCGTCAAGGGCGGTGAGGTCGTGGGCCAGGTGGTTGATACCATGAAAAGCATCAACGAGTCGTCGCGCAAGATTGCCGACATCATCAGCGTGATTGACGGCATTGCGTTCCAGACCAATATCCTGGCGCTCAATGCCGCGGTGGAAGCCGCACGTGCGGGTGAGCAGGGCCGTGGTTTTGCCGTCGTTGCCACGGAGGTGCGCTCCCTCGCCGGTCGCTCGGCCGAGGCGGCCAAGGAAATCAAGTCCCTGATTGGTGCCAGCGTGGAGCGCGTGGAATTCGGCACTACCCTTGTGGACCAAGCCGGTGCGACCATGACGGAAGTGGTGGACTCCATCAAGCGCGTTACTGACTTGATGGGAGAAATCAGCGCGGCCAGCAACGAGCAGGCGGCCGGAGTGTCCCAAGTGGGTGAAGCCGTGGTGCAGATGGACCAGGTGACCCAGCAGAATGCAGCGCTGGTGGAAGAGATGGCGGCGGCTGCCAGCAGCTTGAAGGCACAGGCGCAGGATCTGGTGCAAACCGTCAGCATTTTCAAACTGGAGCAGAACGCGGTGGCGGTGCCAACAAAAGCCCCGGTGCGTGAGGTTACCCCCAGTTTTACCGCCACCAAGCTGGCCAGCCCTGCCTTGCGCAAAGTAGGCATGCAGACCAAACAGGTAGCTGCGCCCAAGGCGCCCGCTGCCGCCCAGCCCAAAGCCCGGATCGCCGCGCCAGCACTGGCCCTGGCCGGAGGCGCAGATGAAGACTGGGAAACGTTCTGAGGCCATTGATGCCAGTCCCCTTGCGCAACCAAGTCTAGGCTGACCATGCTCAAAAAAATTGGCGTTCAGCAGTTGACGGTGGGTATGCACCTCAAGGAATTTTGCGGTTCCTGGATGGACCATCCCTTTTGGCGTGCGGGGTTTGTAATCACAGATCCCAAAGACATCAAGACCATTCTGGCCAGCAATATCCGGGAGGTCTGGATTGACTGCTCCAAGGGCTTGGACGTAGCCCGTGGCGAGACCGCGGTGTCCGAGGTGGAGTCGTAGGAGCAGGTCAACGCAGAGCTGCAAAAGGCCGACGTGGAAGAGCGCTTGCTGGAGCCTGTCTCCGCCCAGGATGAACTGGCACAGGCCGTGAAGATCTTTGCCCAGTCGCGCCGGGCGGTGATGTCCATGTTCCAGGAAGCGCGCATGGGCAAAGCCGTGGATACCAGCACGGCCAAGGCGCTGGTGCAGGAGATTTCGGACTCGGTGACACGCAACACGGGGGCACTCATCAGCCTGGCGCGCCTGAAGTCTGCGGATGACTACACCTACATGCACTCGGTGGCGGTGTGCGCCATGATGGTTGCGCTGGCCCGGCAGCTGCGCCTGGATGAAGAGCAGACGCGCGTTGCGGGCATGGCAGGGTTGATGCATGACCTGGGCAAAGCGTCCATGCCCATGGAGGTGTTGAACAAGCCGGGCAAGCTCACCGATGCAGAGTTTGCGGTGATCAAGACGCACCCGGAGCTTGGCCACCGCATGCTGCTGGATGGGCACGATATCGATCCCGGTGTACTGGATGTTTGCCTGCACCACCATGAAAAAGTGGATGGTTCGGGCTACCCCAAAGGGCTCAAGGGGCCCGACATCAGCTTGCTGGCCAAGATGGGCGCAGTGTGTGATGTGTACGACGCCATTACCTCCAATCGGCCCTACAAAACGGGCTGGGACCCCGCCGAGTCGCTGCGCAAGATGGCGGAGTGGACCGGGCATTTCGACCCCAAGGTGTTCCAGGCGTTTGTAAAGAGCTTGGGCATTTATCCCATTGGCTCGCTGGTGCGTCTGACCTCGGGGCGCCTGGGTGTGGTGGTGGAGCAAACCGGCAAGTCGTTGACCACGCCTGCCGTGCGCGTGTTCTTTTCCACCAAATCCAATCTGCGCATCGTGCCGGAGGTGATTGACCTGTCGCTGCCCGGTGAGACAGAAAAAATTGTGGCCCGTGAGGATCCAACGAAATGGAAGTTTCCTGATTTGAACCAGCTGCTATTCCCCGGCACTTGAGTCGGCAGGCCCGCAAGAACCCATAAAACCAAGACGATTGAAAGTGAATTTCCATGACTTCCCCCATTAGCAAAGAAGAAGCCTTTTCCCGACTGGGTGGTATTACGCGTGAGCTGCATGAGGCGCTTGCCGTGTTGGGTGGCAACCAGTTGCACGCCATCGTGGAGGAGATCCCGAATGCGCGGGATCGGTTGGCCTACGTGGGCAAGATGACCGAGGATGCCGCCAACAAGGTGCTCAACCTGGTGGACGACGCCAAGCCCGCCTGCGATGACCTGGCGAGCCGCGGCAAGGATCTCGGTGAATCCTTGCAACGCATCGCCTCTGCGGAGGACATGAGCGTGGAGAAGGCCCGTGGCCTGCTCAACGTCTGCGGCTCGTTTGCCCGCCGCACGGCCGAGTTTTCCGAGCACCAGCGCAACGTGCTGAGCGACATCATGATGGCGCAGGATTTTCAGGATCTCTCAGGCCAGGTGATCAAGAAGGTGATTGACATCATCAGCCGTACCGAGATGCAACTGCTGCATTTGCTGGTGGACAGTTCTGAGCAACTGAAGGCCACGGCGGACGCGCCCGCCAAGGAACTCAATGTAGACACCCACAAGCTGGAAGGCCCGCAGGTCGCGTCCGAGGCCATGCAGCAGGGTGATGTGGACGACCTGCTGGCGTCCCTGGGATTTTGAAAGGTTTGTCCGTGGCAAATAACTTGCGATTTTTGGTGGTGGACGACTTTTCGACGATGCGCCGCATCATCCGCAATTTACTCAAGGAGAGTGGCTACGCGGAAGCGGATGAGGCCGAGGACGGTGCGATTGCCCTGCAACGGCTGCGCAATACCAAGTTTGATTTCGTCATCAGCGACATCAACATGCCCAATATGAACGGCTTCGCACTGCTGGCCGCCGTACGCGCGGATCCGAATTTGAAGCACCTGCCGTTCTTGCTGGTAACGGCCGAAGCGCGCAAGGAGGACATCGTGCTGGCCGCCCAGCAGGGAGCTTCCGGCTACATCGTCAAGCCATTTACCAAGGCGATTCTGGAAGACAAGGTCAACACCATCTGCATCCGCATGGGGTTGCAGCCGGCCTAGCCACCGGATAGCTTGGATCGCAGCTGATCCAGCTGCAACTCCAGTTCACGGATGCGGGCATCGCGCTGGTCCAGGGCCTGCTGCACATCGGCTGCGTCAAAGCGCACGGGGATGTGCTGGGGGCAGTTGGCGTCCCATGCGCTCACGGTGAACAGAATGACTTGCTCGGGCTTGGCGGCGTAGTCCGCCGGCATGAGTTGGCTCACCAGCGTGGCATCACCCTCGACCACGCGTGCCTCACCCCAGATCTTGATGCGTTGCCGGTGCGCGTAGTCCATCAGGAATAGATGCGCCTTGGGGTTCTCCGACAGATTGCCACTGGAGATGTACTGCTTGTTGCCCGCATAGTCCACAAACGCCAGCGTGCGTTCATCCAGCACACGCAGAAAACCTGCTGGTCCACCCCGGTGCTGGATGTACGGTTGCCCATCGGCATTCGCTGTGGCCATGTACACGCTGGTTTGCGCCGCAATGAATTTGCGCAGCTCCAGGGTGATACGCGTCTCCCACCCGCTGCCTTGCTCCATGCGGGCATAGCCGTGGCGAGAACCTTTGCGTTGCTGGATGGCCTTCACCGCAGGGGTGAAGGCCACGTCGCTGGAATAGAGCCGGTGTTGGTCCATGGCGAATCCTGCTTGTGGGTTAGATGCCCGCGTCCTTGCGCAGCTGCAAAAAGGACACGCTGAGCGCACTGGATGCCTTGGCGTACGAGGTGCCCGCGTCCAGCATGCTTTCGGCCTGCGCGAACTGCTGTGCGTTCACCGCGCGGGCAATCTTGGTCACTTCGCTGTGGAACACCACATGCTTGTGCACGCAGTCTGCATGTGCGCCCAATGCACTGTAGCGCGCACGGCCCTCGCCGTGCAGCCACTGCCCCAGCTCGCAGCAGTCGTCGCGTGACAGCGTTGCCAAGTCCAGCTGCTCCCGCTTGCTGATGGCGGAACGCAGCTTGGTCTTCCACTGCGCATGGGTTTGAACAGCAGTGTCGAGGTTCATGGTGTGTCGTGCCTCAGGCAGCCAGCTTGGCGTTCACCACGGGGAAATCAATGTCCGTTTGCGCCACGTTGTTGATGTAGTTGGTCAACACGTTTACGGCAACGTTGGCCACAATTTCAATGGTGCTGGCCTCGTCAAAGCCCGCCAGACGCAGCGTAGCGAGGTCCGCGTCGCTGACACGGCCGCGCGACTGTGCCACACGCAGTGCAAATTGCAGCGCCGCTTGTGTGCGTGCGTCTTCCGAGTGGCCGTCGCGTGCGGCTGCCAGTTCGGCACCGCTCACCTTGGCCACATTGCGGCCCAGGTAGTCGTGGGCCGACAGGCAGTAGTCGCAGCCGTTGTACTCGGACACCGTCAGCGCGATGCGTTCGCGCAGCGCGGCATTCAGCTTGCCTTTGCCAAGGGCGCCACTGAGTGACAGATAGCCTTCCAGCGCAGCGGGGCTGTGGCCCACCAGTTTCATCAGGTTGGGCACCATGCCCAGTTGCTTGTTCACGGCGGCCAGCAGGGGCTTGGACGCTTCCAGGGAGTTGTCGACGGTGGGGATGCTGATGCGGGACATGGTGATTTCCTTCAAGGTTGGAATGGGTTTTCGGGACCGGTATTCGCCGGTGTTTGGCGAATGGATGAACTGTATTTAGTTCATCGCAATATGAGAACGGTCTATAAAATCAATTGATAATTCCATTTAACGGAACAATATGGACCGGTTTCATCTCATCAATGTTTTTGTCACCGTGGTGGACGCACAGGGCTTTGCGGGCGCCGCGCGCAAGCTGAACATGTCGCCCCCCGCAGTGACGCGGGCCGTCAACGAGCTGGAGACGCACCTGGGCTTGCGCTTGCTGACACGCACCACGCGCACACTGCGCATGACCGATGCCGGCGAGCGCTATGTGCAGGACTGTCGGCGCATCCTGGCGGAGATGCGCGAGGCGGACGAATCGGTGACCGGACTGCATGCCTCTCCGCGTGGACGGCTCACCATCACGGCGCCCGTCCTTTTTGGCGGGCTGTATGTCACCCCCATCGTTACCGAGTACCTGTCGCGCTACCCGGAGGTCAGCGCCTCGTGCTTGTTCCTGGACCGCGTGGTCCATTTGCTGGACGAGGGGGTGGATGTGGCTGTGCGCATCGGTGAGCTGCCCGACTCCTCGATGCAGGCCGTGCGCGTGGGGCAGGTGCGCCGTGTGATCTGCGCCGCGCCAGACTACTTGGCCCGGCACGGTGTGCCAGCCACCCCCGAGGCGCTTCAGGGGCACACCATGGTGTCGGCGACCAGCGTCACGCCCACCCCCGAGTGGAAGCTGTTGGACCAGGGGCAGCCGCGCACCGTGCGGCTGCAGCCTCGCCTGATCACCAGCACCAATGACGCGGCAATGGCCGCCGCCGTGAGCGGCTTTGGTATCACGCGCTTGCTGTCCTACCAGGTGGCGGAGCATGTACGTGCCGGCCGCCTCAAGGTGGTGCTCAGCGCGTACGAGCCGCCCGCGCTGCCGGTGCACGTGGTACACCGCGAAGGTCGCCAAGCCCCACAGCGCGTGCGCGCTTTTCTGGACCTGGCCATTGAACGCATGCGGCAAGACAGGGCTTTGAACGATTTGTAGAGTTGTGGATTGCTATCAAAAGAGAAGCTGCTGGCGCAATGAATACGGGGGCTAGCAGCCTATTTTGTTCAAATATTCCAGAGCGCCTGCATGATCGTCGTAAATTCACTGGCAATGCGGCTCTGGTCCACATGCCGCCCACCGTGCACCACTTTGCGGCCCGCCACGTAGACCTCGCTCAGTGCTGACGTGTTGGTGGCAAACACCAGCGCATCCAGTTGGTGACTGGCCGGCACGCCCAACAAGCCGGGCGTTTGCACATCCAGCACCAGCGCATCGGCACGTGCGCCACGTGTGAGGCCCCATCGTGTCTGGCCCGCCGCTGGTCCCCCGGCCTGCAAGGCGGCGTCGAACAGGCGCGCGGCGGTGGCCGGTTGCTGCTCGGGCGCTGCCGCCACATTGCGCTGCTGCAGGCGCAGGCGCTGGCCGTACTCCAGCCAGCGCAGTTCTTCTGCCCAGTGGCGACTCACATGGCTGTCTGATCCCAGTGCCATGGGCACGCCCGCAGCCAGCCAGTCGGGCAGGTCGGCAAAGCCATCGCCCAGGTTGCCTTCGGTGCTGGGGCAGATGACGATGCCGGCGCCGCTGCGCGCCACGGCGTCTATCTCGGCCTGCTCGGTATGTGTCGCATGCACCAACTGCCAGCGTGCGTCCATCGCCCAGCGCTGGCCCAGCCAGGCAATGGGGTGCTGGCCTGTAGAGGCCAAGCAGTCGCGCACCTCCTGCATCTGCTCGGCTACGTGGATGTGGATGGGCACGTCCGCATCGCCCACTTGGGCGAGCAGGGCGTCGATGGATTCGGCCGAAGCAGCGCGCAACGAGTGGATGGCCACGCCCGCATTCAACAACGGCCGGCCGCTGGCTTGCACGGTAGTCTGCAGCCGGGCGATGAAATCCGGCGTGCCGGCAAAGCGGCGCTGGTCCGGCCGCAGCGCGGGCTGGGCAAAGCCTGCGCGCTCGTACAGCACGGGCAGCACGGTCAGGCCCAGGCCGGCATCAGCGGCGGCATCGGCCACGGCCCAGGCCATGGTGGCCTCGTCCGCATAGGGCTGGCCATCGGGCTGGTGGTGCAGGTAGTGGAACTCACACACCTGCGTGTAGCCGCCCTGCAGCAGCTCCACATACAGCTGGGCTGCCACGGCGCGCAACTGCGCGGGCGTGATGCGCAGCGCCACGCCATACATGCGGTCGCGCCAGGACCAGAAGTCGTCCGCCGCCGATTCACGCCGCTCGGCCAGGCCCGCAAACGCACGCTGGAAGGCGTGGCTGTGCGCATTGACCAGGCCCGGTAACACGGGGCCGGGCAGCACGGTGGCGTGCGCGGGTGGGGTGGTTATGCCCAGTGTGATGTCGGCCCAGTGGCCCTGCGCATCCACCGCCAGGCACACGTTGTGTTCCCAGCGACCATTGACCCAGGCCTGCGGTGTCCACAAGAGTTGCGCGCTCATGCGGGCCTCCAGTTCACCATGGTCTGCACCAGCGCCCGCAGTACGGGCAGCACGGCGGCGGCGCGCGCGGGGTCGATCACATAGGGCGGTTCCTCAGCCATGTAGCAGCGCCAGCACATCTCCAACTGGATGGCGTGCACGTTGTCGGCCGGGCGGCCGTAGTGGCGTGTGATGTGGCCACCCTTGAAGCGGCCGTCCACCACCTGGCTGAAATGGCTTTGGCTTTGCAATACTTTTGATAGCGCCTCGCGCAATGCGGGTGCGGCGCTGCTGCCGTTGACGGTGCCCAGGTTCAGGTCCGGCAGCTGGCCATCGAACAACCAAGGCAGCACGGAGCGGATGCTGTGCGCATCAAACAGCACGGCGTGGCCATGTGCACTGCGCAGGCGCTGCAGCTCGGAGTTCAAGGCATCGTGGTAGGGGCGCCAGTAGGTCGCTACCCGGTCCGCTACCTCGGGCTCGGTGGGGGCCATGCCGTCGCGGTACAGCGGCTCGCCGCTAAAAAAGCGCGTGGGGCATAGCTCGGTGTTGTTCACGCCGGGGTACATGGGCGCGTTCTCGGGCGGGCGGTTCAGGTCCACCACATAGCGCGCGTAGCGCGGCACGATGGTGCCCGCCCCCATGGCGCGCACAAAACTGTACAGCGGCTCCAGGTGCCAGTCGGTGTCTTCGGTGGCCAGGGCGCGCGGCACCAGGCGGTCTTGCAGCCCGGGCGGGATCTCCGTGCCCACATGCGGAAAACTCACCAGCAGCGGTGTGCTGCCGGGTGTGAGGGTGAAGACGGGGGCTGTGATGGAAGTCGTCATGCGGTGCGCTCCAGCCCGCCGTGGATGACGCGGCGGCAAGGGTTGTGGCCAAACCAGTAGGCCAGCTCATTGGGGTGTTCCACGTCCCACACGCAGAAGTCCGCGCGCTGACCGGCTGCCAGCGTGCCGCGGTCATGCAGGCCCAGCGCGCGTGCGCCGTGCACCGTGGCGCCGCGCAGCGCTTCTTCGGGCGTCAGACGGAACAGCGTGCAGGCCATGTTGAGCATGAGCAGCAGGGACAGGCCGGGCGAGGTGCCGGGGTTGTGGTCGGTGGCAATAGCCATGGGCACGCCGTGCGCGCGCAGGGCGTTGACGGGCGGCAACTTGGTATCGCGCAAAAAGTAGTAGGCGCCGGGCAGCAGCACGGCCACGGTGCCGGCAGCTTGCATGGCGCGGATGCCGGACTCGCTCAGGTGCTCCAGGTGGTCGCATGACAGGGCGCCAAACTCGGCGGCCAGTGCCGCTCCACCCTGGTCGCTCAATTGCTCGGCATGCAGCTTGACCGGGAGTCCCAGCGCGCGCGCGGCCTCGAAAACGCGCCGCGTTTGCGCGGGTGTGAAGCCAATGTTCTCGCAAAACGCGTCCACTGCGTCCACCAGGCCCTCGGCCTGCAGTGCGGGCATCCAGGCGCAGACAGCGTCCACATAGTCATCGGTACGGCCCGCGAACTCGGGCGGCACGGCGTGTGCGCCCAGGTAGGTGGTGCGCACGCTCAAGGGGAGTGTGTCGCCCAGTGCGCGTGCCACGCGCAGGCAGCGCGCTTCGTCGGGTGCGCTCAGGCCATAGCCCGACTTGATTTCCAGCGTGGTCACACCCTCGGCCATGAGGCTTTGTGCGCGGCGGGTTGCGCTGGCCAGCAGCGCTTCGTCGCTCGCGGCGCGCGTGGCGGCTACGGTGGAGCGGATACCGCCGCCCGCGCGGGCGATCTCCTCGTAGCTGGCGCCCTGCAGCCGCTGCTCAAACTCGGTAGCGCGCTGACCGCCGTAGACCAGGTGCGTGTGGCAGTCCACCAGGCCGGGTGTCAGCAGCGCGCCGCCCAGGTCATATTCGTCTTCTACCTGCTTGTTGGCGGTCGCCAGGAGGTCTGCCGCTTCGCCAACCCAGACGATGCGCTCACCCTGCGTAAGCACCGCGCCGTCTTCAATCCACCCCCAAGGGGTGTTGCCATGCAGCGTGGCCAGCTTGGCGTTGCGCCAGAGGGTGAGGGCGGTCATGGGTAGCCTCCAATTGTGGCGCTGGACGGTGAAAAACCCAGCCAGTAGGCGCACAGGGCAGGGGCGTTGTCCTCGGCCACAAACTGCCACGTGGCGCTGCGCGGCGTGCTGTCCCACAGCAGTGTGTGTGCAGCCAGTTTCAAGGTTTGTGTGCCATCGCTCCATTGCCCTGCCTGGCAGGTGTAGAGGCCGCAGGCGCCCAACGTGGCAGACCAGGCCTGGCCGGACCTCACGGCTTGCATCAGGCCCTTGCCCTTGCGCGCCATGAGGTTCAGGTCCTGGGTGGGGCCGTCCAGCAGTCGGCAGTCGGGCGCTGCGGCGCCGTCAAAGCACAGTGGTGTGTCGCCCGCCCGCAGTCGTCGTTCGCTGCCCAGCTTTAGTGCCACGCCCGCGCCCTGTAATACGGCAAACCAGCGCTGCACGCCGGGGAAGGCCGAGAACGGGCCATCAGCATCAATGTCTGCACGGCTGATGCGCAGCTGCCATTCGCCCACCGGCGGCCAGGCCAGCAACTCACGCGTTTGCCCGCCGCCGTTGCGCCAGGGCTGGGGCGCGCAATCCTGGGCGAGAACCAATAGCGGTGTCATGGCTTGAATTGCCCGTGGATCTGGTAGCGCGCACCGGGGTGCACCAAGCGCGCCAGGGTGATGGGCACATCGCGGTTCATGGTGCGGCGCACGATGACAAGGCACGGGTCGGCCGGGGTGATACCCAGCAGCTCTGCCTCTTGTGCGCTGGGCGGGCCAGCCTCGATGGAGTACTGTGCCTCCCACAGCGGGGCCACGGCCAACAGGTAGTGCGTGGGTGTGGTCTGGGTGAAGTCCACGCTCAAATAGTCGGGCGCGCAGGCGGGGTTTACATAACGGTCTTCGCACTGCAGGGGAACGCCGTTCTCGTAATGAACGATGAGGGTGTGAAACACCGGCGCGCCCAGCGGCAGGCCGAGTTGCTGCGCCAGGCCATCGGCCGTGGGCTCCTCGCGGGACAGCACCACCCGCGCCTGGTGCTGGTGGCCGCGGGCCAGTATCTCTTCGTGCAAGTCCTTGATGGTGAGCGTGGACGACACGCGCGCCAGGTGTGCGGCAAAGGTGCCCACCCCCTGGATGCGCGTGACCAGGCCTTCGGCCTGCAGTTCGCGGATGGCGCGCCCCACCGTCATGCGGCTGACCTGGAACTGGCTCACCAGTTCCGATTCGGACGGCATTTGCGCGCCCGGCGTCCAGCGGCCTTCGGCCAGTCCTTGCTTCAGAAAATCTTTGACACGGGTATAGGGTGCTTGAGCCATGGTGTAAATTCTAGTTGCATAGACATGTCTAGACAAGTAGACTTCGCCGCATTCTTTGTTGTTTGTGAGAAAAGACCATGGCATCCACCATCACACCCGCCCAAGCCCACCCCGTGCGCGCCCCTCGCGGCACCGAGCTGCATTGCAAGAACTGGCTCATTGAAGCCGCCTACCGCATGCTGCAAAACAACCTGGATCCCGAGGTGGCCGAGAACCCCGACGCCCTAGTGGTGTACGGCGGCATTGGCAAGGCCGCGCGCAACTGGGACTGCTACGAGGCGATTCTGGAAAGCCTGCGCAAGCTGAACGAAGACGAAACCCTGCTGGTGCAAAGCGGCAAGCCCGTGGGCGTATTCCGCAGCCATGCGGACGCCCCCCGCGTGCTGATTGCCAATTCCAACCTGGTGCCCAAGTGGGCCACCTGGGAGCACTTCCACGAACTGGACAAGAAGGGCCTCATGATGTACGGCCAGATGACGGCCGGCAGCTGGATCTACATCGGCAGCCAGGGCATCGTGCAAGGCACCTACGAGACCTTTGTGGAGGCTGGCAAGCAGCACTACGGTGGCAGCCTGGCGGGCCGCTGGATCCTGACCGCAGGCCTGGGCGGCATGGGTGGCGCGCAGCCGCTGGCGGCCAGCTTTGCAGGCGCCTCGTCCCTCAACATCGAATGCCAGCAAAGCCGCATCGACTTCCGCCTCAAGACCCGCTATGTGGACGAGCAGGCCACCGACTTGGATGACGCATTGGCCCGCCTGGCCAAGTACACCGCCGAGAAGAAAGCCGTGTCCATTGCCCTGCTGGGCAATGCGGCAGACATCCTGCCCGAGCTGGTCAAGCGTGTGAAGAATGGTGTCATTCGCCCCGACATCGTGACCGACCAGACCTCCGCCCATGACCTGGTCAACGGCTACTTGCCCAGCGGCTGGACGGTAGAGCAGTGGCGCGCTGCACAGGCCGACGACACCCAACACGCAGCGCTGCGCTTGGCAGCCGCCAAGGGCTGCGCCGTGCATGTGCAGGCCATGCTGGATTTCCAG
Organism: Rhodoferax sp. GW821-FHT09E07; assembly: GCF_059416145.1. Classification (NCBI taxonomy): domain Bacteria; kingdom Pseudomonadati; phylum Pseudomonadota; class Betaproteobacteria; order Burkholderiales; family Comamonadaceae; genus Rhodoferax; species Rhodoferax sp. GW821-FHT09E07. Next base: position 177,504 of record NZ_JBWKOP010000003.1, on the reverse strand, counting down.
GCCATGGGCATTCCTACGGTGGACTACGGCAACAACATCCGCCAAGTGGCGCTGGACCAGGGCGTGGCCAACGCGTTTAACTTTCCCGGCTTTGTGCCCGCCTATGTGCGCCCGCTGTTTTGCCGCGGCAAGGGCCCATTCCGCTGGGTGGCGCTGAGTGGCGACCCGGAAGACATTCGCAAGACCGACGCCAAGATGAAAGAGCTGTTCCCCGAAGACAAAGCCCTGCACCGCTGGCTGGACATGGCCGGTGAGCGCATTGCCTTCCAGGGCCTGCCCGCGCGCATCTGCTGGATTGGTTTGGGCGAGCGCCACCGCGCTGGCCTGGCCTTTAACGAGATGGTGAAGAGTGGCGAGCTGAAAGCCCCCATCGTCATTGGCCGGGACCATCTGGACAGCGGCAGCGTCGCATCCCCCAACCGCGAAACAGAGAGCATGCAGGACGGCAGCGACGCAGTGAGCGACTGGCCGCTGCTCAACGCACTGCTGAACACCGCCGGCGGCGCCACCTGGGTCAGCCTGCACCATGGCGGTGGCGTGGGCATGGGCTACAGCCAGCACAGCGGTGTCGTTATCGTGGCGGATGGCACCGATGCGGCCGCCAAGCGCCTGGAGCGCGTGCTGTGGAACGACCCGGGTACCGGCGTGATGCGCCATGCCGACGCAGGCTACGACATTGCAGTGCAATGCGCCAAAGAACAAGGCATGAACCTGCCCATGATTCCCCAATAATCACAACAACAAGAAAGACTGCCCCATGACCTCTCTCATCCTCAACCCCGGCAAGATCACGCTGGACGAACTGGGCCTGATCCACGCTGGCGTGTGCCAGCTCAGCCTGCCCGAGTCCGCCCGCGTGGCCATGCGGGCGTCGCACGCGCTGGTGAAGGCTGCGGCCGATGGCGACGCACCGGTGTACGGCGTAAACACCGGCTTTGGCAAGCTGGCCAACAAGCGCATCAGCAAAGACCAACTGGCCACCTTGCAACGCAATCTGATTCGCAGCCACAGCGTGGGTGTGGGCGAGCCGCTGGCCGCTCCCATCATGCGGCTGATGATGGCCACCAAGGCCGCCAGCCTGGCGCGCGGCTACTCGGGTTGCCGCGAGCTGGTGGTGGACACGCTCTTGGCCGTGCACAACGCGGGCCTGGTGCCCTTTGTTCCCGCACAAGGCTCGGTGGGCGCGTCGGGTGACTTGGCGCCGCTGTCCCACATGACGCTGGCGCTGATGGGTGAGGGCGATATGCTGGTGGATGGCGTGCGCGTGCCTGCGCTGCAGGCACTGCAGAAGGCCGGCATCACGCCGCTGGAGCTGGAAGCCAAGGAGGGCCTGGCCCTGATCAACGGCACGCAGACATCGACGGCACTGGCGCTGCATGGCCTGCTGGCGTTTGAGCCGGTGCTGGAAGCCGCACTGCTCATCGGCGCGCTCACGCTGGACGCCGCGCGTGGCAGCGACGGCCCGTTTGACCCGCGCATCCACGCCGTGCGTGGCCAGCCTGGCCAGATCGATGTGGCCCAGTACTACCGCGAGGTGCTCAAGGGCAGTGCCATCCGCGCCAGCCATGCCGAGAACGATGACCGCGTGCAAGACCCGTATTGCCTGCGCTGCCAGCCCCAGGTGGTGGGCGCTTGCCTGGACCAGCTGCGCCACGCGGCGCGTGTGTTGCTCATCGAAGCCAATGCGGTGACCGACAACCCCTTGGTGTTCCCCGATGATGGCGCCATGATTTCCGGTGGCAACTTCCACGCCGAGCCCGTGGCTTTGGCTGCCGACGGCATGGCCCTGGCCATCGCCGAAGTGGGTGCCATTGCCGAGCGCCGCATTGCCATGCTGATCGACAGCGGCGTGTCTCGCTTGCCGCCCTTCCTCACGGCTGATGCGGGCCTGAACAGCGGCTTCATGATTGCGCACGTCACCGCCGCTGCGCTGGCGTCGGAGAACAAGTCCATGGCCCACCCGGCCAGCGTGGACAGCCTGCCCACCAGTGCCAACCAGGAAGACCACGTGTCCATGGCCACCTTCGCCGCGCGCCGCCTGCAGGGCATGATCCACAACACCGCGCACATCCTCGGCATCGAGCTGCTGGCTGCCGCGCAGGGCATTGAATTTCTGCGCCCGCTCAAGAGTTCCCCCGTGTTGGAAGAGGTGCATGCGCTCTTGCGCAAGGACGTGCCGGCCCACCATGTGGACCGCTACCTGGCGCCCGACATTGCGCATGCCACGCAGCTGGTGCGCGAGGGCGCGGTGGCCAGGTTGCTCAAGCCGCTGGGTGGATTACCTACGTTGTGGTTTCAGGGCTAATCAGCCGGCATTGGGTTGACGGCCGCGCAGCAAAAAAGGGAGCCATTGGCTCCCTTTTTCATATCCGCTGCCCAGCTGCATTCGAGATGCTTGACATTGGTTTCCTTAGAAACTAAACTGCAAGGTAGTTTCCAGGGAAACCTAATGAGCAACCGCAAAAAACAAACCGCCCCCTCGCCGCTGGAAGCCCACCTGGGCTTCTGGTTGCGCTTTGTCTCCAACCACGTGTCCATGCGTTTCCAGCAGTTGCTGGAAGAGAAGGGCGTTACCGTCACCGAATGGGTGGCGCTGCGCACGCTCTGGTCGCAAGAGGAGACCACCCACGCCGCACTCATCGACGCGCTGGGCATGACCAAGGGCGCGGCGTCCAAGGTGGTGTCCCGCCTGGAAGAGAAAGGCCTGGCCGGGCGGCAGCTGGCCGATGGCCGCGCCCGCGAGCAAAGCCTGGGTCTCACCGCCGCGGGCAAGGCCCTGGTACCCAGGCTGGCGGCCTTGGCCGACGCGAATGACGCTCATTTCTTCGGCCACCTGCCCGCTGCAGAGCGTGATGCGCTGACGCAGGCCATGCAAGCCCTGGTGCAACACCACCAGCTCAAAGACATCCCCACGGCCTAGGAAGCAAACCCATGAACGAAACCACCCGCGCCACCATCCAGTCCACCTTTGAAGCCTCCAACGGGGGCAGCATTCACTTCGGCCAAGTCATTGGCCAACTGGTGGGCGCCGGGGTGGAGTCCTACCATGTGGACTACCGCAGCGGCCACACCACCTACTACCTGCCAGACGGCAGCACTGCAGATTTCAGTTTCGAGCGTCCGCAGCACGGCATTGCCGATGCCTTTGACGGCGACGCCGTGCGCGCCGCCATCCTGGGGGCACAGCAGGGCCGCGTGATGTACCCCGAGTTCAAGACGCTGTCACAGCGCGCAGGCTGCGTGGCCTACACGGTCTGGATCGCAGGTCGCCACGTGGTCTACCTGGGCCGCCGCGGCGAGACGCACGTAGAGCGCTTTCCCGACTAGCGGTTGATTGCTATCAAAACAGAAGCTGCCAGCACACATTCCACGGGGGCTAGAGGCCTATTTGGCTTGTGAACGTGTGCGGATCGTCCACGCCTGGAAGACAAAGCCGGCGAGAAAGATCACCACCCAGGCCAGCAAGGTGCTTTGCACCAGCGGATGCTCCGGCCCGGTGGCCAAGGGCTGCGAGGCGGGCAGGCGGGTCAGCGTCTCATTGATGCCCGGCACCAGCGTGAGGAAGAAGCTGAACGACAGCCCGAACGTGGCCAGGTAAGGCCGCGCCCAGCCCAAAAAGGAAAGGCGGGGAATCAGCAGGCTGCCGCCAACCGCCAGCAGCGCCAGGATGCCCAGGGCGTGCCCGGGGTTGAAACCGCCGGTGCTGGAAAGGCCAAACGCGGTCAGCACCGAAACCAGCAACCCCACCAGGTAAACCTTGCCCGAGCGGGTGGACGGGCGGATCGCGCGGTATTGCGCAAAGCTGTAGAGGCCGGCCACCACGGGTACCAGGCTGATGGCGGTGTGGGCGATACCGAGGGCGGAGAGAGGATGTGGCATGGTGAGTTTACCTATCTATTAGTTGGTAGATTGAGAGGTTAAAAAAACGAGGGAACGAAGAACTGCGAAATGCTCAGGGAGACGTCAGCCGGCGCAGCAACGGCTGAACGATGCGGGGAAACATGTCTGGGTCGCCAAACGCGCGGGCCGACAGCATCGCGCCGTGCACGGTGGCCATAAAGGTCTTGGCCTCTTCCTCGGGCGTGGTCTGCAGGAAGAACGCCTTTTGCGCCGCGCCGCGGGTCAGCACCCCGGTGAGCCAGGCGCTCAATTCTGAAAAATGGCCCCGCACCTCATCCGCCACTTCGGCCGGAATGGCGGGCAGCTCTGCCGCCAGCATGGCGCAGACGCAAAAGGGCAGGCTGCCCTCGCGGATGCAGGCCGACCAGTAATCCGTGTAGGCCTGCAGCTGCGCTACGGGGGCCGACACCTGCTGCTCCAGCGCAGCCACCCCGGCGCGGACCTCCGCGCGGTACCGCACCAGCACCACGCGCACCAGTTCTGCCTTGCTGGCAAAGTGGTGGTGGATGCTGGGCTTGCTGATGTTGACGGCCGCAGACACATCGGCATAGCTGAACCCGTTGTAGCCCCCGGCCGCCAACAGCGAACGCGCGCAGGCAACGATTTCGGCGGCTTTGGGGGAGAGTTCGGTGTCCATGGTGCGTAGTCTACCAACTAGTAGATTGGTACGTCAAGCGTTTTCTCGGAACCAGCAGCTTGTTACTTGGCACGTTTGAGAATAGTGCCGGGCTTCACGCGTTTGCCCAAGGGCAGGTTTTTGATGACGATGGAGGTGCCATCCGCACGACGCTCCACCATTTGGCCCAGGCTCGTCTTCACGACGACGGCACCGGTGCGTTGCAGCGTAGTCTTATAGGCCACATGTCCCGACTTGGCTGCGAGCTCAGGGAAGCGACGCTCGGCAATTTGCATTGCGTGTTCGGACAGGGGCAAGCTGTTGCGGGAAGACATAAAAGGTCTAAAGAGTCGGTGTGGCCTGATTTTAGTAGTCCGCCCAGCACCGGTGGGCGGATTAGGCGCTGATTCCCCCGGGTAGCGATGGGGTCACGGCATCATGGATGCCGTGCACGATTGCTATCAAAACAGAAGCTGCGCGCGCTTATTCCAAGAGGGCTAACGGCACATTTCGTCAATAAGAAACTCTCGTAGTCGCTGCGCGTAATTTCCCTCCTGCTATGGGCGTGCGCCAGCCATCGGTGCCGCTGGATGACATGGCTAAACTAGCTTTGGGTATTCATTAATAAAAAACTCAGGGAGAGGATTTCATGGAGTTGAACTATCCAGCCGGGCCACAGGCCTATCCAGAAGAACTGGTCAAGGCCACCCCGGCCTACCGGCGACACGCCTGGGCTGCGTTGCTTGCGCTGCTGTCCTTTGTCGTGTTTTACTTTTCACTCTCCGGTTGGTTTATCTGGAAGTGCTATGCGCTAATACGCGCCAGTGCACGGTCACCAAATGATGGTGTCTGGCTTTTTCTGGGCGGTCTTGCAGCCGGCTTTGTTGCGCTCTTCATGCTCAAGGCCATCTGGTTCGTCAAACGCAACAGTACCGAGGGTCTTGCGGAGGTCAAGCAGGACGAACAGCCTGAGCTGTTTGCATTCCTCTACCGCCTGGCAGATGAGGCGCGCGCCCCCCGGCCACGCAAGGTGTTTCTGTCGTCCCGGGTCAATGCAGCGGTGTTTTATGACCTCACCCTGTTGAACCTGGTGTTCCCGTCGCAGAAGAACCTGGAGATTGGCCTGCCTTTGGTGAACGTATTGAATGCTTCGGAGTTCAAGGCCGTGCTGGCCCATGAATTTGGACATTTCGCCCAGCGCTCCATGGCAGTCGGCCGCTGGGTCTACATCGCCCAGCAGATTGCGGCGCATGTGGTGGCAAAGCGGGATAGCCTGGACGATTTCCTTCGCAGCCTGTCTAGGATTGATGTGCGTATTGCCTGGGTGGGCTGGGTTCTGTCGGTGGTGGTGTGGGCCATCCGGTCCATCGTCGACACCTTCTTCAAGGTGGTTCTGGCAGCAGAGCGCGCACTGTCGCGCGAGATGGAATTCCAAGCCGACCGCGTGTCGGTCAGCCTCACGGGCAGCGATGCCCTGATCAACGCCCTCTACCGAATCCAGTCTGCCGATGCGGCGTGGGACAGGGCCTTGGCATTTGCCAACGCTGAATTGAAAGCTGGCCGTGTAACCGCCGACCTGTTCGACATCCAGACGCGCATCATCGCCAAGTTGCGCGACATCCTGGACGACCCGACCTACGGTGAACCTGCCCGCCCCAGCGGTGACCCGGCGGCGCATCGCGTCTTCGAGCTGCAAGCCGTGCAGGGGTCGCGCATGTGGGCAAGCCACCCGCTCAACCATGAGCGCGAGGCCAATGCCAAGCAGATCTACCTGCCAGTGCCATTGGACGAAGAATCCGCATGGAGCCTCTTCCGCGACCCCGAGGCGCTGAAGTTGAAGCAGTGCTCTGACATGGCAGCGTCCATCGATCCCCCGTTGCCGGTGGCCAGCCGGGAGGAGTCGCTGGCTGCGCTGGAGGTGGAATATGGCCGTGAGTCTTACCAGCGCATCTACCGGGGCTGCTACCTGTCCCGCTCCGTCACGCGGCATGCGGCGCAGGTGTATGACCTGTATGCAGAGGAGGGCGCTACCTTCTCCGCCATCTATCCCGATTCGCTGCAGTCGGACCTGCGGCAGCTGGATGTCCTGCTGGGTGAACGCGCGCAGTTGACTGCCATCAAGGATGGCACGGCGAAGGGCGTGGACGGTTTGATCCGCTTCCGCGGCGACACCATCAAGCGCAAAGACATCAGCGCCACCTTGCGCACCATTGGGCAGGAAATAGATGCCCTGAATGCGCGGCTTGTGGCCCACGACTCCCTGTGCCGGGCAGCAGCCCGTGCCCAGGCCCGCAAGGCAGGCGAGGACTGGGATGCCTACCTGCGCGGACTGCTGTCGCTGGTGCACTACACGGAACACCTGCAGGCCAACATTGCTGATGCGCACGGCGCGCTGGCCAATGTGGTCGCCATGGTCACGGCCAAACGCAAGGTCAACGATGACGAGCGCAAGCGCATCGTGGACAAAGCCGCCGATCTGTACCGCTTGTTGCAGGAGATCGACAACGGCCGTAGCTCCGTCATCGTGGACGAAGCCACTCTGAAGCTGGCAGGTGTGGCTGACTGGACGTCCATGCTGGAGACCTTCACCCTGGGGGCCCCCGGGGAGACAAATATCGGCGAGTGGATCAAGGTCATTGATGGCTGGGTGCAATCGTACAACCCAGCCTTGGGGCGCATGCGCCGCGCCGCGCTGGACCAACTGCTGGTGACCGAAAACCGCCTGCACGCCGCCGCGGGTGACCGCGAGCAACTGGGCGCTGCACCCGCAGCCCCCAGTGTGCCTGCCAACTATTCGACCTTTGTGGTGGGACAAGAGCGGCCCCTGCAAACCAAGCTGGACTGGTGGTCGCGCTTCCAGGTGGCCGATGGCTGGGTCCCCGGGACGGCCCGATTCCTGGTGGCTGGCGGCATCATTGGCGGCTTGATGGGCATGAGTGCCAGCGTGGGCACGGCGACGCTGTGGATTCACAACGGCCTGGACCGCAGCGTGATTGCACACGTAGGCGAGCATGCGGTGTCGCTCCCCGCAGGGGGCACCGATAGTATTCAGCTGGATCTGGACAAGGCCCTGCTGGTTTCTGCCCGCACCAAGGATGGCAAGGAGATCGAGTCCTTCAAGGAGACCCCCGACATCATCAGCGGGCAGTATGTCTACAACATTGCCCAGGCCAGCCCTCTGTTGGAGTGGACAGTGGGCTACGGCACCTCCATCGGATCACCGGCACACGAAGTCGACTACGGGCGGTGGTTTCCCACCTCCGTGCAAGTGGTGCTGGCCGAGCCACCCCAAAGCATCCAGACCAAGGGCGGCGGCGGTACACGCACGGTGCTGAGTGCACCGCCTGACACGTCGATGCACAGCAACCTGGGCAACACGGAAACAGAGCGCACGCGCAACGCTCTGATTTTTGCCCACGCCCGCTGGGACGCGCCGGAGTCGGCCAACCTGATGGGTTGGGTCGGCCTGGCCTCCAGCTTGCCGGAGTACCCGGCCATTCTCCAGGGCAGACTGGCCGACAACCCGCTCGATATCGTGTCCTTGCGCGCCGAACAGGAAATCGCTGGCAGTCGCCCGGCCACGTGTGCACGGCAGACGGCGCTGGCCGGCCAGCACGCGGACAACGCAGACCTGCAATACCTTGCGGTGCGCTGCATGGAGCCAGGCCCCGCGCGCGAAGCGGCCTTCAAGACAGGCTACAAAAACCATCCCGACAACGGCTGGTTTGCGTATGCAGCCGGGTACGACTTTGCCGCTGTGGGCAATTGGCCAGAGTCCGCCAAGGCCTACGGGGTCGCGGTGGGCAAGGCCACGCTGGCAGAGCAGGCCGCGGCGGACTTGGCGCGCGTGCGGCGGTTGTCGCAGGGCGCCAATGCCAATGTGCAGGACCTCCTGCCCAAATCCGCTGCCTTGCGGACCAACCGCATTCTTGAAACGGGCGAGGGCATGTCAGAGGGCGACACCGCCAGGATCTACTTCGATCTAAACCGTGGTCAGGTGGATAGCGCGGCCAAACGCTGGAAAGCTGCCACCGGCAATGAGCGCGCCCTGCGGCTGATCGCTGCATCGGAAGGCGCGCCCGCCGACCTCATCGAGCGCAGCCTGACGCTTGCGCCCAATCAGGGCATGGACGGCGACGTGTTTTGGAGTGCGCTGGGCCTGGCGTTGCGCCACCAGCGCAATGCCGAACCGCTGCTGGCCCAGCTGAAAGCGGACCCGAACCAGGAGGCGCTGCCGCTGCGCAAGTTTGTGGAAATCATGCAGACGACCCAGGACACGGCGCAGGCAGACAAGGCCCTGGAAAACGTGCTGCCCCAGATGCGCGCGCAAGCCTATGTGGTGGGGGTGATTGTGATGGGCCGCAAGGCGCCAGCCGCTTGGCGAGACTTTGCCAAAAAGGCACTGCTGGTGACGGAGCGCCCCTACCTGGGCTGACGCCAAAGGGAGCCTACAAAATACGCTCTCCTCTGAAAAACGCTATTGATTTAGTAGCTGCTAGCGCATATTCGACGGGGGCTAGCGGCGTATTTCCTTCATAACGCGTTGACCGAAGGCAGCAACCCCGCCAGGTGCTTGCGCCCCAGTGGCGTCACCTCCAGCGCGCGTTCGCCTTCATGGCGGCGCAGCCAGCCGTGCTGCAGGCAGTGCGCCAGCAGCGCCTTGGGCAGCTTGCCGGCCATGTGGTCGCGGCGCTCGGACCAGTCCAGGCAGCGGTAGGCCAGGCGGGTGGATGCAGCGGGTTTGTCCATGCCGTCCACCGCAAAGCCCATCGCATCCAGCCCGGCCTTGCCTTGGGCGGTGAGCAGGTAGCCATCTCCCGCGGGGCTGAGCCATTCCTTGGACAGCAGCTGCGAAAACATCTCCACCCCCAGTTGCCCCGCCAGGTGTCCGTAGCAGCAGCGCGCAAAGCGCAGCCGCTGGCGCGTGGGGTTGGCCCAGGCGGCGGTGTGGGTGCGGCGCTCGGCCATCAGCGCCACCGCCTCCAGCGCGTGGGCCACCTCGTCGTCGGCCAGCTTGTAGTAGCGGTGCCGCCCGCGCTGCTCGCACACCAGCAGCTCCGCGGCCATCAGCTTGCCCAGGTGCCCGCTGGCCGTGGCTGGCGATACGGACGCGGCCCGTGCCAGTTCCCCCGCGCTGGCGTATTCGCCAGACAGCAGGTAGCTGAGCATGCGGGCGCGTGTGGCGTCGGCAATCACCGCAGCCACGCTGGCCAGCCGGGGTTCAAACGGGGCGGGGGAGGGAGAAGTCATACCGCTTCAATATAGCCCGTGGGCACCTGCAGGTAGCTGGCGGGCACCGGCTGGGGGAAGGTGCGTTCCTCTTTCAGGATGAAACGCTCGCGCTGCGCAAACGCAAAGTTGGCAACCGCCTCGTCGTCCTCGCGCAGGCGCTGGCGGTAGGCCTCATACGCCGCCAGGCTAGAGAACGAGATCAGTCCCCACGCCTCGTAGTTGCTGCCCTCGTGCGGCACAAAGTAACCCAGCAAATGCCCACCCAGGCGGGGAATGATGCGCGCCCAGCTGTTGGCGTAGGCCGTGAACTGGTCTTTCTGGAATGGGTCGATTTCGTAGCGGATAAAGCAGGTGATGGGCATGGGGACTCCTTTTGCGTGGTGATGCAACGGAGTCTGCGGGAGGAGTTTTGGGAATGCTTTGGCGGGTGGCGAAATGAACTCTCTCTGAGCTATGTCAGTACAGTAGATCCGATTCAACGCGGTGGTTTTACTCCGCCCTGCCGCTTGATGCCGAAGCCGATGCGAAATATGTCCGGCATGTTGAGTCGCCTATCTTCGGTGCGATAGAGAACAGCCAACTCAATTAAGTCATCAACTAATGCTTGTAAATCGCCTTTACGATGGGGGTCACTGGTGTAGCGACGCGGAGGGAGTCGCTCATTTTGAGTGGCGGCGTCGAGAGACGCCCGAATACAACTATCAGTCCATCGCTTCGTCAGTTCACCTATTGTCAAAGGAACCGTTGCACCATCCAGTGCATCAAGCAGCGGCCCAACCCAAGGGTAGTCTTCTTTAATCTCGCTAATCCTGATTTTGGAAGCTTCAACGACGCCCTGTTGAATACCTTCGTAGTGCAAAGCGGTTGGGTGATCGGGATACCGATCTTTTGTCCACTGAGCCGCTTTGTTGAAAGCCAAAAGAATACTTCGAGGACTGAGACGGCCTTTGGCATCTGATAAATGTGTCGGAATCCAAGTGAAGGTGAAGCCGCGCTTAGCGTTAGTGCCAACCCATGGACCTGCCAAGGCCTCAACAATACTCCGCAACGGCTGTTCTCGAGCCGTCAGACCGGGAGGAAGTGAATATGTACCACCAACACTCTCAAATTCAGAGTGAGTTTTATTGCTAATCTCTTGGCGGAATGTTGCTCCAACTGACCCAGAGTTGGCTAGATGCATTAAGACAAGTCCAAATAAATCGTTGGGTCGCCAAGTCAGTGTTTCCTTGCTATGCAGCAATTTTGAGCTGTCCGCAAATCGCCATACTTCATCGTCTTCTTCTACCATGTCAGTGCGTAGAAAAAACTTGAATCGGATAGCACGACGAGTGCGACATTCCAAACCGAGCTGAAGAGCTGAGGAAAGTAATAGACGAATATGCGCCCAGTCTGCTGCCACTTTGTCCAGTGAATCAAAAAGCAGCAGGAATATTTTTCCTTGCTGGACCAAATCTCGATCACAAGCGGTCAGATGATTGTCCGCCGCATCTCGATTGTCTTTAACCCAAAATGCTGCGGAATCTACATCGTTGTTGAATGGCTTTGGTTTTCCTAGAGCTTCAAGCAATTGCCTGAGCAAAACAGAACGCCATATGTCGTCCGCAGTGCATCCACTATTCATCAGTGATGTCACTCGCTTTGCAGTCGGAAATGCATCATTGTCTAAACTCATGCCAAAACCAATTTTTACAATTAGTTGGCCTAGTTTTTGGACGTGCACTACGTCAGAAATAAGTTGACGAGTGTCATCGTCCAAAAGTGCAGCTGTCCAAAAGCTTTTGCCAGCTCCACGCATACCTTCAACAATGCTGACTTCTTGCAGCAAGGCTTTGTTGTGTAGTGATGGAACGTAAATTTCTGATGGTTGAGGTGGATGAAGATCTTCCTTTGCAGAAACTAAGGGCAAATCGATAAGTGCCTGGCGAATGCTTACAGCATCAAAGGAGAACGTAGGTTGTTTCATATTATGTCTGCCCAGCGACCGTTTCATCCGGAAACATGCGCGCAGTAGCGTCAGCAAAAAACTTACCAAATGTCGCGTCGATGGCGCGCCAATCTGGTCGATTTTCACTTTGGATTAAGTCAAAACCTTTAACACTGGAATCAAAATGAACGAACAGTGGTGCGTGAGGGGCGTTATCCTGACTCAATTCAAAAACTACAGGTACAGGTAGTTGGGAGTTCTTTAAGGTTTCCTCTTCAGCATTGGTAACACCGGCATCGTATAGAGCATCGCTCCAAACGCTATAGCAAGTATCAGTAAAGCGCCGTTGAGCGGATTCGGAAGGCTCTAATTGGGCCCCAACCATTTTCAGTTTCCAGCGCAAGTCAGAGTCATTCATGCCAACAGCTACGCTGCGTGAATTGCTTAGATGTTCGAACAGCTGACGGTAGGCCTGCCAGCTCTGATAGTCATCGCGTGCAAACAAGAAAACCTCAGCACCCAAACGAGTGACTGCAGCTGCCCCAATATCGTGCAACCCCGCTCTGCTGTCGAGCAAAACTAAATCTGGGCGATCTTGCAGATCAGACAATTGCTGCAGTAGTACCAGTAAACGATCAGCTAATCCAAGAAACTGTCCAGTCTCACTGGAAAATGTAGGCATGTAAATGCGCCCAAGTTTATTAACATACTCCTTGGTCTTCTTGCCAAATGCAGGCAATACACGAATTTTTCCTGGCTCATTACGTGCTAAATCGCAATCGACGAGGCATTCAAGTAATAACGGCTCATCAGCTTGCCCAACTAAGGCCTCAACAAGCCAGTCGGCTAAACCATAGTCGGGTAGGCGATCTTTATTTAGTAGAAGCCCCGCTACACCTGGTGCTTCTAAATCGAGGTCTACGAGAACTACGTTTTTTCCTGCGCGCGCGAGAGACCACGCCCAAAGCGCAAAAGCTGTTGTTCTTCCAACGCCACCTTTAATGCTAAATGCAACTGCTGTTGGCAGCGGCGAATGCTCAACTAGGGAGGCACGTAGCCAATCCTGATTGGTTAATAAGCGATCCACTAGCCATATATTGTGGGCATCGTGTAGGCGGATTCGATCCGGTGAGTCCAAGACATCTGCAGGGTCAATCAAATCGCTTTCCTGCAACAAGACTTGGTTGTTTCCTGCGCTATAGGCTCCCAAAGATTTATGCAGTTGATTGGCTAAAGTGTTTCTATCATCTGCTTCTGATATCACATTGTTGGGTATCACCACAGTCAACGCACCAAAGCTGTCTCGTACCAGAGTGACATCGACATTTGGGCTCAATTTTTTCGCGAGAAGATCCCGTACGCTAGAAATAGCTTCATCAAATTTGATTTGTGTCATGCACGTCTTTCGCCAGATAAATTGACAGCACCAAACAACCGACTTGCAACTTTCTTATGCGACGCCAATGTTGGCTCGGTTACATTTCCATTTGAAAAATAGCGCTGATTGACGTCCCAGTCGGAGAAGTGGTTAGGCGTTTTTAATATTGCAACTAATTTTGGATAGGCCTTTTGCAGACTCTGGTGCCCTACCTTATCCCAGAGCACATTGATGTGTTGTTTGTACGATGCACTTAACACCCCAGATGTTGAAAAAGCAGGGTACGCTATCAACACCTTTTTTATGGCGCATTCGGCTGCAAACCCATAGTGATGGTCCGCGTTTTCAATGCGATTTTCACGTTCAAGCAATTCAGCGTCTTTCCAATGTCTGACAGCAGCGATGGCGTAATTTTCCATTTCAACCAATCTATTGTTGTTTGTGTGTTGCTGAGGTATTTGGTAAGCTGATTTTAGGTGCGGCGTGGAGGCAGTCCAGTTCTGGGACTCAACCTTTATCTCTCCCGTGGCAATTTCACCTCAACCCATCGACCCCCGATGCGCCCCAAACCCCGCCATCGCCCCATCCGCCACGGCTAACGTCACGTTCCCCGCCGCCCGCGCGGCATCCCCACACGCAAACACATTTGGCACGCTGGTGGCCTTGAAGTCATCCACCTTGATGAACATGCCCATAGGGCCGTCTTCCAGCGCGCAGCCCAGTTGCACGGCCATGGGGCTGCTCAGCAGCGTGCGTGGCTGGGTGAATAGGCCGTTCAAGCGGATGGTGCGGCCGTCTTGCAGCACCACGTCGGCATGGCCGTCTATGCGCGCAATGGGCGTCGCTTCTATCTGTGTGCCGCGGCGGGCGATGGCGGCCAGGTCTTCGTCGCTGGGCGTGTAGGCGCCGTTCAGAAACAGCGTGGGGCTGCCCCAGTCCGGCAGCATGAGCGCGTGGTGCAGCGCCAAGGGTGACGCGGCGATGATGCCGATGGGGCCGGCGTTCATCTCGTAGCCATGGCAATACGGGCAGTGGAAGATGCTGCGGCCCCAGCGCTCGGCCAGGCCGGGCACGGGCGGCAGTTCGTCGCGCACGCCGGTGGCCAGGATGAGGCGGTGGGCGCTGATGCGCTCGCTGCCCACGCGGAATTCCAGCCGGCCGTTGCTGGCCACGCGGGCCTCGTCTGCTGTGCCGTGCATCCATTCCACGTTGGGGTAGTTCATCAGCTGCTCGCGGGCGTCGGCGGCTATCTCGGCCGGTGCGCGGCCGTCTTGCGTCAAAAAGCCGTGCGATGTTTCGCCCGCGGCGTCCACAAAACGGTTGCGGCGCTGGCCGGCGTCTACCACCAGCACGTTGCGGCGCGCGCGGGCCAGTTGCAGGGCGGCAGACAAGCCGGCGTAGCTGCCGCCGATGACGGCAAAGGCTATGTGCTTCATGCGCTGTGTTCCTTCAGATGGTGGTGGCCCGCATGGCCCGATGCTTTGTGCTGCGCCATGCGGCGGTGAAAGTCCTTGGAGAGCGTGGCCAGGGTGACGGCGCCAAAGCGCTTGAGCAGCAGGGCCTCGGCCTCCTGCGCGGCGCCAGCCAGGGCGTCGTTCACGGCCTGGGCCACCAGGCAGGTGGGGTTGTCTTCTCTAAAGCCCAGCGACACCAGCGGTGGCGCACCCAGTGCCTGGTACACGTCGCCCAGCGTGATGCGGTCCATGTCGCATGACAGCACCCAGCCGCCGCCATGGCCTTTGGCAGACACCACAAACCCGGCTTCACGCAGGCCGCCCATCAGGCGGCGCAGCACCACGGGGTTGGTCTGCATGGCGGCGGCCAGCGCCTCCGAGGTGGCCGGGCCTTCGCCCTCGGCCATGTGCAGCAGCACATGGAGGACGTCGGATAATTGATTGTTTGATTTCATGTAACTAATGTAGTTGCATGAAATAAACCTTGTGCACTAAATGGAATTGCCGCTGATTGGTTTCGATACGCGTAACGGCCGCGGCGTTCGTCCCAGGCAAATGCGGGGCGTGCCTAGAATGGGCAACCCTCCGTGCTACCAATCTGAACCATCTCATGCAAATCATCGTCGTCGGGACTGGCAAGCTGGCCACCGAACTGCTCCATTCGCTCAAGCCAGACAGCGGGGGGCAGGTCTCTTCGTGGGCAGACCGGACCCAGGGTGCGGACAAGTCTGTGGTCATCCACGCGGGTTCCGGCCGAGAGCTCGCCGCTGTCACTGCCTACTGTGCGGACACGCAGTCGCCCCTGATCGAACTGTCCACGGGGTCTGCGCTGGAGTCTGCGCAGCACAGCTTTCCGGTGGTGGTGTGCCCCAACACCAACATCCTGATGCTCAAGTTCATGGCCATGCTGGCCAAGAGCGGGCACCTGTTTCAGAACCACACCATCCAGCTCACTGAGTCGCACCAGGCCGGCAAGACCTCGGTGCCTGGCACCGCCGTGAACATGGCGCAGTCGCTGGGCTTGCAGGACAGCGACATCCAATCGGTGCGACAGGCAGCGGTGCAACGGGATGAACTGCAGATTCCAGAGGCGCACCTGGCTCGCCACGCCTACCACCGCATCCTGATCCAGGATGGCGAGTGCAGCCTGCAGTTCGAAACTCGGGTCTACGGTGACTCGCCCTACGCTGACGGCGTGGCCCGCATTGTGGCCGCGGTACAGGCCCACCCGCTGGATAACCGCAGCTACTCCGTCATGGAATTTGTGGACAACGGCTGGCTCTAGCCCCCCGCCAGTCCAACGCATGGTGTTTGCGCAGCCCACGCCGTTTAGACTTGCGCCATCGTCATTTCAGCCCGCCGTTTATATGTCTACTCCCTACATTTCCACGCGTGAAGCCTCAGAAGCCCAAGCCTGGGAGGCGCTCAAGGCATTGGGCGACATGGCGCTGGCACAGGGCGGCTTGCAGGCGGTGCTGCAGATGTTTGTGGGGACCCTGACCGGGGCCGAAGAAGTGGCGCGCGTGAGCGAAGAGGCGGGCCACCCCGAGAGCATGACGCCCGAGGTGATTGCGCAGTGGATTTCTGTCGAGTACGTGCCCAGCATGCAGAACCTAAAATTCACGGCATGACAGCTCCAGACATCCAGCGCATTGCCCCCCAACCCTCCTGGTCCGACGCCGTGGTGCACAACGGCACGGTGTACTTTGTGGAAGTGCCCGAAAGCGGAACCGATATCACCACCCAGGCCCAGGCCGTGTTTGCCCAGGCCGGGCGCACGTTGGCGCTTGCGGGTAGCCACTCGGGCCGCTTGCTGATCGCCACGATTTACCTCAAGCACATGGCAGACCGTGCGGCATTCAACGCCGCGTGGCAGGCCTGGCTGCCCGCGGGCTGCGCACCGGTGCGTGTTTGCGTGAGCGCCGAAATGGCCAGCCCTGACTACCTGCTGGAGATCGCGTTCACGGCGGCCGTGGCCTGAGGCGATGGCACAACCCGCCAACACGCCTTTCCAGGCGGCAGACAGCCTGGACCCGACCGACTGGAACGCGGTGCGCCAGATGGGGCACCGCATGCTGGACGACATGGTGGACATGCTGGCTGGCCTGCGTGATGCGCCGGTGTGGCAGCCCATGCCGACTGATGTGCGCCACGCGCTGCGCAGCGGCGATGTGCCCACGGCGCCCGGCGACCTGGCCGCGGTGTACCACGACTTTCAGACACTGGTGCAGCCCTATGGCAGCGGCAACATCCACCCGCGCTTTGTGGGCTGGGTGCAGGGCGGTGGCAACCCCGTGGGCATGCTGGCCGAGCTGCTGACCGCAGCCACCAACCCCAACCTGGGCGGGCGCGACCACGCTCCCATCGAGGTGGAGCGCCAGGTGATCCGCTGGGCGGCGCAGATGCTGGGTTTTCCGCAGGATGCCAGCGGCGTGCTGGTTACCGGCACCTCCATGGCCAACCTGATTGCGGTGCTGGTGGCGCGCACGCGGGCGCTGGGCACCGCGGTGCGCCAGCAGGGCCTGCAAGGCCAGCCGCTGGTGGCCTATACCTCGATCGAGGCCCACAACTGCGTAGCGCGTGCGATGGACATGGCGGGCCTGGGTAGCGAGGCACTGCGCCTGATCACGCTGGATGCATGCCATCGCATGGACATGGACGTACTGCAAGCCGCCATTGCCAAAGACCGTGCCGCGGGCCTGCAACCCTTCATGGTGATTGGCAGCGCGGGCACGGTGGACACGGGCGCCGTGGATGACCTGGTGGCCTTGTCCGCACTCGCGCGGGCGCAGGGCCTGTGGTTCCATGTGGATGCCGCCTTTGGTGCGCTGGCCATGCTGTCGCCAGCGCAGCGGCATCTGGTGGCGGGGCTCAGCGGTGCAGATTCGGTGGCGTTTGATTTTCACAAATGGGCCCAGGTGCCCTACGACGCGGGCTGCATTCTGGTGCGCGACGCCGCGCTGCATGCGTCCACTTTTGCCACGCAGCCGGCCTATCTGCAGCGCAGCGCGCGCGGCCTGGCGGGCAACCACCCCTGGCCTACCGACTTTGGGCCGGACCTGTCGCGCGGTTTTCGCGCGCTCAAGGTGTGGATGACGCTGAAAACCTATGGCACCGACAAGCTGGGCCAGGTGGTGGCCAGCAACTGTGCGCTGGCACAGCAGTTGGCCAAGCGTGTGGGGGCAGATGCCTCGCTGGAGCTGCTGGCACCCGTGACGCTGAATGTGGTGTGCTTCCGTGTATTGGCCGATGTGCCGGATCTGGATGCGTTCAATGCCGATGTGGTGGCCGACGTGCAGGAGTCCGGCATTGCCGTGCCGTCCACCACGCGCGTGGGCGGCAAGACGGCCATTCGGGTCGCCTTTGTGAACCACCGCACCCGCGAAGAAGACCTGGACCTGCTGCTGGGCGCCATCCGCCAGGCGGTGAACCGCCGCACCTGAATGCCAAGCATGCACAACGCCTACGCGTTGCCCGCTGCCACCGTGCAGGATTACGCGCGTCAGGGCGCCGTGGTGCTGCGCGGTGTGCTCACGTCGGAAGAGGTCGCCACGCTGGCGCGCGGCATCGAGCACAACCTGGCGCACCTGAGTCCGCTGGCCCTGGTGGCCAGCCAGGCCGATGACCCGGGCAAGTTTGTCGAAGACTTTTGCACCTGGCAGCACAACCCCGACTATGCCGAGGTGATGCAACACAGCGCCTTGCCCCGTGTGGCCGCGCAACTGATGCAGAGCGACACGGTGCGCATCTACCACGACCACCTGCTGGTCAAAGAGCCCGGCACGCGGCAGCCCACGCCTTGGCACCAGGACCAGCCCTACTACAACGTGGCAGGCCGGCAGAACGTGAGCTTCTGGATTCCGGTGGACCCGGTGCCGCTGGAGAGCACGCTGCGCTTTGTGGCGGGCTCACATGCCGGTACCTGGTACATGCCGCGCACCTTCCGCGACCAGCAGGCCAAATGGTTCCCCGAAGGCGCCCTGGCCGAGCTGCCGCAGATCGACGCGCATCCCGACCAGTTTGAACAACTGGGCTGGGCGCTGCAGCCGGGCGATGCCGTGGCCTTCCACATGCTCACGCTGCACGCCAGCAGCGGCGTGGGGCCCGGCACGCGGCGGCGCGTGTTCTCGGCCCGCTACCTGGGCGACGACGCGCGCCACGCGGTGCGCAGCTGGCGCACCTCGCCCCCGTTCACCGGTCTGGCCGACAGGTTGCCCGATGGCGCCGAAATGGATGACGCGCTGTTTCCGTTGATTGCTACCAAATAAATAGCTACTTGCGCATATTCCACGGGGGCTAGAGGCCTATTTGGCCTTCAATCCGTCTAGAGCGCCGTACGCAGCGACCAGATTTCAGGGAACAGCACCACGTCCAGCATCTTGCGCAGATAGCTCACGCCACCGGTACCACCCGTGCCACGCTTGAAGCCGATCACGCGCTCCACCGTGGTCACATGGCGGAAGCGCCAGAGTCGGAAGGCGTCTTCCAGGTCGGTCAGCTCTTCGGCCAGCTGGTACAGGTCCCAGTGTTCACGCGGCGCACGGTACACCTGCAACCAGGCCGCTTCCACACCCGCGTCGGCCACATAGGGCTGGGTCCAGTCGCGTTGCAGGTGGCTGGCGGGCACGGCAATGCCGCGGCGGGCCATCAGCTTGAGGGCTTCGTCGTACAGCGAGGGCGCTGCGTACGCGGCCTGCACCAGCGCCAGACGCTCGGGCGCATGGGCGTGGGGCTTGAGCATGGCGGCGTTCTTGTTGCCCAGCGAGAACTCGATGCAGCGGTACTGAAAGCTCTGAAAGCCGCTGCTGGCGCCCAGGTAGGGCCGCATGGCGGTGTACTCCGGCGGCGTCATGGTGGCCAGCACGTCCCAGGCGTGGACCAGCTGCTCCATGATCTTGCTCACACGCGCCAGCATCTTGAACGCGGGCGGCAGGTCGTCCTGCGCAATGTGCGCGATGGTGGCCGTCAGCTCGTGCAGCATGAGCTTCATCCACAGCTCGCTGGTCTGGTGCTGGATGATGAAGAGCAGCTCGTCATGCGTGGGCGAAAGCGGCTTCTGCGCCGACAGGATGGTGTCGATCTGCAGGTAGTCACCGTAGCTCATGCTCTGGCTGAAGTCGAGCTGGGCCTTCTCTTCTGCGACGATGGATTCGCCGGCCGAGGCAGCGTGCATAGGGCATCCGTTGGAGGGCGTGCTCATCTCAGGTCACCGCATGTTTCTGGTTGAACTCGGGCTTCTGCCATTCGCCAGTTTCCAGCACCTGGCGCAGGTGCTCCACGGCATTCCACACATCTTCAAACCCGATGTATAGCGGCGTCAAGCCGAAGCGCAGGATGTCCTTGTGCTTGCCGCCATCACCCGCACGGAAGTCACCAATCACGCCACGCGCAATCAGCGCCTGCACGATGGCAAACGCGCCTTCATCACGGGTGATGCAGACCTGCGAGCCGCGCTGGGCGTGGGCACGCGGGGTGGCCAGGCCCAGGCCATAGCCCTGGCAGCGCTCTTCCACCAGTTGGATAAACAGGTCTGTCAGCGCCAGCGACTTGGTGCGCAGCGCCGCCATGCCACCCAGTTTGTCGGCCGCTTCAAAGCCTTCCAGACCACAGCCCAGCAACGACATGCTCACGATGGGCTGGGTGCCACACAGGTAACGCGTGATGCCGGGGGCGGGCTGGTAGTCGGGCGTGAAGGCGAACGGTGCCGCGTGGCCCCACCAGCCAGACAGCGGCTGCCAGAAGCGATCCGCATGTTTGGGGTGCACCCACACAAAGGCCGGTGCGCCGGGGCCGCCGTTCAGGTACTTGTAGCCGCAGCCAATGGAGAAGTCGGCGTTGGACGCCTTGAGCGTGACGGGCACGGCGCCTGCACTGTGCGCCAGGTCCCACACCATGAGCGCGCCGGCGGCGTGGGCCGCGGCGGTCACAGCGGGCATGTCGTGCATGGCGCCGGTGCGGTAGTTCACGTGGGTGAGCATCAGCACGGCCACGTCGGCCGTCAGTGCGTCGGCAATCTCCTCCGGCTCCACCAGCTTGAGCGTGTAGCCGCGCTCCTTGCACAGGCCTTCGGCGATGTAGAGGTCGGTGGGGAAGTTGCTGTGCTCGCTGACGATGAGTTTGCGCTGCGGCGCGTCTTGCGCGGCAATGGACAGCGCGGCGGATAGCACCTTGAACAGGTTGATGGAGGTGGTATCGGTGGCCACCACTTCGTCGGCATCGGCACCAATCAGCGGGGCGATGCGGTTGCCCAGGCGCTGCGGCAGGCTGAACCAGCCGGCCGTGTTCCACGAGCGGATCAGGCCGTGGCCCCATTCCTGGGTGACCACTTCAGCGGCGCGTGCGGCAGCGGTTTTGGGCATCACGCCCAGGGAGTTGCCGTCCAGGTAGATCACGCCCTGGGGAATGTCGAACAGGTCGCGCAGGGGGCGCAGGGTGTCGGCCGCATCGCGGACGCGGCAGTCGTTCAAGGTGAGGGGTGTGGCCATGGTGTAGGAGGGGCTGGTTTTTGGAAATTATGTGTTGAGAGCTTTGGAATGTTGATATCTAATCTTTAGAATTTAAAAAATGGACTAAATTAGTCTTTTAAAGTGGTTTTTTGAAATAACTTATGCAACAAGTGACTGACAAAGCCGATCGGCTGCTGCTGCGGGCCCTGCAGGACAACGCTCGCCTGACCTCGGGCGAGCTGGCGCAAGCCGCCAATCTGTCTCAGTCGCCAACGTGGCGGCGGGTCAAGCAGTTGGAAGACAACGGCACCATCAAGGGTTACCACGCCGCGCTGGACCGGCGGGCGCTGGGTTACAGCGTGCTGGCGTTTGTGTTGATCGGTATTGATCACCAGAACGAGACATCGTCCCAGGCTTTTGTGCAGGCGGTGTCCGAGATTCCCGAGGTGGTGCAGTTCCACGCGATCTCGGGACAGGCAGACTTTTTGGTGGGGCTCGTGGCGCGCGATCTGGACCACTATTCCGAGCTGTTGCAACGCAAGCTGCACCGCCTGCCGGGCGTGCGGCAGGTGCAGTCGCATTTTTCGCTGCAGGAATTCAAGGGGCAGATGGCGGACCTGCCGGTTCCGTTGGGCTGAGCCGTTGCGCCAACACGTTCACAATGCATGTTTTGCAGAACCACAAGGAGCCGTCATGGATCATCGTAGAGTTTCTTTCCCATGGTCCGCACGTGCAGCAACCTGGGGGCTGGCCTGTCTGCTGTTGAGCTGCGCTGCCCACGCGGGCAAGCCGGACTGGGCCGGCAAAGGCAAGGGCAAGCACGGCGAAGAAGACCACCGGCAGGAGCAGGGTCCATCGGTGGACGTTCGGGTCGGTAGCTATTTTCGTGATGACCAGCGCCGGGCTGCGCAGGACTATTACGGCGGCCAGAAAGCCAAGGGCTTCTGCCCGCCCGGGCTCGCCAAAAAGAACAATGGCTGTATGCCCCCCGGCCAGGCCAAGAAATGGTCCCGGGGTCAGCCATTGCCCAGGGATGTGGTTTTCTACCCTTTGCCCAATCCGGTCATCGTGAAGCTGGGTGCGCCGCCTGCGGGCTACAAGTACGTGCGTGTGGCGAATGACATTTTGTTGATTGCCGTGGGCACCAGCATGGTGGTGGACGCGATTGAAGACCTGATGCGCTAAAGCGCGTCGAGCGCGGGCAAGCCTAGCTTGGCCCGTGCCCGCTTGCAACCCTCGCTGCCTTCCGACAGTGCGTGGCAAGGGGCGGGCCGCAGCGGGTAGATGCTGCAGCCCACCTGTTCGCCCACGGTGCCGGTGAGTGCCGTGCAACGGATGGGCACAGTGCCGGTGCCCCGCATGCGCCAGGTGTTGCCGTTGACCTCGTCGGCCAGTTCGGCCGGCACGGTTCCGCCTGCAAAAGCCATCTCGTAGACCGAAAACTCCACGCGAAAACAGGCGCAGCAAGCGCCGCAAGATGTGCAGGCCGATTCAGCCATGGGATGCAGCGGCGCCCAGGTCGCCCTGGTAGTTTTTGGGCGTGGTGCCGTGGCGGTTTTTGAAGTGGCGCTGGAAGTGCGCCTGGTCGGCAAAGCCCATCTGGTGGGCCACGTCGGCCAGGGCCGCGCCCTGTTTGAGCAACTGCTTGGCCCGGTTCAGCCGCAGGTCGATCTGGTAAGCGTGTGGCGTCTGGCCGTACGCCTGCTTGAACTTGCGGATCAGCGCAAAGCCGTCGAGCCCGCTGGCCGCTGCCAGCTCGGCCAGCGCCAGGGGTTGCTCCACGCGCGCATGCAGCAGGTCACGCGCCCGGGCCACGCCGTCATGATTGACAGAGTTTTCGGGCTCTAGCCCCCGTGGAACAAGCACATGCTGCTATAAAAATAGGAGCAACTGCTCATCCACCTGCAAAGGATCAGGCGTGCCGGTAAGGCCGTCCAGCAGTTCCACCAGTGCCTGGAAGATGGTGGCATCGTCGCTATGGTGGCGCGCCAAGGCCAGTTGCCGCGGTGCTGCTTGGGCGTCAAACGGCAGAAAGCTCTGGTGCATCCACTGCGCGTCCACATACAGCATGCGGTAGGACCAGGGCTGCTGCGGGCTGGGGTTGCAGGCATGGGCCAGGCCGGGTTCCATCATCACGGTCATGCCACGGCGCAGCGCCACGGCCTGCGTGCCATGGGTGTAGATCGCAGCCCCTGCATCAATGCAGCCCAGTGAATACTCGGCATGGGTGTGCGTCTGGTAGCTGTCGCTGGCCTGCGTGGTGGTGCGCAGCTCCAGGTGCGGCAGGCTGGTGTGGCGCGTAAATACGTGGGGGCTGGCGGGCATGCGGGGATGGTAAATCGAAACGCTCAGAGCAGGTCCACCATGTCCAGCACGGTGAGCACCAGCAGCCCCGCCATCACGCGGTTGAACAGCCGCTGGTGGTGGGCGGGTTGCAGCCACTGCCGGATCAACGTGCCCAGTGCGGCCCAGCAGGCCACGGAGCCGAAACAGACGACCCCGGAGATGGCGCAGAACAGCCAGAGCCGTAGGCCCGCGTTTTCACCCGCAGGCACGAACAGGCTCACGCCTGAGAGTGCCACCAGCCAGGCCTTGGGGTTGAGCCCTTGGGTGAGTGCGCCTTGCATGGCATTGCGCTGCCAGTGCGCACTCTGCGTGGGCGCCTCAGCAGTGTTCAAGGCTTGCGTGGGGGTCAGCGCAATCTTGGCGGCCAGGTAGAGCAGGTACATCGCACCGGCGTACTGCGTCACCGTGGCGAGTGCGGGCCAGGTCTGCAACAACCAGCCCATGCCACCACCCATGAGCAACACCACGGCACAGTAGCTAAGGCTGGCACCCGCCACATGGGGCAGGGCGCGCCAAAAGCCGTGGCGGGCGCCCTGGCTGGAGGCAATCACATTCACCGGCCCCGGCGAGATGGCCCCGGCCAGAGCAAACAGGGCCATCGATATCCACACTGCAGGCATTGCACGCTCCGTCCTTGTTGATCAAGGCCCGGAGTGTTGCGCGATGGCCGCGGTTTGTATTGAACGAAATTGCGCGGCGGACGCCGCAGGCCTTACAGCTTGCCCAGCAGCAGGTATTCCATGAGTGCCTTCTGCACGTGCATGCGGTTTTCCGCTTCGTCCCAGACCACGCTTTGCGGGCCGTCGATCACTTCGGCTTCCACCTCTTCGCCGCGGTGGGCGGGCAGGCAGTGCATAAAGAGGGCATCGGGCGCGGCCACGGCCATCATCTTGCGGTCCACGCACCAGGCGGCAAAGGCCTTGCGGCGCACCTCGTTCTCGGCCTCATAGCCCATGCTGGTCCACACATCGGTAGTGACCAGGTCGGCACCGGCGCAGGCCTCCATCGGGTTGCTATAGGTTTTGTAGCTTCCCGCGCCCATTTGGCGGGGGGCAGCGGCCGTTTTTTCATTCACTTCGTAGCCGCTGGGAGTGCTGACGCGCAGGTGGAAACCCAGCAGGGCGGCCGCCTGCAGCCAGGTGTTGGCCATGTTGTTGCCGTCGCCCACCCAGGCCACGGTCTTGCCTTCGATGGGGCCACGGTGTTCGATGTAGGTGAAGATGTCGGCCAGGATCTGGCAGGGGTGGAACTCGTTGGTCAGGCCATTGATGACGGGCACGCGCGAGTTGGCGGCAAAGCTTTCCAGCTTGGTCTGCTCGTAGGTGCGGATCATCACGATGTCGGTCATGCGGCTGATGACCTTGGCGCTGTCCTCGATGGGCTCGGAGCGGCCCAACTGGCTGTCGCCCGTGGTCAGGTGCACCACGCTGCCACCCAGCTGGTACATGCCGGCTTCAAAGCTCACGCGGGTGCGCGTAGAGGCTTTCTCAAAGATCATGGCCAGCGTACGGTCCACCAGCGGGTGGTGCTTTTCGAAGTTCTTGAACTTCTTCTTGATCAGCGCCGCGCGGGCCAGCAGGTAGTGGTATTCCTCGGTCTTGAAGTCGGCAAACTGCAGGTAATGCCGCACGGGCGGCGCGCCTTGGGGCAGGGTGCTGGGAACGACCGGGTTCATGCGGACTCCTTCAGCAGCGCAGAAATCAGCGGCGCCAGGATGGCCACGATCTGTTCGGCCTCGGCCGTGCTGAGAATCAGCGGCGGCACCAGGCGCACCACGGTGTCGGCGGTCACGCTGATCAGCAGGCCGGCATCCACGGCGCGCTGGGCCAGAACGCCGCAGGGCTTGGCCAGGTCGATGCCCAGCATCAGGCCCTGACCGCGGATCTCTTTCACGCCGCCGTTGGCGATCTCGGTGGCCAGCGCTTTGGCCAGAGCGGCTTTCAGGTGCGCGCCCACCTTGTCGGCATTGGCCAGCAGGCCCTCGGCTTCCATGATGCGGATGGTCTCGACCCCGGCACGCATGGACAAGGGGTTGCCGCCGAACGTGGAGCCATGGTTGCCGGGCTGGAAGATGCTGGCGGCCTTGGGGCCGACCACGACGGCACCCACGGGCACGCCAGAGCCCAGGCCTTTGGCCAAGGGCATCACGTCGGGCTGGATGCCGGCCCACTGGTGGGCAAACCACTTGCCGGTGCGGCCCATGCCGCACTGCACTTCGTCAATCATCAGCAGCCAGTCGCGCTTGTCGCACAGCGTGCGCACGTCGCGCAGGTAGTCCATGTGCATGGGGTTCACGCCGCCTTCGCCCTGGATGGCCTCGAAGAACACGGCCACCACATTGGGGTTGCCCTCGGTGGCTGCTTTCAGTTGCGCGATGTTGTTCACCGGCACACGGATGAAACCTTCCACCAGCGGGCCAAAGCCGGCCTGCACCTTGGGGTTGCCCGTGGCGCTCAGCGTCGCGATGGAGCGGCCATGGAAGGCTTTTTCATAGACCACCACTTCAGGGCGCTCAATGCCCTTGTCATGGCCAAATTTGCGGGCCAGCTTCAGGGCGGCTTCGTTGGCTTCCAGGCCGGTGGAGCAAAAGAACACGTTGGTCATGCCTGAGCGTTCGACCAGCAGCTTGGCCAGTTCTTCCTGCAGCGGCACGTGGTAGTAGTTGGAGGTGTGGATCAGCTTGGTCACCTGGTCTTGCAGCGCGGGCACCAGCTTGGGGTGGTTGTGGCCCAGCGTGTTGACGGCAATGCCGCCCAGCGCGTCCAGGTACTCGCGGCCGTTGGTATCCCACACGCGGCAGCCTTGGCCATGGCTCAGGGCGATGGGCAGTCGGCCATAGGTGTTCATCACGTGGGGTGAGGACGGCGTGGTGGCAGGCTTGGCGGCGGTCATGCAATAACTCCGGGGTTGGCTAGAAAACAAGGCGGCCCAACATGAACAAAGGCAGGTTGGGCCGTTGAAGCCTGATTTTAGGCGCAGGCCCCATGGCGGTTTGGTGACAAATGCACATCACAGTGATGCGCGGTTTGGTAACCCGGATGTCATCTGCATGACAGCGGAGCGGGTAGAATTCTTGTGCGGCGCAGCACCGTCTATGGACACCGTGCGACCTCTGCCGCCATAACCCTGTACCCGATGGCTTCCACTCCTTCCAAAGAACTCTACATCCTGGGACTGACCTTGCAAGGCAAGACGTTTCGCCCCAGCGACTGGGCAGAGCGGCTGGCCGGGGTGATGAGCCAGTTCCGCCCCGGCGGCCCCCAGCCGGGCAGCCATCTGGGTTATTCCCCGTGGTGTGTGCCCACCTCCATCGGGCAGACCAAGTGCGTGATCGTGCACCGCGATCTGCGCGATTACGACGTCATGGCCTGGGACTTCTGCCTGAACTTTGCGCGCGACAACGAGCTGCAGGTCAGCGAAACCCGTCCCGAAATTCCCGCTCGCTGAGCGACAGACACCCGGAAACAAAAAAGCCGTTCAGATGAACGGCTTTTCTGCTTTGCTGACAGCGCACCCACTACAAACGGCGAATCCTGACCAGCAGGATTCGTGCGATTGCCTAACGAGTTAGGCTGCGAGTGCCAAGGCTTTCACCTTGGTAGCCAAACGGCTCTTGTCGCGGGCTGCTTTGTTCTTGTGGAAGATGCCCTTGTCGGCCACGGTGTCCACCACGGCTTGCATCTTGGCAAACAGTTCAGCGGCTTTGGTCTTGTCACCGGCCACCACTGCTTTTTCCACGTTCTTCACCGCAGTGCGGTATTTGGAGCGCAGGGAAGTGTTCGCTGCGTTGATCTTGATGTCCTGGCGGACGCGTTTACGGCCCGACGCCAGGCGCGGGTTCTTTTTCTTGGGTTTTCCAGATGCCATAGTAAATATTCCTTGTGTCTGAGGATGTTGTCAGCAAAGCCCACGATTGTACCAGCAACGCCTTTTCCGGCCAAATCGTCCCCCGGGGGGCCGTTTTTGCAGCGGTGGGGGTGGGTACACTCCCCCTGTGAGCTTGATCAAATCTGTATCTACCGTGTCCCTGTGGACACTGGCCTCCCGCATTACCGGACTGGTGCGCGAGCTGCTGGTGGCGGCGATGTTCGGCGCCAGCGCCATGACCGACGCCTTCAATGTGGCCTTCCGCATTCCCAACCTGTTCCGACGCATTCTGGGGGAGGGGGCCTTCAGCCAGGCGTTTGTGCCCGTGCTGGCCACCACCAAGGCCCAGCACGGTGACGAAGCCACCCACCTGCTGGTGGACCGGGTCGCCACCTTGCTGGCCTGGGCGCTGGCATTGCTGTGTGCCGCCGGGGTGATTCTGGCGCCGGTATTGGTCTGGGGCATGGCCAGCGGCCTGCAAAAAGACCCGGAAGGCTACCGGGTGACCGTGGTCATGACGCGCTTCATGTTTCCCTATATTGGGTTCATGTCCCTGGTGGCCATGGCTTCGGGCGTGCTCAACACCTGGAAGCGCTTCGCGGTGTCGGCCGCCACCCCGGTGCTACTGAACCTGGCCATGATTGCAGCGGCCTGGCTGTTGGCGCCGTGGCTGCAAACCCTGGGTTGGCCCCCCATTTACGCCATGGCGATGGGCGTGATGTTGGGCGGTGTGCTGCAGCTGGCGGTGCAAATTCCCGCGCTCAAATCGCTGGGCATGCTGCCCCGCATCGGCCTGACCTGGCAGGCCGTGCGCCTGGCGGTCGCCGACCCCGAAACCCGCCGCATTGGCAGCCTGATGCTGCCAGCCTTGTTGGGCGTGGGCGTCGCGCAGATCTCGCTGGTGATCAACACCCAAATCGCCTCGCACCTGCCCACGGGTAGCGTGAGCTGGCTGACCTACGCGGACCGGCTCATGGAGTTTCCCACCGCCATGCTGGGCGTGGCCCTGGGCGTGGTGCTGATGCCCCAGCTCTCCGGGGCCAAGGCAGCGGGCGATGCGGACAAATATTCGTCATTGCTGGACTGGGGCTTGCGCATTGTGGTGCTGCTGGCCGTGCCCTGTTCGCTGGGGCTGTTGACCTTTGCCAAGCCCATCGTGGCGGTGCTCTACCACTATGGCGCGTTTTCCGAGGTGGATGTGCAGCAGACCACCAACGCGCTGATGGGCTGGGGGGCAGGTTTGGTCGGCATAGTGGCCATCAAGGTGCTGGCGCCTGGTTACTACGCCCGGCAGGACATCAAGACGCCCGTGCGCATTGCCGTGGTGGTGCTCATCATCACCCAGTTGCTGAACCTGGTGCTGGTTCCCGTGTTCAAACAAGCCGGTTTGTCTCTCTCCATCAGCCTGGGTGCGATGGTGAATGCGGGCTGGCTGCTGATCGGGCTGCTGCGCAGCAAGAGCTACCGCCCCGAGCCGGGCTGGGGCCGGTTTATGCTGCAGGTGCTGGCCGGTGCCGCACTGCTGGTGATTTACCTGCTGTGGGCGGCCGGGCTGGTGGACTGGGTGGCGTTGCGCAGCCATACTCTGTTGCGCATGGGCTGGCTGGCGATGCTGCTGCTGGGCGCCTCGGGGGTTTACCTGGGGGCCGTGTGGGCGGCCGGTCTGAACGTGCGGCAGTTTTTGCGCCGATAGGGAGCAACGGAGGGCAGCCATGCAACTGGATTTGTCGGTTCCTACGCCATTGGACTACTTTGCCGCGCTGGTTCACAGCGATGGCAACTTCGCGCTGTTTGAGGCCGCGGTAAGCCTGGCGCAGGACGAATACCCCGAGACCGATGTGCAAACCGTGCTCGGTGAGGTGGACCAACTGCTGGCACGCGTGCGCCGGCGCTTGGCACCCGATGCCTCGGCCCTGCAGCGCTTGCGCATCCTCAACCATTTCTTCTACCAGGACATGGGCTTTGGCGGCAACGTCAACAATTTCTACGACCCCGACAACAGCTTCGCCAGCGTGATGCTGCGCACGCGCCGCGGCATCCCGATTTCGCTGGCGGTGGTCTGGATGGAACTGGCGCAGGGGCTGGGCCTGTCCGCGCATGGCGTGGGTTTCCCGGGGCACTTCATGGTCAAGGTGAGCCTGCCCATGGGCCAGGCCGTGATCGACCCGCTGAGCGGCAAGTCGCTCAGTCGCGAAGAGCTCTCCGAGATGTTGGAGCCCTACCGCCGGCGCAGTGGCTTGGTGGACGACTTTGAGGCCCCGCTGGGGCTGTACCTGCAGGCCGCTACGCCGCGCGAGATTGTGGCGCGCATGCTGCGCAACCTCAAGGAAATCTACAAATCGCAGAAAGACTGGCAGCGTCTGCTGGCGGTGCAAGAGCGCTTGGTGGTGTTGCTGCCCGAGTCCTGGTCCGAGTACCGCGACCGGGGTATGGCCCATGCCCAACTGGGCCACCAGGAAGAAGCGCTGGCCGACCTGGAGTGCTACCTGGTGCGGGCCGAAGACGTGGTCGATGTGGACGCGATTGCCGAGCAGGTGGAATTGTTGCGCCGGCAGATCCGGCACTAACCGCGCTGTCGCGCCCGGCTAATGGCGACGCAAAAACTGCGGGACTGCGCTGGCGTACTGCGGCAGCGGGCTGACCAGCTCCATGCCATCGTCCCGACCTGATGTTTTCTGTGATGGCGTGAACACCGACAGGCGGTTGCCGTGTACCAGCGCTTCCTGCGCAGGCATGAGGCTCGCCGCACGGGATGCCTGGATGTTCTTGCTTACCACGGGTTTTTGGGTTTGGTCGGGCAACGGCGCAGGGGCTGGCGGTTGCAGACGCATCACGGGTTGCAGCCACTCCAGAATTGGCGCCCACTGGGCCAGGTCGGCCGCTTGGCCTGAGGCCGGCAGATCGAACAGGGTCTGGCCGTTTTCCAGGCTGCGCACATAGCCCTGGGTTTCCCGCAGCACGCCCAAAAACGGCACCGACTGGGCCTCGGCCCAGCTGCGCAGGGTGTCGGCGCCCTTGGTGCGCGCATCCAGCCGCATGCCCACTACGCCCAAGGCGCAGCGACCGGAGGCAACACGGGGCAGGGTCGCCAGCTCGGCCAGGCAGGCCGCGGCGGATTCGCGGTCAAACATGGAATTGCACACGGGCATCACGATGGCATCGGCGGACATGACGATGCGCGCCAGTTCAAAGCCATGCAGGCCACCCGGCGTGTCGAGCACCACGTGGGTGACGCCCGGTGGCACTTTCAGTACGTTCTTTTGGTCCAGCGCCCAGGGTGCGATGGCAGGAAGGGTGGGGCTGCGGCGTTTAAGCCAGGCCCGGGTACTTTGCTGGCGGTCTACATCACCGAGCATGACGGCCACGCCCTGGTGCGCCAACCAGGCGGCCAAGTGCGTAGACAGGGTGCTTTTTCCACTTCCGCCCTTGCGGTTGACGACTGCAATGACCGGCATGCTGCTCCGTGTGGTAACCAACGAAGCACAAAGTTTGGGCTAAAAAGTGCCAAAAGTCCAGATACTGCCTGTGCAGGCAGCTATAAATTTACTAGCACGGGGTGGCGCCGGGGCAACAGGCCCCGGTCTGCCTATCAGCCGACGACGACTTGTGCGCCGCTGCCTTGGGGCGCAATCACGCCAATGGTGTGCACCGATTCGCCGCTGGCACGCAGGGTGGCGGCCGTGGCTTCGGCGTTCGCGGCATCCACCACCACGACCATGCCAATGCCGTTGTTGAAGGTGCGGTTCATTTCGATGTCGTCAATGCCTGCGGTGGCTTGCAACCAAGCAAACAGTTCGCTTTGCGGCCAACTGCCCTTCTTCAGGTGGGCCGCCGTGCCTTCGGGCAGCACGCGGGGAATGTTCTCCAGCAGGCCGCCACCGGTGATGTGGGCCAGGGCCTTGATGGGGTGAGCGGCCAGTGCGGTCAGCACATTCTTCACATACAGGCGGGTGGGCTCCATGATGGCTTGCTTGAAGGGCTTGCCATCCAGGGTCGCGGGCACCGTGCCGGCGGCCTCAGCGCGTTCGATGCACTTGCGCACCAGGCTGAAACCGTTGGAGTGCACGCCGTGGCTGGCCAGGCCCAGCACCACGTCACCGGGTTTCACATCGGCGCCCGTCAGGATCTTGGATTTTTCGACCGCACCGACCGCAAAGCCGGCCAGGTCGTATTCGCCGGCGGGGTACATGCCGGGCATCTCAGCAGTTTCGCCGCCAATCAGGGCGCAGCCGGACAGCTCACAACCTTTGGCAATGCCGCCGACCACGGCCGCGGCGGTGTCCACATCCAGTTTGCCGCAGGCAAAGTAATCCAGGAAGAACAGGGGCTCGGCGCCTTGCACCAGCACGTCGTTCACGCTCATGGCCACCAGGTCGATGCCCACGGTGTCGTGCATGTTCCATTCAAATGCCAGCTTGAGCTTGGTGCCCACGCCGTCAGTGCCGCTCACCAGCACCGGTTCCTTGTAGCGTTTGGGCACTTCAAACAGGGCGCCAAAACCGCCAATGCCGGCCAGCACGCCTTCGCGCATGGTCTTTTTGGCCAGGGGCTTGATGCGTTCAACCAGTGCGTCGCCAGCAACGATATCGACACCGGCGTCTTTGTAAGAAAGGGGAGTGGGGGAGGCAGATTGGGTCATGGGAGGTGGCGTTTGGGGCAGAGCAGAGGCAGACCCCGATAGAATTTGCGCAGATTTTACCTTCCTCTATGCAACTCACCACCGCCCAAAAAAGATTCGCCGCCTGGACCCTGATTGCGGGCTTGGTGGTGATTGCGCTGTGGTTGTTGGCCCCTGTGCTTGCCCCCTTCGTGGTGGCAGCCGTGTTGGCCTATGCGCTGACCCCCTTGGTGGATTGGCTGGACGATGTCGGGCGTGGCCGGGTGCCACGCCTGGCCGCCGTGGTGGTGGTGGAGCTGATGTTTGTGGTGGTGTTGTTCAGTGTGCTGCTGCTCATCGTGCCCATCTTTGCCAAAGAGCTGCCGCTGATGCGGGAGCAGTTCCCGGTGCTGCTGGACAGCCTGAACAGCACGGTCAAACCCTGGCTGGCCCAGTGGGGCATCCGTGTCTCGCTGGATGTGGCCAGCATTAAGGGCTTTGTCATGAAGTACCTGAACGCCAATGTGGAAGATGCGCTGGCTTCGGTGCTCGCCTCCCTCAAATTGGGAGGCAGCGTGGCCTTTGCCATCATTGGCAATGCCATCCTGATTCCCGTGGCGCTGTTCTACCTGCTGATGGACTGGGACCGGTTTGTGAACCAGGTGCGCGACCTGGTGCCGCCGCGCCTGCGCGAGGGCGTGGACAGTTTCCTGGCCGAAGCGGATGAAGTGCTGGGCCAGTACCTGCGCGGCCAGTTGCTGGTCATGGTAATTCTGGCTGTGGGCTACAGCGTGGGCCTGGCTCTGTTCGGGCTGGACCTGGCCCTGCCCATTGGTATCTTCACGGGGCTGGCGATTGCGGTGCCCTACCTTGGGTTTGGCGTGGGGCTGGTGCTGGCCACTTTTGCCGGTTTGCTGGAGTTTTCCAGCGGCGGGTTGGTCTACCCGCTGGTCATGGTGGTGGTGGTGTACGGCCTGGGTCAGCTGGTGGAAAGCCTGTACCTGACGCCTCGCCTGGTGGGCGAACGCATTGGCCTGCATCCGCTGGCGGTGATTTTTGCGCTGCTGGCATTTGGGCAGCTGTTTGGTTTTGTCGGCGTGCTGATCGCGTTGCCGGCCAGCGCCGTGCTGCTGGTGGCCGTGCGGCGCATGCGGGCGGGCTATCTCGCCAGCCGTCTTTACTTGGGCTGAAACTTGGTGATGCAACAGATAGCGTTGGACATCGGATTGTCTGCCGGGCCGACGGTAGCCAACTTTTTTGCCGGCCCCAACGAGGCCGCGCTCAAGCACCTAGAGCTATGGATCGGAGCCAAGGGCAGCGCGCACAACCGCTCGCCTGTGCCCACCTACTTCTGGGGCCCAGAGGGCAGTGGCAAAAGCCATCTGCTCAAGGCGGCGCGCGAGGCGCTGCGCGAGCAGGGTGCCCGCGTGGGCTGGATGGACGCCAACGTGCTGGAGCCCGCTGAGTTTGAGGAGGGCTGGGCCGCGGTGCTCATGGACGATGTGCACCTGTACACCGCCGAGCAGCAGCACATGGCCTTCAACTGGTTTGTGAACGCCCAGACCCACCAGCGCCCGGTGCTGGCGGCGGGTGAATTTGCCCCCGTGGAGCTGAAGCTGCGCGACGACCTGCGCACTCGCCTGGGCTGGGGCCATATTTTTGGCCTGCAGTTGCTGAGCGAACCCGAGCGCCGCGCGGTGCTGCGCCAGGCTGCCGATGCGCGCGGGGTGTTTCTGAGTGATGAGGTGATGGACTTCATGCTCAACCGCTTCAGCCGCGACCTGGGCAGCCTCATGGAGCTGCTGGAACTGATGGACGGCTACGCCCTGCAAACCCAGCGCGCCATCACGATTCCGATGATCAAAGCCAT
Source organism: Rhodoferax sp. GW821-FHT09E07 (assembly GCF_059416145.1). Lineage (NCBI taxonomy): Bacteria > Pseudomonadati > Pseudomonadota > Betaproteobacteria > Burkholderiales > Comamonadaceae > Rhodoferax > Rhodoferax sp. GW821-FHT09E07. The sequence goes on along the minus strand of NZ_JBWKOP010000003.1, from coordinate 143,874 downwards.
GCTGGACAACCAATGACTCTCAAGAAACTGGCCTTATTTGATCTGGACCACACGCTGATCCCTCTGGACTCGGACTACGCCTGGGGCGAGTTCACCACCGCCCGTGGCTGGACCGATGCGGCCGAGTTCAAGCGCCAGAACGATGCGTTCTATGAGCACTACAAGGCCGGCACCCTGGATGTGCACGCCTACGTGCGCTTTGCCACGGCGGCGATCGTGCGCCAGGGTGCTACCAATTCCATAGCTGCCCACGAAGATTTCATGGGGGCTGTGATCCAAAAGGCCATCACACCCCAAGCGCTCAAGCTGGTGCAGGATCACCAGGTGGCGGGCGACACGGTGATCGTGGTGACCGCCACCAACGCCTTTGTCACTCGCCCGATTGCCAAAGCTTTTGGCGTGGACGAGCTGATTGCGGTGGAGCTGGAACGCGACGCCGCACCGGGCGGTACCGGTTGGTACACCGGCGAGATTGCCGGCGTACCGTCCTTCCGCGAAGGCAAGGTCACGCGGGTGAACCAGTGGCTGACCGACCACGGGCTGGACTGGGGCCAGGTGCACACCACCTTCTACTCCGACTCGCTGAACGACCTGCCGCTGCTCGAAAAGGCCACCGTTCCCGTGGCCACCAACCCTGACGCGCGGCTGCGCGCCCTGGCCCAAGAGCGCGGATGGCGCATACTTGACCTCTTTCCCTGACCCGCGGCCCTGACCGCTTGGAACCTTCTCTTGATCAAGAAATTCATCGACAAATTGCTGGGCAAAGCCCCGTCCGCCGTGGGCAAGAAGCCCCAGTTCGGCAAACGGGTGGAAGTGCCTGTCTCTGTGCACGGCATCGACCCTAACCTGGTGGACGAGCGCGCCATCCATGTCGTGCGCACCCTGCAGCAAGCCGGATTTGAAGCCTATGTGGTGGGCGGTGCCGTGCGCGACCTGCTGGTCGGCCTGCGCCCCAAAGACTTTGACGTCGCCACCAACGCCACGCCCGAACAGGTCAAGGGCCTGTTCCGCCGCGCCTTCATCATTGGTCGGCGTTTTCGCATCGTGCACGTGGTCTATGGCCGCGGACGCGAGCATGAGGTGATCGAAGTCTCCACTTTCCGAGCTTACCTGGACAATGCCGCGGCCGAGCAGGTGGCGGGCAACGAAAAGACCAGCAAGAGCGAGCTGGCGGGCATGAAGCACGCGGTGGACTCCACCGGCCGCGTGCTGCGTGACAACGTCTGGGGCCCGCAGGAAGAAGACGCGGTGCGCCGCGACTTCACCATCAATGCCATGTACTACGACCCCGAGACACAGATCGTGGTGGATTACCACAATGGCCTGAAAGACGCCAAGAGCCGCACGCTGCGCATGATTGGCGATGCCGCCACGCGCTACCGCGAAGACCCGGTGCGCATCATCCGCGCCATCCGTTTCTCCGCCAAGCTCAGTCCGTTGGGCTTCAAGCTCGAAGCTAAAACCTCCGGACCGCTGATCAGGAGCCAAAGCCTGCTGAACGACGTGCCGCAAAGCCGCCTGTTTGATGAAATGCTCAAGCTGCTGCAGACCGGCCACGCACTGGCCTCGGTGGAGCAACTCAAGGTGCTGGGCATGGCACGCGGCATCTACCCGCTGCTGGATGTGGTGGTGGAGCGCGCCGAGCAGGGCATCGTGGCCGCCGCATTGAAGGACACCGACCGCCGCGTGGGCGAAGGCAAGCCTGTCGCGCCCAGCTTTTTGCTGGCCTGCGTGCTTTGGTCCGATGTGCGCGACGGCTGGGCCCAGCGCATCCGCACCGGCCAGCACAGCCATCCCGCGCTGCAGGACGCGATCGAAGACGTGTTCAACGCCCGCATTGGCGATGTGTCCGGCCGCGGCAAACTGGCTGGCGACATGCGCGAGATCTGGCTCATGCAGCCCCGCTTTGAAAAGCGCGTGGGCAGCACCCCATTTGGCATGGTGGAGCAACCGCGCTTCCGCGCGGCGTTCGATTTCATGCGCCTGCGCGCCGATGCGGGTGAGATTGACGACGTGCTGGCGGACTGGTGGCAGGAATTCAGCATGGCCAGTGACGACCTGCGCCAGGACATGGTGGACCAGGTGCGCGCCGAGCAGCAGCAACGCAAGCAGACCCCGCGCGTACACCGCGCGCCCAAGGACACTGCGCCCGCCCAGGTCAAACCCGCTGTGGGAGGTGACGATGCGCCGGAGGCCGAATTTCCCTCGGACGTGAGCGACGCACCCCGCAAGCGCCGCCGTCGCCGCCGTTCTGGCGCGGCCAAAGGCGCCGGGGATGGCAGCGGCGCTGGCGGCGCCGAGTAAACGGTCCAGCCCATGCGCAGCCGGGTGCTGGCCTATATTGGCCTGGGCGCCAACCTGGGTGACCCGGTGCTCGCCCTGCAACTGGCGCTGCGCGATCTGGCAGCGGTGCCGCAAGTCACGCTTACGCAACAATCACCCTTCTACGGCAGTGCGCCGATGGACTCCAGCGGTCCCAACTACGTGAACGCGGTGGCCGAAGTGTCCACCTCCCTGACTGCGCCGGATTTGCTGCAGGTGCTGCAAAAGCTGGAGCTGAAAGCCGGGCGCGAACGCCCCTACCGCAACGCCCCCCGCACGCTGGACCTGGACCTGCTGCTGTACGGCAGCGCCTCCATTTGCAGCCCCACACTGACCGTGCCCCACCCCCGCATGCAGGAGCGGGCCTTTGTGCTGCGCCCGCTCGCGGACATTGCTCCGGCGCGGGTCGAAGCGGCGGCGCTGGCCCGTGTGCAGGACCAAGCGCTGTGGCTTTTGACGCCTGAGGGGGCAGGGTAAATCCGGTCATTTCTCCGTTCTGTGCGCACGGTTACCGTGATTTAATTACAGAATAATTAAAGGAGATTGGAATGCGTTTTGACCGACTGCGTTTGGCCACCAAGCTGTGGTCGGCCATGGGTTTGATGGTGCTGCTGCTGGCTGCCATCATTGCGTTCACCGCCCTGCAGTCCCGCAAATCCCGTGAAGCCTATGGCGCCGTCAACGCCGCCATGGTCGCCCAGATCAAGGCCGCCAACCAGTGGGCGGCTTTGGTGGACGTGAATGCGACGCGGGCGTATGCCGTGGTGGTGTCGGTCGACCCCGGCGTGGCCAAGGCCTTCAAGGATGAAATTGCGCAAGGCAATACCAAGATTGAGGAGCTGCAAAAAGCCATTGAAGCCGCCGACCCCACAGAAGCGGACAAGGCCCAACTGGCCAAAATTGTGGAATTGCGCAAGCAACTCGCCGATCTGACCAACCAGACGGCCTTGCTGAAAGTCACCAAACCCGCTGAGATGGGCGCGTTCGTGGAAACCCAATACCGTCCCGCCGTGTTGGCCCTGCAAAAGGCCCACCAGGACTTTGTGGCCATGCAGGACAGTGCCAACGACGCACTGCGTGACAGTTTTGAGTCCGAGGGACGCAAGCTCATCCTCATGTCCAGCCTGGGGCTGGTGGTACTGATCAGCGGCATTCTGGTGGGCGCGGGCTTTCTGATCCGTTCCATCAAGCAGCCTCTGCTGCAAGCCAACGACCTGGCCGCTCGCATCGCCGAAGGCGACCTGAGTGGTCACGTGGACGAAACCCGGGCGGACGAGTTTGGTGACCTGATGCGTTCGCTGGCGGCCATGAACCGCTCGCTGGGCCTGATGGTCTCGCAGGTCCGCCACAGCACCGACAGCATTGCCACGGCCAGCACCGAGATTGCCTCCGGCAACAACGACCTGGCCCAGCGCACTGAGCAGACTTCCAGCAACCTGGCGTCCACGGCGTCCAGCATGGACAGCTTGACGCATGCGGTGCGCATGAGCTCGGACAACGCCCACCAGGCTGCCACGCTGGCCGCCAATGCATCCAACGTGGCCCAGCGCGGGGGCGAGGTGGTGTCGCAGGTGGTCAGCACCATGCAGCAGATCGACGCCAGCAGCAAAAAGATCAACGACATCATTTCCGTCATTGACGGCATTGCCTTCCAGACCAATATCCTGGCGCTGAACGCGGCCGTGGAAGCCGCGCGTGCGGGTGAGCAGGGGCGCGGCTTTGCGGTGGTGGCATCTGAAGTGCGCAGTCTGGCCGGCCGCAGCGCCGAGGCCGCCAAGGAAATCAAGGGCCTGATCGGCACCTCGGTGGAAAAAGTCGAGTCGGGCACCAAGCTGGTGACCGATGCGGGCGCCACCATGCAGGAGATTGTGCAAAGCGTGCGCCGCGTGGTGGACGTGATTGGCGAGATCACCGCAGCGTCCAGCGAGCAGAGCGCGGGCATCGCCGAGGTGAACCAATCAGTGGGCAACCTGGACCAGATGACGCAGCAGAACGCCGCGTTGGTGGAAGAGAGTGCTGCCGCGGCCGAAAGCCTGCGCGACCAGGCCGCCCAACTAGCCCAGGCGGTGGCCGTGTTCAAGGTGGCGCCCAGTCTGGGCACCAACCATGGCTCGGCGCTGCTGTTGAACTAGTTGGTTGGGTTGTGGCTTAGGCCACTTCAGCGATCAGCTCGATTTCCACACACGCGCCCATGGGGATTTGTGCCACGCCAAAGGCGCTGCGCGCGTGCGCGCCCACCTGCGGGCCAAACACTTCACCCAGCAGTTCGCTGCAGCCGTTGGTCACCAGGTGCTGCTCGGTGAAGTCGCCCGTGGAGTTGACCAGGGACATGACCTTGACGACGCGCTTCACTTTGTTCAGGTCGCCCACCGCGGCGTGCAGCGTGCCCATCAGATCGATGGCGATGGCACGTGCAGCGGCTTTGCCTTCCTCGGTCGTGGTGTTCTTGCCCAACTGACCGACCCAGGGCTTGCCGTCTTTTTTGGCGATGTGGCCACTGATAAACACCAGGTTGCCGGTCTGCACGAAGGGCACATAGGCGGCAGCGGGCACGGCCACGGGTGGCAGGGTGATGTTCAGGGCGGTGAGTTTGTCGTAAATGCTCATGATGTTTCCTGTCATTTTCTATAAAAAGTGCTTCTAGCCCCCGTGGGTATTGCGCAAGCAGCTACTTAATTGATAGCGCCCTGGCTTTGGCTCTGACCACCACCCTGGGACTGGCTTTGCCCCTGGCTTGGTGTTTGCGCAGCCACAGCCGCGGGCTCGGAACGGCTATTGTCGCCGCGGATTTCTTCCACCGTCACACCCACGGTGAGTGTGTGGCTGGCGCCGCCGTGGATCACGCCACGCAGTGGTGACACATCGCCAAAGTCGCGCCCGGTGGCCACGGTCACATAGTCCACGCCCGGCGCATTCCAGCCCCAGCGGTTGTTGGTCGGGTCCAGGTCCACCCAGCGCTGGCCTTCAGGTAGGTCGCCCACATAGACGCTGACCCAGGCGTGCGAGGCATCGCTACCGATGAGCTTGACCTCGCCCGGCGCGGGCCGGGTCAGCAGGTAGCCGCTGACATAGCGCGCTGGCAGGCCCATGCTGCGCAGGCCAGCCAGCATGATGTGGGCAAAGTCCTGGCACACGCCCTTGCGCTGCTCCAGTGCCTGCAGGGCAGGGGTGTTGATCTGGGTGCTTTCGCTCTCGTAGGTGAAGTCGGCGTGGATGCGCTCCATCAGGTCCACCGCCACGGCCAGCACGCTGGCGCCCGCCACAAAGCTGGGCCTTGCGTAACCGGAGAACTCCTGGCGGCGCGGCACAAAGGGCGAGGCGAAGACGAATTCGGAGGCTGCCTCAAACGGTGTGTGGGCCTGGTAGCGCAGGCGGTCGCGCAGCTGCTCCCAGGGCTGGCTGCTCTCAGGCAGGGCGTGGGGGGCGGTGGTCACCAGGCTTTGGGCCTTCACCTCCAGCACTGTGTGCGGCACCTGCAGCGAGAAAAAACAGCGTGCATTGCCATACACGTCCACCGTGCTGCGTTGCTGCGCAGGCAGCGGGCTGATGGACAGGCTGTGGCTCAGCAGGTTCTGGCTGGCGTGCCGCAGCGGCTGCAGGTAGGCCACGTGCTGCGCCGTCTCGACGGCCGGCTGGTAGTCGTAGCGGGTGTTGTGCGTGACTTGCAACAGCATCAGGTGCCCACGCTGTGTTTGGTTTGGCCCGAGTGGGTGAAGTAGGTGGTGCTGATGTCCTCGGATACCTCAAAGGCGCAGTCGCTCAATCCCTCCAGCAAGGCGCGCAGCGCCGGTGCGCTGGGCTCGCCCTCGGGTGTTTCGCACAGGTGTGCCAGGTCCCAGGTATCGGGGTTGGGCACTTGCAGCGACATGGTGCTGAGCTCACCCGCCGGGCTTTGCGCCAGCTTGGCCAGGCGGCCACGCAGTGTGTGCGCCACCCAGGCCAGTGAGCGGGGGTTGTCACGGTCCAGCACCAGCAGGTCGGTCAACGCGGCAATGTCGCGACTCTGCTGGTACTGCGCATGGAAGGTGATGGTGCTGTCAAACAGCGTGAGCAGGGCCTCGAAGCCGCCGTCGGTGTCCACCGCACCGGTCTCAAAGCTGCGCGCCAGCGCGCTGGCCAGAAAGTGCAGGCGTTCCACATGGCGGCCAATGCTCAGCAGGCGCCAGCCGTCGTCCCGCGTCATGCGGTCGGTTTGCGCTCCGGTGATGGCGGCCAGCTGGTCGCTGACCTCACCCAGCACGCGCAGGGCCTGTGCGGGCGTGTAGTCGCTCTGGGCGGCCAGGCGTGCGCATTGGGAAAACAGCTCTTCCTCGGTGCGCACGATGGTGTGCCAGTGCTCTTGCGAGAGCCGCTCGCGCACCGTGGCGGCGGCCATCTTTAAGGCCCGCACATTGAAGCCCACGCTGGTGGCGCCCTCGGCCGAGGCCAGGCTGGCGATCAGTGTGCGTTCGAACACCCGGCGCGCCTGCACGGCCGATGGCGTGCCCGGCAGCACCAGGGTGTTAGCCACGGCTAACTGCGAGAGCCACTGCAGCAGTGGCGCCGAGGTCTGGTTTTCGCCGCCCAGGCATTCCAGGGTCAGGCGGGCCAGGCGCAGCGTGTTCTCGGAACGCTCGGTATAGCGTCCCAGCCAGTAGAGGTTTTCGGCCGCGCGGCTGGTCACCAGGCGCTTGCGCTGGGCCAGTACGGCGGGGGTCAGCGCCGTGGGCAGCAAGGTGGTGGTGTCGACTTCGCCCTCGGTCAGGGCCCAGACATCGGCACTGCTGCCGCCGCGCTGCATGCTGGCGATGTCCGCACTGGTGCCGGCCACGCGGGCCAGGCCGCCCGGCAGCACACGCCAGTGCGGGCGCCCCGAGGCGTCCAGGCCGTCGGAGACGGCAAACACCCGCAGCAGCACCGAGCGTGACACCATGGTGCCGCGCTGGCCGGGGCCGCTGCTGTGCCAGGTGGGCATTTGCGACAGCGGCATATAGGCCTGTACCGTGTGGTCCTCGCTCTGGCGCATGATGCGGCCAGCCCAGGCGTCCAGCGCTGTCTGGCCCAGGCTGTGGCCAATCACCGATTCAAAGCTGGTGTGGATGGCCGAGCCGGGGTAGGTGGGTTTGATGGTGTGCTCGCGCAAGCGGGCCAGCGCGTCTTCCATGGCGCTGCGCTCGCCGCACCACCAGGTGGGCAAGGCCGGCAGGCTCAGTTCCTCGCCCAGCGCATGGCGTGCCAGTGCCGGCAAAAAACCCAGCAGCGCGGGGGACTCCAGGAAGGCCGAGCCGGGTGCATTGGCCACCAGCACATTGCCCGCGCGGATGGCCTGCAGCAGACCGGGCACGCCCAGCGTGGAGTCGGGGCGCAGCTCCAGTGGGTCCAGGTACTGGTCGTCCACCCGTTTGAGCAGGCCGTGCACCGGCACCAGACCGCGTAGGGTACGCAGGAACAGGCGTTCGTCGCGCACGATGAGGTCACTGCCTTCCACCAGACTCAGTCCCAGGTAGCGGGCCAGGTAGGCGTGCTCGAAATAGGTTTCGTTGTACGGGCCCGGTGTCAGCAGGGCGATGTGGGCATCGGCGCCGGCCGGACAGTGCGCCTTGAGGCTGTCCATCAGCGCGCGGTAGGTACCGGCCAGGCGCTGCACCTTGAGCGCCTGAAAGGCCTGTGGAAACTGGCGCGACACCGCCAGCCGGTTCTCCAGCAAATAGCCCAGGCCACTGGGAGCCTGGCTGCGCTGGCCCACTACCCACCAGTTGCCGTCAGGCCCGTGGGCCAGGTCAAACGCGGCCACATGCAGATGGCGCCCGCCCACGGGGCGCACGCCGGCCATGGGGCGCAGGTAACCTGGGTGGCCATGCACCAAAGCGGGGGGCAGCAGGCCCTGGGCCAGGTAGGTCTGCGGGCCGTAGACGTCGGCCATCACGGCCTCCAGCAGGCGCATGCGTTGCTGCACCCCGGCTTCGATGTGCTGCCAGCTGGGGGCATCCACCACCAGCGGGAACAGGTCCAGCGACCAGGGGCGCTGGGGACCCTCGGCATCGGCATACACGTTGTAGGTGACGCCGTTGTCACGGATCTGGCGCTGCAGACTGGCGGCGCGCGCGTCCATGTCGGTGCCGCTTGGGGTTTCCAGATTGGAGAAGAATTGGCCCCAAGCCCCCGTGAATTCTGCGCCAGCAGCTATGGAATTGGTAGCGGATTGGGCGTCGGCAGTGCTGTGGCCACCTGCTTTGGCGGCGGTCATGCCGCGCAGCTCGTCGTAGTGTTCGGCCGCAGCCGTGCAGGCGCGCGCGCTGGCCAGCACGTCGGTGGAGGGGGACGCAGGGTCCACAGGGCGGGAATCGGAAGAGGAAATCACTGGCGCAGAGTATGCCAGCGCATGGGGCCTGGCATGGCCGGGAGGCACGCAAGCCCCGTGCCCGCCCGGTTTCTCAAAAAGGGCGCTACCATGACGAAAACATGCCGCAAACGCAACGTTGGAGACCTTATGGCAATTGTGTGGCGAAGCTTGGTGGTACTAGGGCTTGGGCTGGGCTTGTGGGTCCATCTGGCCCCGCAGGCGATGGCGGCTGACTACAAAATGTCCACCCTGGAATGGGCACCCTATACGGGTGCCGGTTTGCCCGGCCTGGGTTTCGTATCTGCCACCATTACCGAAGCCCTGAAGGCCACCTCCACCTCGGTGGCCATCGAGTTTTTCCCCTGGTCCCGGGCCGTGCGTCTGGTCGAAACCAACTCGCCCTACATTGGTTTTTTCCCCGCCTACTACTCGCGCGAACGCGCCGCCCGCTACCTGTTTTCCGAACCCATAGGCCGTAGCACCATGGTGTTTCTGGAGCGTATGGACAGCCCCGTGCACTGGACAAGCTACGACGACCTGGTGGGTCGGCACATTGGCGTGGTGCGTGGCTTTGTCAACACCGAAGAGCTGGATGCCCGCATTGCCCAGAAGACCGTGCTGGCCGAGGAGACGCCGGACGACCGCAGCAACATCCTCAAGCTGGCGGCCGGTCGGGTCGACTTAGTGGTGATCGACAGCCACGTCTACCAGCATTTGGTGCGCATCGACCCCGAGGTGGGTCGGGTGGCCCATCTGTTGCAGACCAATGCCAAGGTGCTGGAGGTGAAAAACCTCTATGTATGTTTTCAGCGCACACCGGCCGGCGAGAAGGCCCTGCGCGCGCTGAACACCGGCTTGCGCAAGGTGCGCCCGGCTATGTAGGGGCAGCGCCCAGCAGGTCTTGCAGCGGCAGGGGGCGCGCGTAGTAATAGCCCTGGCCGTAGTCGCAGCCCATGCTGGCCAGCATGGCGCCGGTCTTGGCGTCTTCAATGCCCTCGGCCACGGTGGCAATGCCCAGCAAGCGTGAAAGTTCCAGCGCCGATTTGATGATCTGGAAACTGCGTTCCGAATCGTGCATTTGCGCCACAAAGGCGCGGTCAATCTTGATGGCTGTGAAGGGCAGGGTCTGCAGGTAGTCCAGCCCGGCATAGCCCGTGCCAAAGTCGTCCAGTGCAATGCCCACGCCCATGGTGCGCAGCTGCGCAATCGCGCTAGAGACCAGCTCCACACTGCTGATGATGACGGTCTCGGTCAGCTCAATGCGCAGCTCGGAGGCCGCGATGTGTGAGCTCGCAATACAGTCGCGAATGCTTTCCACAATGCCGGGGTTGCACAGCTCGGGCGCCGACAGGTTGACGCTGACAAAGGGCGCGCTGTGCGCCGTGGCGCAGCAGCGCTGGCGCAGCAGCGGCCAGTCGGTGGTGGCGCGCTTGAGTACCCACTGGCCGATGCGGTGTACCAGGCCGGTTTTTTCGGCCAGGGGAATGAATTCGTCGGGCCGCACCACGCCCAGCTGCGGATGGCGCCAGCGCACCAGGGCCTCAAACCCTGCCAGAGACCCGTCGGTCAGCCGCACAATGGGTTGGTAGTACAGGTCTAGCTGGCCGCGGTCGATCGCATCAGACAGGTCGTGTGCCAGCGACAGCGTGCGCACCGCTGCCGCATGGAGATCGGTGGCGGCCGATGCCTCGGCGGCTGGGGGCAGGGTGGGGGGCAAGGCCGCGTCAGCGCCCTGGGTTTGGTTGCGAAAGCGCTCCAGCAGCAGGCGCAGCAGGTACTGGATCACCGGGTCCGCCCGGACCAGCAGTTCCTCCACGTGGGTGCGGTCGATGCGGACCAGTGTGGTGGGGATCAGGGCGCGCACGGTGGCGGTACGGGCCTGGCGGTCCAGCAGGGCCACCTCACCAAACATGGCGCCCTGCGCCAGCACGGCCACACGCTGCTGGGCCGACGGTGGGCCCACCAGCACTTCCACGCATCCCGACTCGATCACATAGGCAGATTCACCGGCGTCGCCCACGCTGAACACCGTGACGCCTGCATCGAACACTTCGCGTCCGAATTCGCTGATCAATGTTTCCATGGGGCACCTGTTCAGAGAGGGAGGCTATTTGGCAAACAACTGGCCCATGTCTTTGAAGGCCTTGAACTCCAGCGCGTTGCCGCAGGGGTCCAGCAGGAACATGGTGGCTTGCTCGCCCACTTGACCCTGGAAGCGGATACCGGGCTCCAGCACAAAGGCCGTGTTGCGGCTTTTCAGCCGTTCGGCCAGTGCGTGCCAAGTGTCCCAGGCCAGCACCACGCCAAAGTGCGGCACCGGCACGTGGTGGCTGTCCACCTCGTTGGTGTGGGCGTGGGTTTGTGAATCGTTCTTGGGTGCCAGGTGGATCACCAGCTGGTGGCCGAAGAAGTTGAAGTCCACCCATTGGGCGCTGCTGCGGCCTTCTGCACAGCCAAATACCTCGCCATAAAACTGGCGCGCAAGGGCCAGGTCATAGACGGGAATGGCCAGGTGAAAAGGCTGCAACGACATCGGTGGACTCCCTCTAAACAATGCTGGCCTGCATGCTAACCCAGCGGCAGTGTGTCCAGTGTGGCGTAGGTGGTTTTGAGCCAGGTTTTGACGCGCTGGCGCTCCAGCATGCCCAGGCCGTCCTCGCCACCCTTGTGGGTGATGGCGGCCCAGAAGCTGGCGTTCTGCCGGTCAATCTTGCGCATGCTGGCTTCGTGCAACTGGTTGAGTGAAACCACGTGCCCGCCGAGTGCCACGGCCTTCTTGAGCGCTGCGGAGTCCTGTAGTTGCGAGAAATCGCTGCCGCGACCCAGGTTTTTCACCACGATGTAGTTGGGCCCCGGACCATAGGTGGCCACCAGGCGGTCCAGCAGGTCCACCGAGTCCTTGCCCGCGTCAGCCACGTGCCAGAAATTCACGGTGACGCCCAGGCTGGCCATCAGCGAGACCAGGTCCGAGTCCTTGACCCAGCGCGCCAGCGGCAGTGCGGTTTGCGCGGCCAGGTCCACGATTACGTTGGGGTAGGTGCCCTCAATCGGTTCATCCTCAAAGACCCCCGCCACCAGGTCCAGGCCTTCGTAGGTGTCCACCACCACAGGGGCGGCGTAATCGGCATAGAAGCGCGTGAAGGAGTTGTGTGAGCGGTCGGTGTCAAAGCCGGTGAAGGCGCGGCCCTGGTCGATGAAGTACTGTGCCAGCACGCGGGCCACCACCGATTTGCCCACCCCGCCTTTTTCGCCGCCTATGAAATTGATCGAGGCCATGTGTGTGTTTCCTTGTGAAAGACCCTGAGTATGCAAGTTGCGTGCTAGGGCTGTGTGACAAGGCCACCGTTCGACGAATCAGGCCATGGCCGGTTGGGTCAACAGGTCGATGGTGGAGACGACATCGCGAATCTTGAACGGCTTGAGCAGGATGCGGCGCACGTCCAGCACCTTGAGTCGTTGGGCCAGGTGCACGTCACACAGGGCGGCCGTAATGGCCACAGGCGTGCTGGCCTGGCTTTTGAACGCGCTGCCGCGCAGGCCTTGTATCAGCTCCAGTGCTGCGGTTTCGTCCTCCAGTGAGGTGATCATGCCGCTAAAAGGCTGCGTTTCCAGCTGCTGCTGCGCACTGCGGATGCTGGTCACCAGGCGGACCTTGGGCATGTTCAGCTGGCGTGCGGTGGACACGATGATGTTGCCCACCATGGCGCTTTGTTCCACCAGCAGAATGTCGTGGGTGTGCAATGGCATTGCGTTGCTCACTGTGGCGTGGCGCTGCGCACCAGTTCTTCCACCACGAGGTCGCGCAGCGACACCAGGATGGCCAGCCCGATGGCATCCATTTCCTTGGGCTGGCTGTCAAAGATGCACAGCGTACCGACGTTGTGCCCCGTGGGCAGTGTCAAGGGCGCACCGGCATAAAAGCGAATGTGCGGTGGCCCGGTCACAATGGGGTTGTCTGCAAAGCGGGGGTCTTGTCCCGCATCCGGCACCACCAGGGGTGTGTTTTTGAGGATGGCATGACCGCAGAAAGAAGTCTCGCGCGGTGACTCGCCTTGTTCCTCGCCATAGGCGGCCTTGAACCATTGGCGCTCCGAGTCCACCAGGGAAACCCGTGCCGACGACACGTCGAACTCTTCAGCCGCAAAGGCCACGATGCGGTCAAACCGCTCTTCGGGCGGCGTGTCCAGAATCAGCAGCGCACGCAGCGCCTGCAGGCGATCGTCCTCGTTGCTGGGGATGGGGGCAGGGGTCATGGTGGTGTTCCTTGCGGGGCCCAGGTAAGGCCGGTACGGCGCCATTTTGGCACTGACACCTGCGGCGTGGCTAGGCGCAAACTACCCGGTTGCGCCCCAGGTTCTTGGCGCGGTACAGGCTTTCGTCAGCTGCGGCAATGAGCTGCTGCGCCGTCATGTCCATGCGCAGCAGCAGTACCGCCACACCACCGCTGATGCTGACGTGGGAGCCCACGGAGGATTGCACATGGGGAATTTGCAGTCGCAACACCGCCTCACGCGCGGCTTCTGCAATGCGGGCCGCCCCGGCCAGCTCGGTGTCTGGCAGGATGAGCGCAAATTCTTCACCCCCATAGCGCACGGCCTTGTCCGCCGGGCGGTTGCAGCACGACTGGATAGCCGCTGCCACTTGCTGCAGGCAGGCGTCGCCAATCTGGTGGCCATAGTGGTCGTTGTAGGCCTTGAACTGGTCCACATCGCACATGACCAGGGCTAGGGCACGGTTGTAACGACCCGCCACGGCAATCTGCTCGGCCAGGTACTCGTCGAAAAAGCGCCGGTTGGCCAGTTCAGTCAGACCGTCGTGTCGGGACAAATGGGCCAATTGCGTGTTGGCCGCACGCAGGGCCACCGAGAGGCGCACCAATTGGGCATAGTGCTTGCCATCCTCAATGAGCAGCACCATGAGCAAACAGCTGGCGGCCAGCAGGCCGTAAATCCGCCCCACATACCAGCCCAGGTCGTAGCGACCGGTATTCAGCAGTGCAGCCAATGCGATATCGAACAGCCATACGCACATCACCACCATCAGCCAGACGTCCAGCACGGTGTGGGGCTTGCGACGCCAGAGGCCCGCCAGTGCGACCAAGCTCAGCAGCCACACACCGATCAGCACGCCATGCCCCAGGGCGGTGGTCACGTTGCCTTGGAGAAACTCGGGGATGTAGGCTTGGCCGCGGGTGGCAAAGACGAAGTAGGCCAGTACCACGGCCAGAACCGCGCCAACGCTGCCCAAAATGGGTACGCGGGCCTTCTGGCGCGAGCGTCCGCCGGGCAGTGGGAGTGCAGGGCTGGCACCGTTGGTCTGCAACCGCGTGTAGGCCATGACAAACAGCGGAAACCCTGCGTGCCAGAACATGTACAAGGCCGACGTGCTCTGCGGGCCGGCGCCAAACAGGCCGGGTGGGGCAAACAGGCCGGGAAAAATGATGGCATAGGTGATGGTGACGCAGGCGGTGAACAGATACCCCGTTGCCGCTGCCAACAGCGCCCATGAGCGCAACACGCTGTACTGTCCGAACAGCAGAGCTGCGGTGATCAGGTCACAGATCACCAGGCAGGACACATAGATGGGGATGAAGGCCGGAAACTGGGCCAGCGGTGTTCTTGCAAACGGCACAGCACACAGGAACACCAGAGCAGACGCCAGCACGGCGACCCATGCGTAGCGGTTCTCACGGCGCCCAGCGGGCTTGGTCGAGAGGAATGCCCAGCTCTCGTCTGACAGGTCGACTCGCATGCTTGTTTTCTCAAATCCCAGTCTTTTTTGGCTGTTCCAACGTGATTCGCATGTTAATCCGTACGTCTCCGCACGTCGATAGGCCCCGGCCGAGCGGGTTCACGCAAGGCTAGCCATGCCTTAATGTTCGGTTAACAATGGTTGCTCACAATGGCTTCATTCACTTTGGACCCACCTATGAACAAGACCTCTTCGACCCACTACGACACGGCGAGTCGTATCCTGCACTGGATCACGGCGGTGGCCGTGACCATTGCCTTCATCCTTGGGCCCGGCGGGTTTGGGCGCCTGATGCGAAATGGCGTCGACCCGGCCACGCGCAGCGACATCGTTTGGCACGAGTCGCTGGGTCTGTTGGTGTTTGCCTTGACCCTGCTGCGGCTGGTCTGGGTGGCCTTTCGGCCTGCTGCACCGCAATTTGCCATGGCGGGCTGGATGCAGTGGGCGTCGAAGCTGGTGCACGTTGCGCTGTGGGTGCTGCTGCTGGCGCTGCCCGTGACGGCCATTCTGGCGTTGGGCAGCGAAGGGCATCCGCTGACACTGCTGGGTGGCGTGCGTGTGGACCAGATGCCCCTCATCGCCAATTCCTCCATTGCCGAGCTGGCGGACTGGGGCGATGTGCATGGCTTTTTAGGCGACGCCATCATCTGGCTGGCCGCTGCCCATGCCGGCGCTGCGATCTTTCACCACCTGGTGCTCAAGGACGGCGTGCTTCTGGCCATGTTGCCCAAAATGCGCCGCCGTTGAGTGGTTACCGGAAAAGCATCAACAGGGCGGGCATGTGGGCGCCCGCACACAGCGACCCGAAGCAATCGTTAGGTGATTGTCATGAAACAGGGCGAATACAAGCTTCCCCGCCCGATGTGGCGTCAACAGACTGGAGTGTGGACAAGTTGGGCCAACCGGTCCGGAACTTTTCCGTTGTGATTGAAAGGTCTCGGCACAGGCGGCTCAAGAACAACATTTCCATTGCCGAGCCATTGGAAGCAGGGGCGATGTATGTTTGCGCTGCGTAGTTGCCGATGTAGAGCGCGGTCATAGGCTTTACTTCAATCGTCCCAGCAACTACCGGGGAAGAAAAGTCTTTGCGATCCGCTTCCAAGCCTGAGCAGTTCTTCGCGACGAATTGTTTGATTTGATAGTTGCCGGGTGGGATTGGGAACACAGACACGGGATCGGACCTAGAGAACGCCAGAAACCGCTCCTCCGCAGTCCCTACCTCCTTGAGGATGAAGCCCGCTCCGAAGTTGCAGTTCTGGTCTGACTTAGGAAGCTGGAAAATCCCATAGACATAACCACTGCCTGGGTCTGACG
This sequence comes from Rhodoferax sp. GW821-FHT09E07, assembly GCF_059416145.1. NCBI lineage: Bacteria > Pseudomonadati > Pseudomonadota > Betaproteobacteria > Burkholderiales > Comamonadaceae > Rhodoferax > Rhodoferax sp. GW821-FHT09E07. The sequence goes on along the minus strand of NZ_JBWKOP010000003.1, from coordinate 128,165 downwards.
GTGCGAATTTATTCGCCATCGGTGCGCTGCATGAAGCCAGCATTAAAGAGGCTGCTGCGAGTAATAGGGAGTATTTGAGGTTCATGGGCTTTCGTTGGATGAAAAACTTAATTTGGTACGCAGATAGAACTGGAGTGAACACTACGGAGTCAATGAGTCGGAAACGAACATGTCGCAGTGCGAGGGATAGGGTGGTCCTTTATGCTGACCAAAGAGATCATCTCCCCCATTCTGTCGATTCTGCGAAGGTCTGCTTTAGCTGCGTGGTTGAGGCGACGATAGACTGACTGCAGACATTCGCGGCGCTCCAAAGCAGTCGTTGCGTACGAGTGAGCCGTCGTTACATGACGCCAAGCGCTCGCTTTGTTTCATCTGGGAAAGTGTCGAATTTACGGTGCAACTGGTCATGTTTCGGCGCACCGGAATCAATGGTTTTAGATATTAGGTCGAAAGTAACCGAGCCGTGTGGGCCTCGTTGTTTACCTTCGTATACGTCGAACTCAAGTGTGTTCTTCTGTGCATTGAAGGTTGCGATAATTTTGAACCCGATTGGCGGTGGGCCGCCAACGATGGCGCCAACACCATCCGTGCCTAGATATATCGCTTGGCCCTCGAATAGCAGTTGGCCTTTCAGCACAGCGCCGTCGGTAGCCCAGACACCAACTAAGTCTGACGGAATTTGGTCAGCAGCAAAGGCTGCGCTTGCACAAACAACGAGTGCAAGGCTAAGCGAGGCGCGGGTTAAGGACATTGGATTTCCTGTGGTTATTGCCAAATTCGTATCAAACTGGAGGACACCGTCGTAAGACCGCTACCGTCGCGAAGCCGAGGCGTCTACAGACTGTTAACCGACTTTCACAAAGCTCCAAAGCAGTCGTTCGACGGCGGACAGTAGGCCCAAGAACCGACTGATGGGAAGTCAGCGTCGATCGCCGTATCAGATGTTACAGGCTGCTTTTAATTGGACACTGGTGAACTTCAGGTATTCAGCGATGGTCGGTGCGGTCATTCTTCTACTCTCCCTTGGGTATCAATACTTTGTCTACAAACTTACGGGTGGCTTCATCAGAGCCAACGTAGTGGGCTGGGCATTTATTTGCGGTCAGCCACTCTGTCAGGCGTATGCCGCGAGGCCGATACGCGTAGCGGGTCATCTCTGCGAGCACTTCATTGGTCTTTAAGTCCAGCACTTTGACGGTGCTGCTGGCTACACCGATGGCACGTTCCTCTGGAATGACGTGGTCCTCAAACGTCACTCCATAGCGAGGGAGCGGTACGGTAGCGAAGGATTTATCGAGAACGTAGCTGTACACGTTCAAGTCGTAGTTGGGGTTCTTGTCCAATTCGACTTTGACGTTGTAAGCCGTGACATCTTTTTTGCCTGTTACTTTCCAAATACCCTTGATTCGAATACGCTGACCATCAGCGGCATCTGCATCTATCACGTCAACATAGCGATAACCGGGCAAGCCACCCATGCGTTTCTCAGGTGCGATGTATCCTCGATGCTCTCTAGTAATTGGATTCTTGCTGCCGTCGTTATTGCCGGTTCCATACTCGTACCCCAAAAATGTCTTGATGTAATCATCGGCATAACTTTCGATTGCAAACGCAGCCCCGGGCCACATTGGATCTTCCAACTGGGTCTGGCTGCGATCCGGCCGCACCTTCATCAGTAGTACGCCTTCAACATCCGGCACAGTGCGATAGATTTTTTCGCCCGCAACAGTCTTGCACTTCTCCTCGTAATATGCCTTTCCTGCCTGGGACATTGCAGACACTTTGTCGCGGTCAGTGGAGGACACCTGAAGGCCGTTTTGGCAGGCGCTTGCAAGAACGGTGAACACCAAGATGGTAGTGAACTTGGTGGTTCGGGCTACTGTTGCCGCTTTCATATACGGCGTTCTCCTCAACGTGCTTGAAATGTGTGTGCTGTCAAGCCAAAACTTGTAGGATCTTCTAGCGCAGCTTTTATCCGAACAATTCTCACATCACAGTGGGCACTAGCCCATCCCCCATTCGGGTGAATATTTGAATGTCGGCTTTCGCCGCAAAGCTGCCCCCTCTGCACTACCCGCAGTCTTTCATCAGCTCACCAAGCGCGCCAGCACTATGCTGGCACCGAGAACAGCAGAAGCGCTATCTATTCGATAGCTGCTTGCGCATATTCCACGGGGGCTAACGCCTTATTTGTCCAGTGGGCGTCTAGCCCCTGCGCAAATCCCGGGTGAACGGGAATTCCTTGCTGCCTGCCACATGGATGGTGGCGGGTGGCACTACCAGCGTGCCGGGCGTGTGGCCCATGGCCGCAAAGCGGGCGAGGCGGCGGCTCTCTGCCTCATAGCTGTTCACAGGGAAGGTGTCGTAGTTGCGCCCGCCGGGGTGGGCCACAAAGTACTGGCAGCCGCCCAGCGAACGCTTCATCCAGGTGTCCACGATGTCGAACGTGAGCGGTGCGTGCACGCCGATGGTGGGGTGCAGGCTGCTGGGCGGGTTCCAGGCCTTGTAGCGCACAGCGGCCACAAATTCGCCCACGGTGCCTGTGCTCTGCATGGGTAGGGCCTGGCCATTGCAGGTCACCACATAACGGCTTTCGTTCAGGCCGGTTACACGTATTTCAATGCGCTCCAGGCTGGAGTCCACGTAGCGCGCGGTGCCGCCGGCCGAGCTTTCCTCGCCCATCACATGCCAGGGCTCCAGCGCGTTGCGCAGCGTCATTTCCACGCCGGCCGCCTTGACCGCGCCCAGCAGTGGGAATCGGAATTCGTAGTGCGGGGCAAACCAGCTGCTGTCAAACGCGTAGCCAGCCAAGTTCATGTCGGCCATCACGTCGTCAAAGTCCATTTTGATGAAGGTGGGCAGCATGTAACGGTCGTGCAGCTCGGTGCCCCAGCGGGTGACGGGGGCCTTGTACGGTGTCTTCCAGAAGCGCGCCACCAGCGCGCGCAGCAAGAGCTGCTGCACACTGCTCATGTGCGGATGCGGTGGCATTTCAAACGCGCGCAGCTCCAGCAGGCCCAGGCGGCCGGTGCTGGAGTCGGGCGAATACATCTTGTCGATGGAAAACTCGCTGCGGTGGGTGTTGCCGGTCACGTCAATGAGGATGTTGCGCAGCGTGCGGTCCACCAGCCAGGGCGGCATGGTCTGGCCATACAGCTCGCGGTTCTTGTAGATTTGTTCGATGGCAATTTCCAGCTCGTAGAGCTGGTCGTTGCGCGCCTCGTCCACGCGCGGGGCCTGGCTGGTGGGGCCCACAAACATGCCGCTGAACAGGTAGCTCAAGGACGGGTGGTTGTGCCAGTAGAGCAGCAGGCTGGCCAGCAGCTCGGGCTTGCGCAAGAACGGGCTGTCGGCCGGCGTGGCGCCGCCCATCACAAAGTGGTTGCCGCCACCGGTGCCGGTGTGGCGGCCGTCGGTCATGAACTTCTCGGCCGACAGGCGCGACTCAAACGCGGCGTTGTACAAAAACTCGGTGTTGTAGACCAGCTCTTTCCAGTTGGTGACCGGGTGGATGTTGACCTCGATGACGCCGGGGTCGGGGGTGACCTGCAGCAGCTTGAGGCGTGGGTCGCGCGGGGGCGGGTAGCCCTCCAGCACGATCTGCATTTTCAGCTCGGTGGCGGTGGCCTCAATCGCGGCGAGCAGGTCCAGATAGTCTTCCAGGCGCTCCAGCGGCGGCATGAAGATGTACATCACGCCGGACTTTTCGCCCACGGCCTCGGCCTTGGGGCCGCTGGCCCGGCGAGGGTCGCGCACTTCCACACACAGCGCGGTGCGTGTGATCCAGTGGGCGGATTCAAAGCGGCTGGGTGCTTCGGCGTAGCGCGCAGGTTCCGGCTGAAGGGCACTTTGGGCGTTGAGTGCAACGCTGCTGTCTCCATGGCGGGCGGCGCTTGCCGGGGTTTGCAGCTTGCGGCTCGCTTCGGACGCGGCCAGGTTGCCTGCGAGGTAGGGCAGGCCGGTGGGCGACACGCCGCTCGAGCCAGATGCAGACACCTTCACCGCAGGCGCATAGCGCGCGGCAAACGTGGAGTGCTGGGGCAGCGCGCCGCGTTCCACCGTGGGGTCGCGTTCCACCATGTAGGGGTAGTCGGCCTGGCTGACCCAGGGCAGCGAGTCCAGCGGCAGGCGCAAGCCCATGGGCGAGTCGCCGGGCATGAGGTACATGCGCTCGTCGCGGAAGAACCAGGGGCCTGTGGTCCACATGGGGCCGGCCAGTGAGGGGTTCAGGCCTGCCGAGTCCGCCACCTTCAGCGGCAGCACATAGCCCACGGCGGAGTCGAGCTTTTGCTCGAACACGCGGCGCAGGCGGGCGCGTTCCATCTCGTCGTCCAGCTTGGCGTTGAAAGGGTCCACATTGACGGGCAGGCGGCGTTCGCGCCACAGGTAGTACCAGGTGTCCTCATAGCCGGCCTGCACGTACTTGTCGGTCAGGCCCAGCTTGCCCGCCAGGGTGCGGATGAAGTAGCCCGCATCTTCAGCTGTGTAGTGGGTGGGTTTGCGTTCGTCGGTAAACAGCGCGGGGTTGTTCCACACCCGCTGTTTGTCCGCACGCCAGTAGATGTTGAGAGCCCAGCGTGGCAGTTGTTCTCCGGGGTACCACTTGCCCTGGCCAAAGTGCAGGAAGCCGCCCTGGCCGTATTCGTCGCGCAGCTTGTGCACCAGCTCGGTGGCAAAGCCACGCTTGGTGGGGCCCAGGGCATCGGTGTTCCATTCGGCGGCGTCGCGGTCATTCACCGCCACAAAGGTGGGTTCGCCGCCCATGGTCAGGCGCACGTCGTCCGCCACCAGCTCGGCGTCCACCCTGTCGCCCAAGGCCATCACGCTGGCCCATTGCTCGGGGGTGTAGGGCTTGGTGACGCGCGGGGATTCGTAGATGCGGGTGACCTGCATGTGGTGGCTGAACTCGACCTCGCATTTGTCCACGCCGCCTTCGATGGGGGCGGCGCCACTGGGCTGCGGCGTGCAGGCCAGCGGAATGTGGCCTTCGCCCGCCAGCAGTCCGCTGGTGGCGTCCAGACCGATCCAGCCAGCGCCGGGCAAATACACCTCGCACCAGGCGTGCAGGTCGGTGAAGTCGACCTCGGTGCCGCTGGGGCCATCCAACGACTTCACATCGGGGGCGAGCTGGATCAGGTAGCCTGACACGAAGCGTGCTGCCAGCCCGCAGTTGCGCAGCAGCTGCACCAGCAGCCAGGCCGAGTCGCGGCAAGAGCCAGAGCCCAGTGCCAGCGTCTCCTCCGGCGTTTGCACACCAGGCTCCATGCGGATGGTGTAGTCCACCGACTTGTGGACCATGGTGTTGAGGTCGACCAGAAAGATCACGCTGCGCCGCTTGGTGCGGTCGATCTTGTCCAGGTAGGCCTGCACCAGGGGTGTTACCGGGTCCGCGGCCAGGTAGGGCGCCAGCTCCTGCTTGAGCTCGGGGGCGTAGGTGAAGGGAAATTCTTCGGCCTCGGGTTCCAGGAAGAAGTCAAACGGGTTATAGACCGCCATCTCAACCACCAGGTCCACCGTGACCTTGAATTCCTTGGTCTTTTCGGGGAACACCAGGCGACCCTGGTAGTTGGCAAACGGGTCTTGCTGCCAGTTGATGAAGTGGGTGGCGGGCTCGACTTTGAGCGAATACGACACCACCTTGCTGCGGCAGTGGGGGGCAGGGCGCAGGCGGATGACCTGGGGACCGAGATTGACCAGTCGGTCGTAGGTGTAGTGGGTGACGTGGTTCAGCGCTGCGTGAATGGACATGGGCCGGTCTCTCGGTAATCTCACTGGGAAGCCTGTGCAGCGGTAGCTGCACCAACACCATACTAACAATCGATGTTGACAGGGGGTAAAGCAAGTCCTGCGCCATACCGCAGGCCGTCTCGGGAGGTGCTCGGAGCCGGGTTAGCATGCAGCCATGTTCTCTGTCGCCTATCGCACCAGCGCCTGGCCCCGCACGGTGTTTGCGGCGCTGCTGGGCGTGGTGTTGGGGACGGCACTGCAGTTGCTGCAGTCCGAGCTCTGGTCGGCCTGGGTCTACATAGGGCTTGGGTTGCTAGCCCTCGTCGTTTATGCGCAGATAGCTCCTAAAACAATAGCATTGCGGCATGCCGCGAGCGCGGTGTTGCTGGCTGGCATGGCGCTGGGTTTTGGTACCACCGGCCTGCGTGCCGCGGCATTTGCCAGTAGCACCTTGAACCCCAGCCTGGAGGGGGCTGATCTGCGCGTGACTGGCGTGGTGACCGACATGCCCCAGCGCTCGGAGGCGGGCCTGCGCTTTCGCCTGGCCGTGGAGCAGGCGCTGCTGGACGGCAGAGCCGTGGAGGTGCCGGCGCGCATGGATGTGGGGTGGTACGCCGGCGGCTATGCACTGGCGGGTGAGCATGCAGGGTTGCAGCGCGTACCTGCCGAGGTGCAGGCGGGCGAACGTTGGACGCTGACCCTGCGCCCCAAGGCACCCCATGGAGGCATCAACCCCCATGGCTTTGACTTTGAACTGTGGTTGTGGGAGCAGGGCGTGCAGGCTACGGCCTATGTGCGGGCGGGCGACAAAGATGTGCCGCCCCAGCGCCTGGCCCAGACCTGGAGCGCCCCGGTGGCGCTGGCGCGGCAGGTACTGCGCGACCGCATTCTGGCGGCAGTGTCCGACAGGCGCGCCGCCGGGCTCATGGCCGCCCTGGTGGTGGGGGATCAGGCCGCGGTGGACCGCAGTGACTGGGATGTGTTCCGGGCCACGGGCGTCAGCCACCTGGTCTCCATCTCCGGGCTCCACATCACCATGTTTGCCTGGGGGGCGGCGTGGCTCACGGGTTGGCTGTGGCGGCGCTCACGGCGCCTGTGCCTGGCGGTGCCTGCGCCGTCTGCTGCGCTGGTTGGCGGGGTGCTGCTGGCCAGTGCCTATGCGGTGTTTGCCGGCTGGGGCGTGCCCGCGCAGCGCACCTGCCTGATGCTGGCCACTGTGACCCTGCTGCGCCTCTCGGGCGCGCGCTGGCCATGGCCGCTGGTGTGGATGCTGGCCTGCGCCGTGGTGGTGGCGCTTGACCCGTGGGCGCTGTTGCAGGCCGGGTTCTGGCTTAGCTTTGTCGCGGTGGGCGTGCTGTTTGCTACAGATTCAGGAGCTGCTCGTAAAGAAGATACGGGGGCTGCCGGCCGATTTGGCTCCAAGGTATGGGCCATGCTGCGGGAACAATGGGTCATCACGCTGGCATTGGCGCCGCTGACCTTGCTGCTGTTTGGGCAACTGTCCGTGGTGGGGCTGGTGGCCAATTTGCTGGCGATTCCGTGGGTCACGCTGGTGGTGACGCCGTTGGCCATGCTGGGGGCGCTGGTGCCGGGGCTGTGGGATGGCGCCGTGTGGGCCATCGCCTTGTTGTGGCAGTGGCTGGCCTGGTTGGCAACGTGGCCGGGTGCGGCGCTGACGCTTCCTCTGCCACCCCCGGGGTTGGGGCTTGTGGCGGTGATCGGTGGCATTGTGTTGGTGCTACCCGTGCCCTGGCAGGTGCGGGCGTTGGGTGTTCCGCTGGTGTTGGTCACGCTGCTGTGGCGCCCGGCCTTGCCGGCTCCTGGTCAGTTCGAGCTGTTGGTGGCGGACATTGGGCAAGGCAATGCGGTGCTAGTGCGCACCGCCCAGCACGCGCTGCTGTTTGACGCCGGGCCGCGCTACAGCCTGGAGAGCGATGCGGGCCACCGCGTGTTGGTGCCATTGCTCAAAGCATTGGATGTGGCGCTGGACACAGTGGTACTCAGCCACCGCGACATCGACCACGTGGGAGGTGCCGCCGCTGTGCTGGCCATGCAGCCCGGAGCCGCCTTGCTGAGTTCGATCGAGGCCGATCACCCCCTGCAGCAGTTGCGCACAGCCCAGCGCTGTGAGGCTGGTCAGCATTGGGAGTGGGACGGTGTGCAGTTCGAGGTGCTGAGCCCGCAGCCTGCCGACTATGGGGCCAGCCCGCCGCCCAAACCCAATGCGCTGTCCTGCGTGTTGCGCATCAGCAATGGTGTCCGCACTGCGCTGTTGGTGGGGGACATTGAAGCGGCGCAAGAGGCACGTTTGGTGCAGGCTTGGCAGGGCACCAACCACCTGCATGCTAATGTGTTGCTGGTACCCCACCACGGCAGCAAGACCTCCAGCACACCCGAATTCCTGCAGGCCGTGGCGCCGCAATGGGCGCTGGTGCAGGCCGGGTATCGCAACCGCTTTGGCCACCCTGCGGCACCGGTGGTGGAGCGCTATACACAGGCGCGCATCAATTTGGTGTCATCGCCCCGTTGTGGTGCCATGCGCTGGCACTCGGAGCAGCCCCAAAATGTGGCATGTTCCCGGGAGGAGGATCGTCGTTACTGGCATCATCATGTGCCATAGTGGTGCATAAGCAGAGCGTAGGGGCCGTGGCACTAAGCTTGCATACAGCGTGTTCAGAGAGGTCTTTTATGCGGAAATTCGACGAGATGTACACCCAGCTTCCCTACGAGTTTTTCACTCAGGGCAAGCAGATACGAGACCACTACAAGATTTACGACGAATGGCTGGCGCGCCAACCTGGCGACATGATGGCCAAGCGCCGTGAAGAAGCGGAAATGATCTTCCGCCGCGTGGGCATCACCTTCGCCGTATACGGCGAGAAGGACGAGGATGGCGCTGGCACCGAACGCCTGATTCCGTTTGACCTGATCCCCCGCATCATTCCCGCGCACGAATGGTCCAGCATGGAGAAGGGCCTGACACAACGTGTCACGGCGCTGAACCGCTTCATCCACGACATCTACCATGACCAGGAAATACTGAAAGCCGGCATCGTCCCGCGCGAGCAGATCGAGGGCAATGCCCAGTACCGTCCCGAGATGGTGGGCGTGGATGTCCCCAACAACATCTATTCCCAAATCAGCGGCATCGACATCGTGCGCGCACCGGACGACAAGGGTAACGGCGAGTACTACGTGCTGGAAGACAATCTGCGCGTGCCCAGTGGCGTGAGCTACATGCTGGAAGACCGCAAGATGATGATGCGGCTGTTCCCGGACCTGTTCAGCGCACACCGGGTGGCGCCCATTGCGCACTACCCCGACCTGTTGCTGGAAACCCTGCGCGCCAGCAGCCCGGCCACCACGGCAGAGCCCACGGTGGTGGTGCTCACGCCCGGCATGTACAACAGCGCCTACTTTGAACACGCCTTCCTGGCCCAACAAATGGGCGTGGAGTTGGTCGAAGGGCAGGACCTGTTTGTGAAGGACAACTTCGTCTACATGCGCACCACTCGGGGGCCGCGCCGGGTGGACGTGATCTACCGCCGCGTGGACGATGATTTCCTGGATCCGACGGTGTTCCGTCCCACATCCACACTGGGATGCGCCGGCCTGCTGGGCGCCTACAAGGCGGGCAACGTGACCATTTGCAATGCGGTGGGTACCGGCATTGCAGACGACAAGTCCATCTACCCCTATGTGCCCAAGATGATCGAGTTCTACCTGGGTGAGAAGCCCATCCTGAACAATGTGCCCACCTACATGTGCCGCAACAAGGACGATCTGGCCTACACGCTGGCGAACCTGAAAGACCTGGTGGTGAAAGAGGTGCACGGTGCGGGTGGCTACGGCATGCTGGTGGGGCCCGCATCCACCAAGGCCGAGATTGAGGACTTCCGCAAGGCGCTGGAAGCCAACCCCAGTGGCTACATCGCACAACCCACGCTCAGCCTCTCCAGCTGCCCGACCTTTGTGGAGAGTGGCATTGCACCGCGCCACATCGATCTGCGGCCTTATGTGCTGAGCGGCAAGACGGTGCAGATGGTGCCCGGTGGCCTGACCCGCGTAGCCCTCAAGGACGGCTCGCTGGTGGTGAACTCCTCACAGGGCGGGGGTACCAAGGACACCTGGATCCTGGAAGACGATGCACCTGCGGTGGCCACTGCGACCCAAACCCAAAAACAATAAGCGAACTGCGGAGGAACCACCTTATGTTGTCAAGAACCGCTGACCACCTGTTCTGGATGTCCCGTTACACCGAGCGGGCGGAGAACACTGCGCGCATGCTGGATGTGAACTACCAGACATCGCTGTTGCCCCAATCCCAGGCCGTGGCCCAACTGGGCTGGCAGGGTCTGCTGTCCATCAGCGAATTGCTCTACAGCTACCAGGAGCGCCATGGCGAAATTCAGGCGCGTGAGGTCATGGATTTCATGGTCAAGGACGAGAGCAATCCGTCTTCCATCATGTCCTGCCTGAGTGCCGCGCGTGAGAATGCACGCGCCGTGCGCGGCACGCTGACCACCGAGGTGTGGGAAACGCAGAACACCACCTGGCTCGAAGTCAAACGCATGATCAAGACTGGGGAGTTTGAGAAAGACCCGGCCCAATTCTTTGAGTGGGTGAAGTTCCGCTCCCACCTGTCGCGTGGCGTCACGGTGGGCACCATGCTGATGGACGAGGCCCTGCACTTCATGCGCATGGGTACCTTCCTGGAGCGGGCCGACAACACGGCACGTCTGGTGGATGTGAAATTCCACGCCGTGCAAAGCGATTTCTTTGGCGCCGCCAGCGAGAAGGACCAAGAGTACGACTTCTACCACTGGAGCGCGATCCTGCGTAGCGTTTCGGGCTTTGAGGTCTACCGCAAGGTCTACCGCGATGTCATCAAGCCCGAGCGCGTGGCCGAACTGCTGATCCTCAAACCCGACATGCCGCGCTCCCTGCACGCCAGCCTGAACGAGGTGGTGAACAACCTGAGCCTGGTGGCCAGCGACCCGAACAGCGAAACCCTGCGCCGCGCCGGTAAGCTGCGCGCCGAGCTGCAGTTCGGCCGCATCGACGAAATCCTCGCCACTGGCCTGCACGCCTACCTCACGCAGTTCCTGGACCGCGTGAATGACCTGGGCGCCCATATCAGCCGTGAATTTTTGGTTCCCGTGACCTGACAGGCAACGGGCCGATGGTTGGCGGTCTCTATAGGCTTCGGGCCAGCTCACCTGCCGTCAACGCATGGGGGTGTTGCCATCCATCTGCCACTGCCCCGTGGCGATAGACGCCCTGGCAAGCGGCCTGCCAGCCGTCATGGCCTTGCGCCAAAAGACTGCCCACCAAGCCCGCCAGCACGTCTCCGGTTCCAGCCGTAGCCAGCCGCGCATTGCCGGTGGGATTGATATGGGCTGCCTGGCCTGGCGTGGCGATCACGCTGCCGGACCCTTTCAGAATGACCGTGCAGTCGAATTGGGCCGCCAGTGCATGGGCACTGGCCAGGCGGTCCGCCTGCACGGCCGCTGTGGTGCATCCCAGCAGGCGTGCGGCCTCCAGCGGATGCGGAGTGAGCACGGTGCTGCCTGGCTTGCGTGCCTTGACCACGGTGGTCCAGGCCGGCTGGGTTGCAAGTGCGTTCAGCGCGTCGGCGTCCATGACCAAGTTCTGGGCGTTTTGAATCAGATTTGGCAGATGTGTGGCAATGTCTGTGCCGCCGCCACAACCCGCCACCACCGACATGGCATGCAAATTCCACTGCGCCAGGGGCTTGACCATCAGCTCGGGGTGCGCCGCCAGTGCACCACCCGCTTGTGTGGCGTCCAGCAGCCCCAGGTACACCCGCCCAGCACCGGCATGCAGCGCCGCGCTGGCGGCCAGGAGCGCAGCGCCGGCCATGCCGGTGGCACCGCCCAGCACGCCTACGTCGCCAAAGGAACCTTTATGGGACGCGTGAGGGCGTTCCGCAGGCATCTGGGGGGCGTTGATCCACGCGCAGGGCGAGGTCGATGGTTCAACGTCCAGGGTGTTGAGCCAGAGGTCTCCGCACAGGTCGCGCCCCTGCGCGGTGAGCAAGCCTGGCTTGAGGGCGAGAAAGGACAGGGTTACGTCCGCCCGCACACATTCACCGGGAGGCTGTCCTGTGTCCGCCTGCAGCCCGCTCGGAAGGTCGGCCGCCACCACCAGGCCCGACCCGGCGCGAATGGCACGCATGTATTGCAGCGTGGCCCCATCGGGTGCGTGGCGCAAACCGATGCCCAGCAAAGCGTCTATGCAGACGTCCCAATCGGTAGGTTGCGTATCCACAAACACTACGCCTGCGTCGCGCGCACGTTGCAGGGCACGCGCGGCGTCTGCCGGCAAGGCATTGGTACCTTCCGGCAAGGTGACGACGGCCACTTTTCCCCAGCGGTGCAGGTGTATGGCGGCCTCCAGGCCGTCCCCCCCGTTGTTGCCACGCCCACATGCCACCCAAAAGCTGTGTGCGTGGGGCGCATGGGCCAGGGCGAGCCGGGCAAGTGCCAGGCCAGCGCGCTGCATCAGGGTGTGGTCGGGGAGGGCGCTGGCTGCCTGGGTTTCCAGGGCCCGGGATTGCTGCACGGTGCACAGCGGGTAAGCACGCAGTGCAACTGGGCCTTGCGGGCCCAGTACCCACTCAGAATTCGTAGACATCGCCTTCGCGCGCCAGGCGAACGTCCATGCCCTGGGTCAGTGCGGCGTTGGTGCTCAGTGCTTCGGCAAATGCCGCTTCGAGCGCATCGTCACTTCGTGTGGGCTCGTGGTGGGTGCAAAACAGCAGTTTGGCGCCTGCACCATGGGCGCTGGCAATGCTGCTGCTGAAGGTGCCGTGGCCCCACCCTTTTTTGGCAGGGTATTCGGCATCGGTATAGGAGCTGTCTGCAATGTAGACGTCCACGCCGCGGATGGCATCCTGGATGGAGCGTTCTTTTTCATCCACGAACACCTGGTATTCCGCATAGGCCTCGTCACCGGGTTCGTAAATGTTGTAGGGCGGCTCGTGGTCGCCCGTGAAGAACACTGACTTGCCATTGCATTCAATGCGGTAACCAAAATCAATCACCGGGTGGTTGAGCAGGCAGGGGGTGACGGTGGCCGATCCGATCTGGATCGGCTGGTCTGGCATCAGGGTCACGTACTCAATGCGGGCCTTAATTTCAGCTTCGCGCACCGGGAAGTAGCTGTACTGGAGCTGCACGGCCATGACCTGCTCGATGCCTTTGCCCGATACCGGGTCGAAGCAGCCGTGCAGGCGCAGGGTGTTGCCGGGAATGAAGTTCGGAATGAAGAAAGGAAGTCCCTGGATGTGGTCCCAGTGGGAGTGGGTGATCAGCACATTGGCCGTTACCGGCATTTCGGCCAGCAGTGTCTGCGACAGGGGGAAAATGCCCGTTCCGGCATCCAGGATGATCAGCTCGTTGTTGTCGGTGCGGATCTCGATGCAGGTGGTATTGCCCCCATAGCGAACCGTTTTCGGCCCAGGCGATGCGATGGACCCGCGTACCCCCCAGAACTTCACCTTCATGCCGTTTCCTTCATAGTTTGGCAAACACTTGGGCTTCTTCGAACAGGGTGTTCAAGTCCCCCATCGATGCAATGACCTGATCCAGGGTACCGCCCAGCCGCTTTTGGACACCGGGCGGGAGTTCTTCAATGCCATAGTTGCCTGCAAAACCGAACTGCAATTTCTTGCTGATCTGGTTGGCGGCGAACACGCAGGCAATCATGTCCGTATCTTTGAGGTCGTCCACGCGCTGATGCCGGATGGTGTCAATCAAATGGGGGGCAAATCGCCACTTTTCGACCAGCATGGCACCTACTACCGCATGGTCAGCGCCAATAGTGGTTTGCAAGGCAGCGTGCAGGGAGCTTTGGGTCTCGCGGCTGATTTGCAGGGCCGCCTTGAATTCTGCCGGCATGAATTGCGCAAACACCACCTTGCCGAAGTCGTGTAGCAATCCAGCGATGAAGCAGTCCATGGGGTCTGCATCGTTGACCTTGAGGGCCAGTTGCTTGGCGATACCTGCCGTTGCCAGCGAGTGCAGCAAGTACTGGTTCACATCAAAGCCGGCGGCATTGTCTTTGGGCAGCATGCCAATGGCAGCGATGCTCAAGGCCAGGTTTTTGATGGTGTTGAAGCCCAGGTACACCACCGCATGACCAATGGAAGTGACTTGCTTGGGCAGGCTGTAATACGCCGAATTGACGACTTTGAGGATCTTGACCGTGACTACCGGGTCTTTGTCGATGACATCGACCAAATCTTTGGGTGTGCTGTTGACGTCGCGCGTTAACTCCAAGATGCGCTGCACACTTTTGGGAAACGCGGGCATGCCGTCCACGGCGGCGGCAAGTTTTTGTGAAAGCTCTGGACTCATGGGCTGAACATCTCCCTGGCTGGATTGTGTCAGTACATTTTGCCCAAGGACAACACTTTTTATGCCAAAAATCGCGTGGGCAACAGATGCGAGGTAGGAAAGGCCGCCTCCTTGGCGCCCACCATGTCTGCCAACAGCCGTGCCGAGCCGCAGGCCATCGTCCAGCCGTTGGCGCCGTGTCCAAGGTTCAATGAGACGCCCGGCAGCCCACTGGGGCCAATCAAGGGCATGCCGTCTGCCACCAGCTGACGCGTTCCGCGCCAGACCTGGGTGCCCGACGGGTAATTGGCCGCGCCGGGGTAGTACTGCTCGAGCGCACGGTACAGCTGGTTGACGGTGGCATCGTCTTTGGTGCCTGTGTCGTCACCCAGTTCGGCACCGCCACTCACGCGGATACGCTGCCCAAGTCGGTTGATGGTGAGACCGGTCTGTAGATCCTGCACTGCACTGCGCGGTGCATTGAGGGGTTCGCGGACCGTCACGCTCAGCACATAGCCATGCAGTGCCATCATGGGTACCCGCTGTCGCAACGCGGCGGGAAGCAAGTCTGGCAAACCACCTGTACAAAAAACAATATGGTCAAAAGCCTGCGTCTCGCGTTCGCCATCAGTGACCAGATCCAGGCTGGGTTTGGCATGTGTTTGCAGCTGTGTCACGGCCGTGTTGAAGCGGAATTGCACACCCAACCGTTGGGCTTCCTGGCGCAGCAAGAGGGCAAACTGTCTGCAATTGATAATCAGATTCCCCGGTAGCCACAGCGCGCCCTGAAATGGGGCGGCTGAGTGCAGCGCAGGTTCATGCTTGCGGGCTTCTTCGGGGGTGAGCAGCTTGCACGTGATCTCTTGGGCTTTCAGCGCGTCCACCACTGCTTGCAATTCGTTCGGGGCGGTGGCAGAGCGCAGCAATAGCAATTGGCCTTCGCTTCGCTCCAGTTCGAGCTTGCAGGCGTCCGCAATATGGGTCAAACGTTCAGTGCTGTAAGCGGACAGTTGTTGGCCAGCACGTTGTATCTCGTCATAGGCCGTAGGGGCGTGCAGTTTGGTCCAACGTCGTAGCCATTTCAGCTGCTGCGCAGATTTCCAGGGCGTGCGAGACAGGCGCCGCGCACTGCGCAGCAGGCGTGCAAAGCCGTTGGCATGCCATTCGGGGGAGGAAAACGGCTGGGTGAAGCTGGGTGCGACCACGCCGTTGTTGGCAAAGCTGGCACCTTCGCAGGCCGCGGCTGCTTTTTCGAGCACGGTAACGGAGTGCCCGTCCAGCGCCAGCTCATAGGCCGTTGCAATGCCCACCACTCCAGCGCCCACTACTGCAATCTTCATTGTTTCTTTCTGTAACCGCTTGGCGCCGTGTTGGTCGCCCATATCCGTATTTTTTCACAAGCCGGGGGCGGTTTTCCCGCAAGTGGCCTCAGAAGTCGATTGTTACGTGTCCGGAGAGCGGCCTTCGAGCGGAAAAAGTCAGCGTGGTATACTCGATAGGCTTTGCTGAGAGCGTTCCGCTGTTAGGCAAGTAAATCGCAAACCGGTCCAGCCAAGGTGTTGTTGTTGAAGCAGGGCTTCGCGGCAATGAGCGGACCGGCTTTAAGACCTAACCTTTGGAGTTAAATATGGCAGTTACTATGCGCGAAATGCTGGAAGCCGGCGTTCACTTTGGACACCAAACCCGCTTCTGGAACCCCAAGATGGCCCCGTTCATCTTCGGTCACCGCAACAAAATCCACATCATCAACCTGGAAAAATCGTTGCCGATGTTCCAGGAAGCGGCGAAGTTTGTCCGCCAATTGTCCGCCAAGCGCGGCACCATCCTGATGGTGGGTACCAAGCGTCAAGCCCGTGAAATCGTGTCCACAGAAGCCCAGCGCGCAGGCGTTCCCTTCGTCGATCAACGCTGGCTGGGCGGCATGCTGACCAACTTCAAAACCGTCAAGACTTCCATCAAGCGTCTGAAGGATATGAAGGTCCAGCAGGAAGCTGGTCTGGATAGCATGAGCAAGAAAGAGCAACTGATGTTTGCCCGCGAACTGGAAAAGCTGGAAAAAGACATCGGTGGCATTCAGGACATGAACACGCTGCCAGATGCGATTTTTGTGATCGACGTGGGTTACCACAAGATTGCTATCGCAGAAGCCAAGAAGCTGGGCATCCCCCTGATCGGTGTGGTGGACTCCAATCATTCGCCCGAAGGCATTGACTATGTGATCCCTGGCAACGATGACTCCTCCAAGGCCGTTACTTTGTACGCCCGCGGCATCGCCGATGCGATCCTGGAAGGCCGCGCCAACGCCGTTGACGATGTCGTGAAGGCTGTTGCTGCTGAAGGCGACGACGAGTTTGTTGAAGTGAGTGAAGCGTCTGCTTAAGCAGCTTTTCACCCTAAAAAGGGGGCTTTGTTGCCCCTTTTTTTTAGCTCTTATTTAAACTACTGAATTACGGAGAATCCAAATGGCAGCAATTACAGCAAGCATGGTGGCAGAACTGCGTGGCAAGACCGATGCCCCCATGATGGAATGCAAAAAAGCCCTGACTGAAGCCGAGGGCGACATGGCCAAAGCGGAAGAGTTGTTGCGCGTGAAACTGGGCAGCAAGGCCGGTAAAGCCGCCGCCCGCGTGACCGCCGAAGGCGTGGTCGCCACCGCGCTCGAAGGTACAGCGGGTGCCCTGATCGAAGTCAACTGCGAAACCGACTTTGTGACCAAAAACGATAGCTTCCTGGCATTGGCCAACGCGGCCGCTGCGCTGGTTGCCAAGCACAATCCCGCTGATGTCGCCGCTTTGAGCGCTCTGGCTTACGAGCAAGACGGTTTTGGCCCAACGTTGGAAGACGTGCGCAAAGGTCTGATCGGCAAGATCGGCGAGAACATGACCTTCCGCCGCTTCAAGCGCTTCGACGGTTCCACCAAGCTGGCTTCTTACCTGCACGGCACCCGCATTGGCGTGGTGGTGGAGTTCGAAGGTGAAGAAGTGGCTGCAAAAGATGTGGCGATGCACGTGGCTGCGATGAAGCCTGTGTCCCTGTCGTCTGACCAAGTTCCGGCAGAGCTGGTAGAGCGCGAGCGCTCTGTGGCGGCCGCCAAAGCTGCGGAAGATGCTGCCGTGGCAACTGCTGCTGGCAAGCCAGTGCAATCCGCTGAAATCGTGGCCAAACGCATCGAAGGCGGCGTGCAAAAGTTCCTCAAGGAAGTCTCGTTGTTCAACCAGCCTTTCGTGAAGAACGACAAGCAGACCGTAGAGCAAATGCTGAAGTCGGTCAACACCACCGTGAAGGGTTTCACCCTGTACGTGGTCGGTGAAGGCATTGAGAAGAAGGTTGATGACTTCGCTGCAGAAGTGGCTGCACAAGTCGCCGCTGCCAAGCAAGCTGCTTAAACCGTTTACCCTAACCTTTCATTCCCTATCGGAGTCCCTCATGAGCCAAGAAAAGCCCGCCTACAAGCGCATATTGCTAAAGCTGTCGGGCGAGGCTTTGATGGGGGATGATCAATTCGGCATTAACCGCGACACCATTGTTCGCATGGTGGATGAGATCGCCGAAGTAACCCACCTGGGGGTGGAGGTTGCCGTTGTGATTGGCGGGGGCAATATTTTCCGCGGTGTGGCCGGTGGCTCAGTAGGCATGGACCGCGCCACGGCGGACTACATGGGTATGTTGGCCACTGTCATGAATGCCTTGGCCTTGGGTGACACCATGAACAAGGCGGGATTGACGGCGCGCGTGATGTCTGCCATCGGGATTGAGCAGGTGGTTGAACCCTATGTGCGCCCCAAGGCCCTGCAGTACCTTGAAGAAGGCAAGGTAGTTATTTTTGCCGCTGGTACTGGAAATCCGTTTTTCACCACCGACACGGCAGCTGCTTTGCGTGGTGCAGAAATTGGGGCAGAGATTGTCCTGAAAGCCACGAAGGTGGACGGTGTTTACACAGCGGACCCCAAGAAAGATGTGTCTGCTACGCGCTATGCCAGCATTACCTTTGATACTGCCATGACGCAAAATCTGGGCATCATGGATGCGGCGGCGTTCGCACTGTGCCGCGATCAGAAGCTGCCGATAAAGGTGTTCTCCATCTTTAAGCACGGTGCATTGAAGCGTGTTGTGCTTGGGGAAGATGAAGGTACTCTGGTTCACGTCTGAGGCCCGCTGACGGGCTGTCTGGTTGAGTTGATCTGAGGGAAAAATCATGTCAATTGAAGACATCAAAAAGAATCTTGAGAACAAAATGGATCAATCCATTGCGGCGCTCAAAAACAACCTGACCAAAGTCCGTACCGGACGGGCAAATCCTGCCCTGTTGGATACGGTTCAAGTAGATTACTACGGTGCCATGCTGCCCATCAGCCAAGTGGCTAATCTCTCTCTCTTGGACTCACGAACAATCAGCGTGCAGCCTTGGGAAAAAGGCATGGGCGCCAAGATTGAAAAAGCCATTCGCGACAGCGATCTGGGGCTGAATCCTTCCAGCATGGGAGATTTGATTCGTGTGCCAATGCCCGCCATGACCGAAGAGCGTCGTCGCGAACTTACCAAGGTGGTTCGCACGGAAGGTGAGGCCTCCAAAGTGGCCGTGCGCAATCTGCGCCGCGATGCTAATGAAGCAGTCAAGAAGCTGGTGAAAGAAAAACTGGCATCGGAAGATGACCAGAAGCGCTGTGAGGCGGACGTCCAAAAGGCCACGGACAAGCACATTATCGAAATTGACCGTCTGGTGGCTTCCAAAGAGCAAGACATCATGGCGGTTTGACCCCGCATCGCTATGGCAGCCCACGTTGCAGGGCCACGGCATGTGGCCATCGTCATGGACGGAAATGGACGTTGGGCTTCCAAGCGTTTTTTGCCCCGCATAGCTGGGCACAAGCAGGGCGTAGAGGCTCTCAAAAAAATTGTGCGTGCCTGTGCACACCGGCACATTGAAGCACTCACAGTTTTTGCGTTCTCTTCGGAAAATTGGAATCGACCTGCTGAAGAAGTATCTGGCTTGATGGACATTTTGGCCGGTGCGCTCGCCAAAGAGGTTTCTCAGCTGAAGCAGGACGGCGTGCGATTGCGTTTCGTTGGCGACCGAACTGGTTTGTCAGCGCGGGTGCAGCAAGGGTTCTCTGATGCGGAAGCCGAAACCAGTTCCAACAGCCGCTTGGCGCTGAATGTGTGTTTCAACTATGGTGGGCGTTGGGATATTGTCCAGGCCGCGCGTCAACTTGCCCAATCTGGAGCCTCGATTGATGAAGCCTCCTTGTCCTCGGCCTTGGCTCTGGCACACGTGGCTGATCCCGATTTGCTGATTCGCACCGGTGGGGAGTTCCGCATTAGCAATTTCCTGTTGTGGCAGTGTGCATACACCGAGTTGGTTTTCAGCCCCCTGTTTTGGCCCGATTTTGATGAAGCAGCTTTGGATGCTGCTTTGCTTGAGTTCCATGCGCGGGAGCGCCGGTTCGGGAAAACCTCAGAGCAAATCGTGGCGGATGTTCCGCAAGCCAAGTGAACAAGGACTACGCATGCTGAAGCAAAGAGTAATCACCGCCATCCTGTTGCTGGCAGTGTTGTTGCCGGCTGTGTTTTATCCCAATCCGCTAGCCTTTCAGGCGGTGGCGCTGCTACTGATTGCCGCCGGGGGCTGGGAGTGGGCGCGGTTAAATCAGATCGGTGCGGTCCAGGCATGGGGCTCGGGACTGCTTTGTGCTGCAGTGGGTGTATGGTTTTGGGCGGCGGGCTGGGTAAGCCTGCCATTGCGCGAAGTTTGGTTGGTTGTCGGGGCCGCTTGGGTGTTGGGCGGCGGCTGGCTGCTGTTTCGCGGAGTGGCTGCCTGGAGGGAGACTCCCCAGCTTGTGCGGTGGTCTGTGGGCATGGTGGCACTTTGTGCGGCTTGGTTGGCCGTAGCGCAAGCACGCAATCTAGGGAACAATTTTTTGTTTTCTGTATTGTTGTTGGTTTGGATTGCGGATGTATTTGCCTATTTTTCAGGCCGTTTAATGGGTGGGCGTATTTTCAAAAGAAAGCTGGCGCCGTCTATTAGCCCGGGCAAGACTTGGGAAGGTGTGGCAGGAGGTGTTGCCGGTGTGCTGATTTGTGCCTTTGTTTGGCCATGGGCAGAACGGACTCTGGGGGCTACTACGCCCAGCCTTTATCAGCAAATGTCAAATATCAGTCCTGCAGTGACCGCATTGGCCGCGGTGTTTTTGGCGGCGTGGAGCGTGGTCGGTGATTTGGTGGAGTCCTTGATCAAACGCAGTGCTGGGGCCAAGGACAGCAGCCACTTGCTCCCAGGTCACGGTGGCGTGTTGGATCGACTGGATGCCCTGCTACCAGTGATCCCACTCGCCATGATGTTGCATACCTTATGACGCAAGCAGCAGCACAGAGACAGCGCCAGGTCGTGGTGCTGGGCTCCACGGGCTCCATCGGTGTCAATACACTGGATGTTATGGCTCGTCACCCTCTCCGGTTTCGGGCCTTTGCATTGACCGCTGCTACGCGTGTGGATTTGCTGATGGCGCAGTGCCTGGAGCATGCGCCGGTTTTTGCAGTCATGTCCAGCGAGTTGCATGGCCGTGAATTACAAACGAAGCTGAAAGCTGCTGGAAGCCGCACGGCAGTTCTATGGGGCCCCTCGGCTCTGGAAGAAGTGGCCTCGCATCCGGAGGCTGATACGGTGATGGCTGCCATCGTGGGTGCTGCGGGGCTCGGCCCTTGCATCGCAGCAGCACGTGCCGGCAAGCGCCTGTTGTTGGCCAATAAAGAAGCTTTGGTTGTAGGCGGGCAGCTGTTTCTGGATGCGGTGCGTGCTGGTGGAGCAACCCTGCTGCCCATCGATAGCGAACATTCCGCTATATTTCAATCGCTGCCCGAGGACCCGACCCGGTGGGTATCCTGTGTGGACAAGATTATTTTGACCGCTTCGGGCGGACCTTTTCGCACGCGGTCGCCTTCCTCTCTCGTGGATGTGACTCCCGAACAGGCTTGTGCCCACCCCAATTGGGTCATGGGGCGCAAGATCTCAGTCGATTCGGCCACGATGATGAACAAGGCGCTGGAGGTGATTGAGGCCCGGTACTTGTTTGGCGTTTCTGCTGAGCAGATCCAGGTAGTGATACATCCTCAAAGCGTGATTCATTCCATGGTGCAGTTCGTGGACAACTCGGTGGTGGCCCAATTGGGGACCCCGGATATGCGCGGCCCTATTGCTTACGGACTGTCATGGCCGCAACGGGTGGAATCTGGTGCGACTCCTCTGAATTTCGCGGCGATGTCTTCTTTGACATTCGAGTCCATGGATTTGAACGACCATCGTGCCCGATTCCCCGGTTTGCAACTGGCTTGGGACGCACTGAATGGAGCCCCTGGTACCACGGCAGTCTTGAATGCGGCCAATGAAGTCGCCGTGGCAGCATTCTTAAATCGAGAAATACGTTTTGACCAGATTCACCGCGTGAATGTGGAAACTTTGGCCCAAGTCCAGCCTGAACCACCGGGGTCGGTGGGGGATTTGATCGCCTTGGATGCGCGCGCGCGGCAGTCTGCTGAGCAGCTGAGTCGTCGGCTGGCGCACTGAATTGGACTCCAACCCATGCTGACCGTCGCTTCTTTCATTGTTGCGATTGCCATTTTGGTAGCGGTCCACGAGTGGGGGCATTACGCCATGGCGGTGGCCTCGGGTGTCAAGGTGCTGAGGTTTTCTGTAGGCTTTGGTCCCAAGATTTGGGGCTGGACGTCGGCCCGCTCCGGTACTGAGTTTGTTCTCGGCGCATTGCCACTGGGTGGCTACGTCAAGATGCTCGACGAACGGGAGGGCGCCGTCGACCCGACAGACCGACATTTGGCGTTCAATACCCAACCGTTGAAAGTGCGTGCTGCAGTCGTGGCAGCGGGGCCAGCCGCGAATTTGCTGCTGGCCGTGTTGTTGTACTCGGTGGTGAATTGGACGGGCATGCAGGAGTTCGAGGCGAAACTGTCAAAACCTGTTGTGGGATCGCTGGCTGAGGGGGTAGGTTTCGAAGGTGGCGAGCGGGTGTTGCGTGCAGGTACCACTGAGGCCAGTCTGCAACCCGTCCATTCATTTGAGGATTTTCGCTGGCAGTTGACCCGTCATGCGTTGGCTCACGAAAGTCTTCTTGTGGAGTATCAGTCCTCTGCCACGGGCCCAGTCGCGCAAAAACGCTTGAACTTTGGCGCGTTGGATGCTCGTACCGCGGACGCTGAGCTGTTTCGCAAAATTGGATGGATGGGACCTTGGTCCTCCGCTGTGGTGGGTGATGTGCGGGCGGGCGGGGCAGGCGCGGCGGCTGGTTTGCAGGATGGAGATGTCGTTCTGCAGGTTGACAACGTGGTGGTCCGTGACGGTGCGCATTTGCGCGAAATCATTCGCTCCAGCGTCGAGCCTTCGCCAAAAGCGCAGCGATGGATATTGCTGCGCGCAGGGCGGCAATTGGTTGTGTCTGTTACGCCGACGCGTGAGCAGATTGGGGCTGTAGCGGTTGGGCGGGTGAATGCCATGATTGGTGCGATGCCAGCGATGGTCGATGTGCACTATGGTGTGGTCGAGGGTTTCTCGCGTGCCTTGCAGCACACGTGGGAGGTATCGGCCTTGACCCTGCGCATGATGGGCAAGATGGCGATTGGTGAAGTCTCGCTCAAAAATCTCAGTGGTCCCTTGACCATTGCAGACTATGCGGGCAAATCCGCCGCATTGGGCTGGTCCCAGTTTTTGGTGTTTTTGGCGTTGATTAGCATCAGCCTGGGCGTGCTCAACCTCCTGCCGCTGCCAGTGCTCGATGGGGGTCACCTGATGTATTATCTTTGGGAGTTGCTGGCCGGCAAAGCTGTCTCGGATGCCTGGATGGAGCAACTGCAGCGCGTCGGGCTGGTCATTTTGTTGATGATGATGTCCGTCGCGGTTTTCAATGACCTGACACATTTGCTGGGCTAATGCCCAGCCCAACGAATCCGGTGAGCGGATATCCAGAGTTTTGAATTGGTAACTATGCATTTCGACCGATCTTCTATGCGTGCTGTAGTGTGTTCCTTGGCGGTGGGCCTGGTGGCGCAGGCGGCCTTGGCTTTGGAACCTTTTTCTGTTCGCGATATTCGGGTCGAAGGCCTGCAGCGCGTCGAAGCGGGGACTATCTTTGCGTCTTTGCCGGTGCGTGTGGGGGATACCTACACAGACGACAAGGCGGCGGCATCCATCAGAGCTCTGTTCGCTTTGGGGCTTTTCAAGGATGTGCGCATTGAAGCCAACAATGGTGTGTTGGTAGTTATTGTGGAAGAGCGTCCCACCATTGCTGATGTGGACTTTGTGGGCGCCAAGGAGTTTGACAAGGATGTGCTGAAGAAGGCGCTGCGCGAGATCGGCCTGACCGATGGCCGCCCCTTTGACAAAGCCTTGGTGGACCGTGCCGAGCAGGAACTCAAGCGCCAGTACATCAACAAGAGCATGTATGCCGCCGAAGTTGTGACCACGGTGACTCCCATCGAGCGCAACCGCGTGAACGTAAGCTTCTCTGTCACAGAGGGCGATACTGCCAAGATCAGCGCCATCAAGATCGTGGGCAATACGGCGTTTTCCGAAAGCACGCTGCGCGGCCTCTTTGACTCCGACACGGGAAGCTGGTTGAGTTGGTACACTAAGTCAAACCGGTATTCGCGCACCAAATTGAATGCCGACATTGAGACCCTGCGTTCGTACTACCTTGCGCGGGGGTATCTTGAGTTCAAGGTGGATTCCACCCAGGTCGCTATTTCTCCGAACAAGCAAGACATTGAAATTACCATCAACATCACTGAGGGTGAGCGTTTCGTAGTCTCTGGCATCAAGCTGGAAGGCAATTTTCTGGGTAAGGAAGAGGAATTTCAGTCTTTGATCACCATCAAGGCTGGCGAGGCCTACAACGCAACCGAAGTTGCCCAAACCACCAAGGCGTTTACGGATTATTTTGGTAACTTTGGATTCGCCTTTGCCCGTGCCGAAGCGCGCACAGATATTGACCGAACCAGCAATCGTGTTGCGGTGACATTGGTAGCCGACCCCTCTCGCCGTGTGTATGTGCGGCGCATCAATCTCGCAGGCAATGACCGAACACGTGATGAAGTGATTCGGCGAGAGTTTCGTCAGTTGGAAGCTGCTTGGTACGACGGTGAAAAAATTCGCCAGTCGCGCAACCGTGTGGATCGCTTGGGATACTTCACGAGCGTTGGTATTGAAACGCAGGAAGTACCTGGCTCCCAAGACCAAGTGGATTTGACGGTGACGGTTGCCGAGAAACCCACGGGTAGCATCGGTCTGGGTGCTGGCCTCTCCAGTTCTGACGGTTTGGGCTTGTCCTTCAGTTTCAAGCAAGAGAATGCTTTTGGTTCGGGCAACTCTTTGGGGGTCGAGGTCAATACCAGCAAGACCAATCGAACCTGGGTACTCAGTACCACCAATCCCTACTTCACCGAAGATGGCGTTTCGCGCACGTTTGACCTGTACCAGCGCACGACACGCCCGTATGACGATGTGAATACCTATGCTATTGAGACCAGTGGTGTCGGTGTGCGCTTCGGTGTGCCGTTTACGGATTCGGATACGGTGTTTTTCGGTATTGGTGCGGACAAAACCACCATCGTTCCAGGTACTCTGTTGCCTACTGTCTACCAAGACTATGCCAACGAATTCGGGTATTCCAGCACCTCACTCCCCTTGACCATGGGGTGGTCACGGGACACGCGGGATAGCGCCTTGGTGCCCAGCACTGGCAAGGTCATGCGTGCGTCTGGTGAGTGGAGTGTTGGGGGGGATGCGCGATACGTGCGCGGGACTGCCCAGTACCAGCAGTTCTTCCCGATTTCCCGCAAAGTTACCGCCGCTTTCAATTCGGAACTTTCCATGGGAGCCGGTACGGATGGGAAGTCTTACCCCGTGTTCAAGAATTACTATTCTGGCGGCCTGGGTTCTGTGCGCGGATTTGAGCAAAGCAGCTTGACGACGGCAGCGCAGCGCGCAGGTGGGCTGACCGCAACGGGCGGTACCAAGAAGATTACCTTCAACGGTGAATTGCTGGCACCGTTCCCGGGCGGTGGCAACGACCGTACATTGCGCGCCTACGCTTTTGTGGATGCCGGTGGCATTTACGGGGCTGAAGAGTCGATCCAGTTTGGTGACATGCGTTCGTCGTATGGGGTCGGCATCAGCTGGATTTCCCCCGTGGGACCGCTGCGCTTGGCGTTTGCACGCCCCATCACCAAGTTCGAAGGCGATAAAATCCAAGGTCTTCAATTCCAGATCGGAACAACTTTCTAATGAAACACGTTAAAGCAATGTGGGGTGTGGCACTCATGCTGGCAATGGCCGCTGTGGGCGCCCATGCGCAAGAATCCAAAATCGGCTACATCAATACGCAGCGCATTACCGCAGAGTCTGCGCCGGCCAAGGCAGCCCAGATCAAGCTGGAGCAGGAGTTCGCCAAGCGCCAGAAAGAGCTGACCGACCAACAGCAGGCACTCAAGACCATGAGTGAGAAATTCGAACGTGATGCGCCGACTCTGGCTGAAACCCAGCGCGTGGCGCGGCAAAAAGAGTTTGCCGAGCAAAGCCGTGACTTTCAACGCAAACAACGTGAATTTCAGGAAGACCTGAATGGCCGCCGCAATGAAGAGTTGCAGCAGGTGCTGGACAAGGCCAACAAGGCAGTCAAGCAAGTGGCCGATGCCGAGAAATACGATTTGGTGATACAGGAAGTGGTGTACAGCAATGGTCGCCACGACATCACCGAAAAGGTTCTCAAGATTCTCAATTCCGGCGCCAAGTAAGTCTTGGACCGGCAGGCGAGGGGAGAACAGATGGACCTCGCTTCCATCGTGGATGTGTTGGGTGGGGAACTGCATGGTGATGCAGGGACCGTCATCACGAGCTTGGCTCCGCTGGAGCTGGCCTCTCCCAACGAACTCAGTTTTCTCAGCAACCCCAAATACCAGCAGCAGCTGGCGGCGTCCCGCGCTGCCTGTGTGATCGTGGGCGTTGCCATGCGCGATGCAGCCATTGCACGCGGAGCCTGTATCGTGGTTGAACAGCCGTATCTGTATTTCGCCAAGGTGACGCAGTTATGGAAACGGCAGCGAGACTTGGTGCGTGGAAAGACGCAGCTTGCGACGCAAGGCCCGTGGATTCACCCGAGTGCGGTGGTTGATCCTTCCGCCACCATTGACGCAACGGCCTCCATCGGCCCCTTGTGCGTGGTGGAAGTCGGAGCCCATGTGGGGGCTCACTCTGTACTGAAATCGCGGGTGACCCTGGGAGAAGACTGTACAGTGGGCGCCCGTTGCATACTGCATTCGGGCGTCGTGATTGGCGCAGACGGCTTTGGTTTTGCCCCAGATGGCGAACGCTGGGAAAAGATCGAGCAGCTGGGCGCTGTACGGATTGGCGACGACGTCGAAATTGGCGCCAATACCTGCATTGACCGCGGAGCCTTGCAAGACACAGTTATTGAAGACGGTGTGAAGCTGGACAACCTGATCCAGATCGGCCACAACGTGCGCGTGGGGCGCAACACCGCCATGGCTGGTTGTGTGGGCGTGGCAGGCTCTGCCACCATAGGTCCGAACTGCACGATTGGTGGTGGCGCCATTGTCCTGGGGCATTTGACGCTGGGCGCGAATGTCCACATCTCGGCCGCTACGGTGGTCAGCAAATCGATTTTGAAGCCCGGTCATTACACCGGCATGTTCCCGATTGACGAGAACGCCTCCTGGGAGCGCAATGCTGCAACGCTCAAGCAGTTGCACAGTCTGCGCGACCGCATCAAAACCTTGGAAAAAGAGTTACAAAAATGATGGATATCCACAAAATTCTCAAGCAGCTCCCCCACCGTTACCCCTTCCTCTTGGTGGACCGGGTGTTGGAGCTGGACAAGGGCAAGACCATCAAGGCCTTGAAGAACGTCACCATCAACGAACCTTTTTTTGAGGGGCACTTTCCCCACCGCCCCGTGATGCCGGGCGTGCTGATGCTGGAAGCCCTGGCCCAGGCAGCTGCCCTGCTGGCTTTCGATGCGCTGGACACGTCGCCCAATGATCAGATGGTGTATTACTTTGCCGGGATTGACGGTGCGCGTTTCAAGCGCCCGGTGGAGCCGGGTGACCAGTTGATCCTGAATGTGGAGATGCTGCGCATGAAAGCCGGTATTTTCAAGTTCAAGGCCAGTGCCACGGTGGGCGATGAGTTGGCCTGTGAAGCCGAGCTGACCTGCGCGATGCGCGCGATTGCATAAGGGGTGGGCGTGTCTGCTATCCACGCTACCGCCATCATCGATCCCAAGGCCGAGCTGGACAGCTCGGTGACGGTGGGGCCTTACACCGTCATTGGACCGCATGTGCGCATTGGTGCCGGTACTACCGTAGGCCCGCACTGTGTGATCGAGGGCCACACCACCATTGGTCAGGACAACCGCATCTTCCAGTTCAACTCGCTGGGGGCGATTCCGCAAGACAAGAAGTACGCCGGTGAACCCTGCGAACTGATCATTGGCGACCGCAACACGATTCGCGAGTTTTGCACCTTCAATATCGGCTCGCCGGGCGACGTGGGCAAGACCGTGCTGGGCAATGACAACTGGATCATGGCCTATGTGCACTTGGCGCACGACTGCCTGGTAGGCAACAACGTCATTTTTGCCAATAACTCACAGCTCGCCGGTCATGTGCATGTGGGCGACTGGGTGATCCTCGGCGGCTTTACCGTGGTGCACCAGTTTGTGCGCCTGGGCGCCCACAGCATGACGGCCATGTGCTCGCTGCTCTTTGCCGATGTCCCCCCGTTTGTGATGTGCCAGGGCCAACCGGCTGGCGCCCGCTCCATGAACTTTGAGGGCCTGCGCCGCCGTGGCTTCTCGGCAGAGCGCATCAGCGGCGTCAAGGCCATGCACAAGGCCCTGTACCGTGATGACCTGACGCTGGAGCAGGCCAAGCAGCGCATCGCTGCGCTGGAAATTGCGCATCCTGAGACCGCGCCCGATGTGGCCATGATGAATGGCTTTCTGGCGGCCGTGTCTGCCCAGCGTGGCATCGTTCGCTGAGCCTTCAGCGACTCCCCATCGTTATGCATCCGTCTCACGCCCGCGCTGGCGCTCCCACGGTGGCCATGGTCGCTGGAGAGGCTTCGGGCGACTTGCTCGCAGGGCTGCTGCTCGGTGGTGTGCACCAGCGCTGGCCAGGGGCAGTGGCCCATGGCATCGGCGGCCCCCAGATGGCCAAGCAGGGCTTCCAGGCCTGGTGGCCGCACCACAAGCTGGCCGTCCACGGCTTCAGCTGGGAGTTGCTCAAGCGCTACCGCGAGATCGTGGGCATACGCCGCCAGCTGGGGGACCGTCTGCTGGCGCAAAAGCCCGACGTGTTCATCGGCGTGGACGCACCAGACTTCAACCTGGATCTGGAGGCGCGGCTCAAAGGGCAGGACGTTAAGACCGTGCATTTCGTCTGCCCCTCGATCTGGGCCTGGCGCCCGGAGCGCGTGGAAAAAATCCGTCGTAGCACGGACCACGTGCTCTGCATCTTCCCGTTTGAGCCTGCACTGCTCGCGGCCCATGGCATTGACGCCACCTATGTAGGCCATCCGTTGGCCAACGTCATCCCCATGGAGCCGGACAAGGCGGCCGCACGTCGCGTGTTGGGCTTGGCCGATGAGGACGCGGTGGTGGCCATCTTGCCGGGTAGCCGCCAGTCCGAGATCCGCCACTTGGCTTTGCGCTTCTTTCGGGCCGCAGCCCTCGTTCAATCTGCGCAGCCTGCTCCCAAATTTATAGTTCCCTGCGTGCCGGGCCTGTTGCCCGAGATTGAAAAACTGGCGCAACAAAGCGGCATGCGCGGGGGCTTGCAACTACTCAGCGGCCAGTCCCACACTGCACTGGCGGCTTGCGACGTGACGCTGATTGCCAGCGGCACGGCCACGCTGGAAGCTGCGTTGTTCAAGCGCCCCATGGTGATCGGCTACCACATGGCCTGGTTGTCCTGGCAGATCATGCGGGGCAAGCGCCTGCAGCCCTGGGTGGGCCTCCCCAATATCCTGTGCCAGCGTTTTGTGGTGCCCGAGCTGCTGCAAGACGCCGCCACACCCGAGGCGCTGGCGCGCGAAGTGCTGGCTTGGCTGGACGCCCGGTCGTCCGATCCTGCGAAAATAGCCACCCTGCAGTCCACCTTTACTGCGTTGCACGCCACGCTGCAGCGCGACACCGCCACCCTTGCCGCCGATGCCCTCGAAAAAGTCCTCCAAGCCTGAACCTGCCCAGCAGGTCGCCTTTGTCTGGGATCAGCCCGGGCTCATCGCCGGGGTGGACGAGGCAGGGCGCGGACCCCTGGCGGGTCCGGTCGTGGCTGCTGCAGTGATTCTGGATGACCAGAATCCCATCGTCGGCCTTAACGATTCCAAGAAGCTCACCGCGCTCAAACGCGAAAAGCTGTTCGACGAAATCCGTGCCAAGGCGCTGTGCTGCTCGATTGCGCAGGCCAGTGTGGAAGAGATCGACGAGATCAACATCCTGCAGGCCACGATGCTGGCCATGCGCCGCGCTGTGGAGGGCCTGCGCCTCAAACCCGCCAAGGTGCTGGTGGACGGCAACCGCCTGCCGGTGCTGGACGTGCTGGCCGAGGCGATTGTGCGCGGCGATGCCACGGTGCCTGCCATCTCCGCGGCGTCCATTCTGGCCAAGGTCACGCGCGACCGCTGGTGCGCCACGCTGGATCAGCAGTATCCACAGTATGGCTTTGCGGGCCACAAGGGCTATGGCACGGCCGAGCACCTCGCGGCCCTCAAGGCCCATGGCGCTTGCCCTGAGCACCGCAAAACCTTTGCCCCCGTTACCCAGGTGTTGCAGGCTTTTCCATGAGCGAGCCTGTCTTCGTCACCTCCCGTGAGAACACGCTGCTCAAAGAGCTGCGCAAGCTCAGCACCGACAACACTGCCTACCGCAAGGCCGAGCGCTTTTGGGTGGAGGGCGACCATCTATGCAGCGCTGCCTTGCACCGCGGCCTGCAGCCTGCCGTGTTCGTGGTTTCGGAGTCATTTTGGCCACTAGCCCCCGTGGAATATGCGCGAGCAGCTACAAAAACCATAGTAATTCCTGACGCCTTGTTCCGCGAACTGAGTGGCCTGGAGTCGCCCGCCAAGGTGGGTTTTGTGCTGGATCTGCCGCTGGATACTGCGTTGCAACCCGGAGTGGCCACTGTCATCCTGGACCGCGTGCAGGACGCCGGCAACGTCGGCTCCATCCTGCGCAGTGCTGGGGCCTTCGGCTTTCGCCAGGTGCTGGCACTCAGAGGTACCGCTGCGCTGTGGAGTCCCAAGGTGCTGCGCGCCGGTATGGGGGCACATTTTGGATTGCAGTTAATCGAAGGGCTGGAGTTGTACGATCTGGATACCTTGGCCGTCCCCCTGGTGGTGACCAGTTCCCACCAGGGCGACCTGGTGCAGAAGCTGGACCTGCCCCACCCTTGTGCCTGGGCCATGGGCCACGAGGGGCAGGGCGTATCTAGCGAACTCATGGCGCGGGCCAGCGTGTTTGCGCGCATTGGCCAGCCAGGGGGCGAGGAGTCGCTCAACGTGGCGGCGGCGGCGGCCATTTGTCTGCATGCGAGCAGCTTGCAGATCGCGTAAGTGCAGAATCCAAATCCTCGGTCTGCGGGCTGTCTATGCCTGCTACAGTCGCGACATATCAAAAAAAGCAAAGGGGGAGTAGAGAATGCGTTGTATGCAAATAGCGTCGCGTGTGACCGCGTGGCTTTGGGTTGTCTTGTTAACGGCTTGTGCTAGCTCTGTGCAGGTCTACGGAAACAAGAAGCTGTTGGATACCCCCTACAAGCTCACGTCCGTGCAAGTGGCCTACCAAACACCCAACTGGGTGCAGGGGCTGCCTAGCACCAACACGGGGACCAATGCGGGGGAGAACGGTTTCGCGGGCTTTGGCCCCCGCATTGTCAAAACCGCGCGAACGGTGTTTCCGCCCCGCGGACTGGAATTAGTTAGCGCCGACGTCATTCGTGTCGGTGGTTCAGTAGTCGTGGCCCGCAATTCCGCAGACGATCCTATGACTGGCTTTGCAGTCCTACGAATCGCACCAGTCAAGGGCACCATTCGCAGCAGCACCACAACTCGCGGTGGGGCGTACGAGTCTTCCAATTTAGGCGTCAACTACGAGTTCAAAGTGGAGCTATTTGATGTCAGCATGCGTAAGCCGGTGTGGCAGGCCACTCTGGACACCAACACATTGACAGCTAAGTCAAAAGACCGCTTTGGCGATATCGGCGCTTCTTATGACGACGCTTTTGCGCAGCAAGTGTTGGAAGCCATTGTTTTGAAGATGAAGGAAGATGGCGTGATGTAAGGGGCGGGGCGTGTGAACTTGTCCGATCACGTGCTCGGATAACACTGCGCTCAGCTATAATGAGAGGCTATCCAGAAAACAGCCGTCCCAAGCGCACCTCTGAACATTCCCTCACAGCAGCACCCGCCAAGAGCCATTCTTGAGCGCGTTTGGGCGTACCCGTAACCCATTCGGAGAAACCAGTGCTTTTGTCTCTCAAGGGAACCACCCCACCCGCCATTCTGGCGCTCGCAGACGGCACGGTCTACATTGGCAATTCCATTGGAGCCGCAGGCTCCACCGTCGGTGAAGTCGTGTTCAACACCTCCATGACCGGCTACCAGGAGATCCTTACCGATCCCAGTTATTGCCAGCAGATCGTCACCCTGACTTACCCTCACATCGGCAACTACGGTGTCAACCCCGAAGACGTGGAGTCCCACAAAGTCTTCGCTGCCGGTTTGATCATCAAAGACCTGCCCCTGGTGGCCAGCAACTTCCGCAAGACACAGACGCTGACCGAGTACCTGGTCGCGGAGGGCACGGTGGCGATTGCCAACATCGACACCCGCCAACTGACACGCCAGTTGCGTACCCAAGGTGCACAAAACGGCTGCATCCTGGCGCTGGCCGCCGGTGAGTCGGTCACCAAGGAAGCGATTGAGAAAGCGGTGGCCGCTGCCAAAGGCGCGCCCAGCATGGCCGGCCTGGACTTGGCCAAGGTTGTGTCAAGCACCGAGAGCTACGGCTGGACCGAAGCAGAATGGACGCTGGGCGAGGGGTATGGCCAACAAACCGCACCCAAGTTCCACGTCGTCGCATATGACTTCGGTGTGAAGAAAAACATCCTGCGCATGCTGGCCGAACGCGGCTGCAAGGTCACCGTGGTGCCCGCACAAACCCCCGCCGCCGAGGTGCTCAAGCTCAACCCGAACGGCATCTTCCTGTCCAACGGCCCCGGTGACCCCGAGCCCTGCGACTACGCGATTGCCGCTGCCAAAGAACTCATCGAAACCGGTACGCCCACCTTCGGGATCTGCCTGGGCCACCAGATCATGGCGCTGGCCAGTGGTGCCAAGACCTTCAAGATGAAGTTCGGCCACCACGGCGCCAACCATCCGGTCAAGGACCTGGACAGCGGCCGTGTCTCCATCACCAGCCAGAACCACGGTTTTGCGGTGGATGAGAAGACCTTGCCCGCCAACCTGCGCCCCACGCACATCAGCCTGTTTGACAACACGCTGCAAGGGTTGGAGCGCACCGACAAGCCAGCCTTCTGCTTCCAGGGCCACCCCGAGGCATCGCCCGGCCCGCACGACATCGGCTATCTGTTCGACCGCTTCATCACCGAAATGGAAAAACGCGCATGAGCTTCTACGGTGTCACCGACCTCTGGACCTACGTGATCGGCGCGCTGGGCATCATCTTGCTGCCTGGCCCCAACTCGTTGTTTGTTCTGTCGGTGGCCACCGTGCGCGGCGTCAAGGCCGGGTACCGGGGTGCCATGGGCGTGTTTGTGGGTGACACGATTTTGCTGTTGCTCACCGCGCTGGGTGCTGCTGGCTTGCTGCGCACCTATCCGGCCCTGTTCATGGTCGTGAAGTACGCTGGCGCGGCCTACCTGACCTGGGTCGGCGTGAACCTGTTGATTGCCGCTGTGAAGAAATGGCGCAGCAACAGCGCTGTGGAACTGTCTGCAGATACGGCTGTGGCGCAAGCCACCGACAACCTGCAGCAACCGTTCAAGCGCGCCCTGGTCATCAGCTTGCTCAATCCGAAGGCGATTTTGTTTCTGCTCTCGTTCTTTGTGCAGTTTATTGACCCGAGCTACGACACGCCTGCGGTGCCTTTCCTGATCCTGAGCGCCATCATCATGGTGTTCAGCGCGCTGTATTTGTCTGCCCTGATTTTTGCCGGTGCCCGCCTGGCGCAGGGCTTCAGCCGCCGCAAGCGCCTGAGCGCCAGCCTGTCCAGTGCCGTGGGCGGCCTGTTCGTGTGGTTTGGCGCCAAGCTGGCCACCGCGAGCCTGAATTAATTAAAACGTAAAGAGCCCTAAAAGCTACGAGTCTCACCATGCCAAAACGTACCGACATTAAAAGCATTCTCATCATCGGCGCCGGCCCCATCATCATCGGCCAGGCCTGTGAGTTCGACTACTCCGGCGTGCAAGCGTGCAAGGCATTGCGTGAAGAGGGCTACAAGGTCATCCTGATCAACAGCAACCCCGCCACAATCATGACCGACCCGGCCACGGCCGACGTTACCTACATCGAACCCATCACCTGGCAGACGGTCGAAAAGATCATTGCCAAGGAAAAGCCGGATGCGATCCTGCCCACCATGGGCGGCCAGACTGCGCTGAACTGCGCGCTGGACCTCTGGCACCACGGCGTGCTGGACAAGTACAAGGTCGAACTGATCGGTGCCACACCCGAGGCCATCGACAAGGCCGAAGACCGTTTGAAGTTCAAGGACGCCATGACCAAGATCGGTCTGGGCTCCGCGCGCTCGGGCATCGCCCACAGCATGGAAGAGGCTTGGGCGGTCCAGAAGACGCTGGGTTTTCCCACCGTCATCCGCCCCAGCTTCACGCTGGGCGGCACGGGCGGCGGCATTGCCTACAACTCCGAAGAGTTTGAGACCATCTGCAAGCGCGGCCTGGAAGCCTCGCCCACCAACGAGCTGCTGATCGAAGAGTCGCTGCTGGGGTGGAAAGAGTACGAGATGGAAGTGGTGCGCGACAAGGCGGACAACTGCATCATTGTTTGCTCCATCGAAAACCTGGACCCCATGGGCGTGCACACCGGTGACTCCATCACCGTGGCCCCGGCCCAGACCCTGACCGACAAGGAATACCAGATCCTGCGCAATGCGTCACTGGCTGTGCTGCGTGAGATTGGCGTGGACACCGGTGGCTCCAACGTGCAGTTCTCCATCAACCCCAAGGATGGCCGCATGGTCGTCATTGAGATGAATCCGCGCGTGTCGCGTTCCTCCGCCTTGGCCTCCAAGGCCACGGGCTTCCCTATCGCCAAGGTCGCGGCCAAGCTAGCTGTGGGGTTCACGCTGGACGAGCTGCGCAATGACATCACGGGCGGAGCAACCCCCGCGTCATTTGAGCCCAGCATCGACTACGTGGTCACCAAGATCCCGCGTTTTGCGTTTGAAAAATTCCCAACAGCCGACAGCCGCCTGACCACGCAGATGAAGTCCGTGGGCGAAGTGATGGCCATGGGCCGTACCTTCCAGGAGTCCTTCCAGAAAGCCCTGCGCGGCCTGGAAGTGGGTGTGGACGGCATGAACGAGAAGACGCAAGACCGCGAAGTGCTGGAGAAGGAACTGGGCGAACCCGGCCCCGAGCGCATCTGGTACGTGGGCGACGCCTTTGCCCAGGGCATGAGCGTGGACGAAGTGTTTGCGCTGACCAAGATTGACCCCTGGTTCCTGGTGCAGATCGAACAGATCGTGAAGCTGGAGCTTGAGATCGAGCGTCTGCCCCAGCCCGCCGTGGGCAGTGCACTAGACAACATTGACGCGCCTACCCTGCGCGCTTTGAAGCAAAAAGGCTTCTCGGACCGTCGCCTGGCCAAACAGTTCAAGACCACCGACAAGGCTGTGCGCGAGAAGCGCCGCGCCCTGGGTGTGCGCCCCGTCTACAAGCGTGTGGACACCTGTGCGGCCGAGTTCGCGACCAACACCGCCTACATGTACTCCACCTACGAGGCCGAAGGCTCCGAGTGCGAGGCACAGCCCACGGACAAGAAGAAAATCATGGTGCTGGGCGGTGGCCCCAACCGCATCGGCCAGGGCATTGAGTTTGACTATTGCTGCGTGCACGCAGCGCTGGCCATGCGCGAAGACGGGTACGAGACCATCATGGTCAACTGCAACCCCGAAACCGTGTCCACCGACTACGACACGTCCGACCGCCTATACTTCGAGCCCTTGACGCTGGAAGACGTGCTGGAAATCGTGGACAAGGAAAAGCCGGTTGGCGTGATCGTGCAGTACGGTGGCCAAACGCCCCTGAAGCTCGCACTTGATCTGGAAGCCAACGGCGTGCCCATCATCGGCACCACGCCCGACATGATCGACGCCGCCGAAGACCGCGAACGCTTCCAGAAGCTGCTGCATGAACTCAAGCTGCGCCAGCCGCCCAACGCCACGGCCCGTACGGAGCCAGAAGCGCTGGAAAAAGCCGCGGCTCTAGGCTACCCGCTGGTGGTGCGCCCCAGCTACGTGCTGGGGGGCCGCGCGATGGAAATCGTGCACGAGCAGCGTGACCTGGAGCGCTACATGCGCGAAGCGGTGAAGGTGAGCAACGACAGCCCCGTGCTGCTGGACCGTTTCCTGAACGACGCCATCGAATGCGATGTGG
Organism: Rhodoferax sp. GW821-FHT09E07; assembly: GCF_059416145.1. Taxonomy (NCBI): domain Bacteria; kingdom Pseudomonadati; phylum Pseudomonadota; class Betaproteobacteria; order Burkholderiales; family Comamonadaceae; genus Rhodoferax; species Rhodoferax sp. GW821-FHT09E07. The sequence goes on along the minus strand of NZ_JBWKOP010000003.1, from coordinate 92,361 downwards.
ACTGCATTCGCGATGCCTCCGGCGCCACCTTCATTGGCGGCGTGATGGAGCACATCGAGCAAGCTGGCGTGCACAGCGGCGACTCCGCCTGCTCGCTGCCTCCCTACAGCTTGGGCGCAGACACCGTGGCCGAAATCAAGCGCCAGACCAAGGCCATGGCCGGTGCCCTGAACGTGGTGGGTCTGATGAACGTGCAGTTCGCCATCCAGAACGTGGATGGCAAGGACGTGATCTACGTGTTGGAGGTGAACCCCCGCGCCAGCCGTACCGTGCCCTTTGTCTCCAAGGCCACGGGCATCCAGTTGGCCAAGGTGGCCGCACGTTGCATGGCCGGACAGACCCTGGCTGCGCAAGGCATCACGACCGAAGTCACACCGCCGTACTTCAGCGTGAAGGAAGCCGTCTTCCCCTTCGTCAAGTTCCCCGGTGTGGACACCATCCTCGGACCTGAAATGAAGTCCACCGGTGAAGTGATGGGCGTGGGCAAGACCTTTGGCGAAGCCTTTGTGAAGTCGCAACTGGGCGCGGGCGCCAAGTTGCCACGCGGTGGCAAGGCCTTCATCTCGGTGAAGCAGACCGACAAGCCACGCGCCGTGGAAGTGGCGCGCAGCCTGGCGGCCATGGGCTTTGAGATTGTGGCCACCAAGGGCACGGCTGCCGCCATCAACGCGGCCGGTGTGGCCTGTGGCGTGGTGAACAAGGTGGCCGAAGGCCGCCCGCACATCGTGGACATGATCAAGAACGAGGAAATCTCCATGGTGGTCAACACCGTGGAAGAGCGACGCAACGCGATCGCCGACTCGCGCCAGATTCGCACCTCGGCCCTGCTGGCCCGCGTCACCACGTACACCACCATCGCCGGCGCTGAAGCCGCGGTGCAAGGCATGAAATATCTGGACAACCTGGGTGTGATTTCCGTGCAGGAGATGCACGCTGAACTTCAGGCCTGAATGGGTTGATAAGTTGGCATAATCCTGCCAACTGCATGGGACAGTGCCGCGCGCAAGCGCCGCACTGTCCTTGTACTTTGAGGCACCCAAAACCGAGTTAGAGACACCATGGCAACCTATCCCATCACCAAGCGCGGCGCAGACATGCTCAAGGCCGAGCTGCACAAACTCAAGACCGTCGAGCGCCCCTCGGTCATCCAGGCCATTGCCGAAGCACGTGCCCAAGGTGACCTGAGCGAAAACGCCGACTACGATGCTGCCAAGGAGCGCCAGGGTTTTATCGAAGGTCGTATCCAGGAAGTGGAGGGCAAACTCTCTGCCGCGCAGGTGATCGATCCTTCCTCCATCCAGGCCGATGGCCGCGTGGTGTTTGGCGCTACGGTGGAGCTGGAAGACGAAGACAGTGGCCAGCGCGTGAAGTACCAGATCGTGGGTGAAGACGAGGCTGATCTGAAACAGGGCCTGATCAACATCAGCAGTCCGATTGCCCGTGCCCTGATCGGCAAGGTGGAGGGTGACACTGCCGTGGTGCAGGCGCCCGGTGGCGAGAAGGCCTACGAAATCGTAGCGGTTCACTACATCTGATGCGCACCTTGCCCTTGTGGCTGGCCGCGGTCTGGGCCGTCAGCCTCAGCGTGTTGGGTCTCTTCGTTGTGCCCATGTTGTTTGTTCACCTGCCAACGCCCGCCATGGCGGGGCAAATGGCCGCCAAACTGTTCACCGTGCAGACTTGGCTGTCGGTAGCCTGTGGTGTGCTACTGCTCCTGCTTTTTAGATCAAATAGGCCGCTAGCCCCCGTCGATACTGCACAAGCTGCTACTCTTTTTGTAGTGGCTGGGGTTTTGCTGGCTCTGTTGGTGGAGGTGGCGGTGGCGCCGCGCATCGTGGCCCGCGACAACCTCGCCTTATGGCACCGAGTGGGCAGTGCCATGTACCTGGCGCAGTGGCTGTGCGCGCTGGTGGTGTTTGGCAAGTTGGCCCACGCAGCCACCCGCCCTCCCACAGAGCCTGCGGCGCAGACATAAAAAAACCGGAGCACCAGGCTCCGGTTTGCAAGGGGATGGGCCTGACTCAGGTCTGGCTGCGTTTCTTCAGGCTGGTCTTTGGCTTGGGTTTCGCGCGTTTGATGTTCCCGCCTGCTGTCAGGCGCTGGTTGCCCAATACGCGCAGGGTCTTCACTTCGGGGCGCTGGCCGGGCCGTTTGCTGAATTTCAGCACCTTGAAATCACGGGGGCCCGCCATGCGGTCCTCATCGATCACCTTTTCTTTCACCGGCTGGGGACGCCAGAGCACCAGCAGCTTGCCGATGTGTTGGATGGGGGCGGCGTTCAGTTCATCGGCCAAAGTCTGGAACATGGTGTCGCGGGCCACGCGATCGTCGGAAAACACACGCACCTTGATGAGTCCGTGGGCGTTGAGGGCGGCGTCAACTTCTTTTTTGACGTTGGCTGTCAGGCCGTCGCCACCGACCATGACCACGGGGTCCAGGTGGTGGGCTTCAGCGCGGTGTTCCTTGCGCTGGGCAGGTGTCAGTTGGATTTGGGGCATATCCTTATTATCGGCGCAATGGTGCCAGTGCGAAATGGCTCCTTGCGCCTCTCAACTTGGCGACAGGTCCGTGACCCGCTGGACCCGGCACTTGTCCAGCATGCGCTGCGCCACCGGATCCTGCGGGAACCGGGCGAGGATGGCGGCGTAGGCTTCGGCGGCTCCTGCAAAGTCGTTGCTCGCGTAGCGGGCGTAGGCTTCCACGGTCAGGTTGCACAGGCGGGCTTCTTCGGGCGTGGCGGCTGTCTCTTCGTCGCCATCGCGGATCGCCAGCAGCTCATAGACCAACAATTCACCCTTGCGGCCTTTGACGGTGACGGTGTCGATGGGGCGCAGCCACAGGCGTTCTCCGGCGGCCCGGTAGACCGCGTGGCTCACACAGACCCAGGTGCCCAGTTCCTTGTTCATGCCCTCCAGGCGCGCAGCCACGTTCACGCCGTCCCCCATCACGGTGTAGCTCACGCGTTCGGCCGATCCCACATTGCCCACCAGTACCGAGTCGCTGTGGATGCCGATGCGCACCTTCAGGGCCGACATGGACTGGGAGGTCCATTCCTGGTTGCGCAGGGTCATGCGGCGCTGCGAGCGCACGGCCGCCACGCATGCCAGGTAGGCGTGGTTTTCCAGCGGGGTAGGTGCACCCCAGAACGCCATCACGGCGTCGCCAATATATTTGTCCACCGTGCCATGTTCTTGCTCAATGGATTCGGTGACGCTGGCAAAGTAGTCCGACACGCGGGACAGCAGCTGTTGCGATGGCTCGGACTCTGACAAGGTGGAGAAGCCCTCCAGATCGGTGAAGAACAGCGTCAGGTAGCGGCTTTCCACGCCCAGTTTGGTGCCCTGGCCCGAGTCGATCAACTGTTTGACCAGCCCGCGCGGCACGTAGGAGGTGAACGACTCCAGCGCGCGCGTGAGCGTGAACACCGCCTTGGCCAGGTGGCTGATTTCGGCAATGCGCGACTCCACCATGGGGGCTTGGCGGAACTGGAAATCGCGGATGTGCACCACGTCTTCAGCCAACTGTTCGATGGGGCGCGACAGGGCGCGCGACAGTCGATAAATCAGCACCAACTGCACGAAAAACACCAAGGTTCCGAAGATCAGCAGGCGGCGGTTGGTGTCCTTGATGCCGCCCACAAAATCATCAGTGGGCGCAATGATCAGCAACTCCCAGGGCTTCTTGAAGTCCTTGGGGAAAGGGGAGAAGATGCCAATGTACTCTGTGTTGTCGGGACCCGCGGTGAAGTGGAATCGGTCGGTGCCACTGCGAATGCGCTCGGCCAGGGCCGCGGTTACGCGGACGTCGCCAAGTTTGCCCAGCTGGTTCTGCACCAGTTCGTTGTCCTTCAGGGTGAGGCCGCGCTCGAACTCCGGGTGCGCAATCACGCCGCCATGGTCGTCCGCGATGATGGTGATGCTGTTGGGGCTGACCCGGTTGTCCGAGAGATAGCCTGACAGGGTCTTGAGCGTGAGGTCGATGGCGAAAACACCAGAGGTGTGCCCGGCAGTCACGATCGGTGCGGTGACGGTAATGCCCAGCTCACCGGAGCTGGCAAAGGGGTAGACGTCCGACACGATGAGTGTTTGCAGGCGCGCGGCTTCTTTGTAGTAGCCACGGGTGCGCGGGTCGTAGTTCACTGGCCCGGCGTCGCTTCCCAGCACCGTACCCCAGGCGCTGTGGAATCGGTACTGGTCCTGTGGCTCCCCGGCGGTAGCACGCTGGTCGATAAAGCGTTCAATGATCTGGGTGCCGGTGGGTACCTGCTTGTCCAGCACGGGACGCCCCGGCACTACCCGGCGGACCTGGCGGAAGCTGCCGTCTTCAAACGCGGCATACGCGGCATACACCGCTTCGTTGGAGGCCACAATTTCGTGCAGGTAATCCGATGCGTTGGGTTCCCGAAAGTAGTCGGGCTTGTCCCGCATCAGCGTGCCGGCGGCGCGGGCGTTGCTGATGAAGGGGTTGAGCAACCGGGCCGCATTGTTGAAGTTCTCGTGCACCGACTTCTCGATGAACTTGTTGGAATAGTCTTCGATCAACAGTGTATTGGCCCGGTAGCTGACCACCAGAAAGGCAATGACCACTGGCAGGGTCAGCACCACAAATAGCCAACTGATGGTGACGTGCAGCTTCACGTTGCGCTTGAACAGGGACATGCCTTCCTCTCGATTGGGCGCCCGTGTCAGGACAGCATCCGTCCGAGGGCAGCCCGCCACTATAGAGGAGGACATGCGCGCCGGGTTGGAAAAGCCCGACAATCGGAACCCTCCCGGAAACGGGATAGCACGCAAGGCCCGCATGAAAACACCCACCAAAGGCAAAAAGGTCAACAAGGCCTGGCTGCACGACCACATCAACGATCCCTACGTCAAACTGGCGACCAAAGAGGGGTACCGGGCGCGCGCAGCCTACAAACTCAAGGAAATTGATGAAACCCTGCAGCTCATCAAACCCGGCCAGCTGGTGGTGGACCTTGGCTGCACGCCCGGCGCCTGGAGCCAGTACCTGCGCCGCCGCATGTCGCCGCAAGGGGCTGCGGTGGGAGAGCTGGACGGCACCATCATCGGGCTGGACCTGCTACCCATGGAGCCTATCGAGGGCGTGACCTTTATCCAAGGCGATTTTCGGGAGGCCGAGACCCTGGCGCAGTTGGAGGCGGCGCTGGATGGCCGGCAGGCCGACCTGGTGGTGTCCGATATGGCCCCCAACCTGTCCGGTATTTCCTCGGCTGACGCGGCGCGCATTGAATACCTGGTGGAGCTGGCGATTGAATTTGCCCAAAACCACATGAAACCCCAGGGCGCCCTGGTGGCCAAGGTCTTCCACGGCGGGAGCTACAACGACGTGGTGCAGCACTTCAAGGCGGCATTTGTCACCGTCAAGCCCTTGAAACCCAAGGCTTCACGCGACCGTTCGTCGGAAACCTTTCTCGTCGGTATGGGCCTGCGCGCGGGCTGAGCCGCTGGGCGGCCTATTCCCATGCGGTTTCTGTGGCCGTAGATTTGGATTTAGCAGCTTTCATGCCTTGAAACGCCTAAAATGGGGCCCAAGTACGCAAGGTTCGTCTACTTGCGCCAGTATTGGAGCTTCGCTTGAATAATCAGTGGTTTTCAAAAATTGCAGTGTGGTTGGTGATTGCCTTGGTGCTTTTCACCGTGTTCAAGCAATTTGATTCGCGCGGCGCTGGCAGCGCGGGCTTGGTCGGCTACTCCGATTTCCTGGAGCAGGTGCGCAACAAGCAGATCAAGAGCGCCATCATCCAGGAAGGCCAGGGCGGCACCGAAATCCTGGCTGTCACCACCGATGACCGCAAGGTTCGCACCACCGCCACCTACCTGGACCGTGGGTTGGTGGGCGACCTGATCAACAACGGCGTCAAGTTCGACGTCAAACCCCGTGAAGAAGGTTCCCTGCTCATGACCCTGTTGGTCAGCTGGGGCCCCATGTTGCTGTTGATCGGCGTGTGGGTCTACTTCATGCGGCAAATGCAAGGTGGCGGCAAAGGCGGGGCATTCAGCTTTGGCAAGAGCAAGGCCCGTTTGCTGGACGAAAACACCAACACCGTGACCTTTGCCGATGTCGCCGGTTGCGACGAAGCCAAGGAAGAGGTGAAGGAAGTCGTGGACTTCCTGAAAGACCCCTCCAAATTCCAGAAACTCGGCGGCCGTATTCCCCGTGGCCTGCTGCTGGTCGGCCCTCCCGGCACCGGCAAGACGCTGCTGGCCAAGTCCATTGCGGGCGAAGCCAAGGTGCCGTTTTTCAGCATCTCGGGTTCTGACTTCGTGGAAATGTTCGTGGGCGTGGGTGCATCCCGTGTGCGCGACATGTTCGAGAACGCGAAGAAGAACGCCCCCTGCATCATCTTCATCGACGAAATCGACGCCGTGGGCCGCCAGCGTGGCGCAGGCCTGGGCGGTGGCAACGACGAGCGCGAACAGACCCTGAACCAGATGCTGGTGGAGATGGACGGCTTTGAGACCAATGTCGGCGTGATCGTGGTGGCTGCCACCAACCGCCCCGACATCCTGGACGCCGCGCTGCTGCGCCCCGGCCGTTTTGACCGTCAGGTCTACGTGACGCTGCCCGATATCCGCGGCCGCGAACAGATTCTGAACGTGCACATGCGCAAAGTGCCCTTGGGCCAAGACGTGAGTGCCATGACCATTGCGCGCGGTACGCCCGGCATGAGTGGTGCCGACTTGGCCAACCTCTGCAACGAAGCTGCCCTGATGGCCGCACGCCGCAATGCGCGTCTGGTGGAAATGCAGGACTTCGAAAAGGCCAAGGACAAGATCCTCATGGGCCCCGAGCGCAAGAGCATGGTCATGCCCGAGGAAGAGCGCAAGAACACGGCTTACCACGAGTCCGGTCACGCGCTGATCGGCAAGATGCTGCCCAAGTGCGACCCGGTGCACAAGGTCACCATCATTCCCCGTGGCCGTGCCCTGGGCGTGACCATGAGCCTGCCAGCTCAGGACCGCTATTCGTACGACAGCGAGTACATGCTCAACCAAATCAGCATGCTGTTTGGCGGCCGCATTGCCGAAGAAGTGTTCATGAAGCAAATGACCACCGGAGCCAGCAACGACTTTGAACGTGCCACATCCATTGCCCGCGACATGGTGACCCGCTACGGCATGACCGACGCTTTGGGACCCATGGTCTACGCCGAGAACGAAGGGGAAGTTTTCCTGGGCCGCAGCGTGACCAAGACCACCAGCATGAGCGAGCAGACCATGCAGAAGGTGGACTCGGAAGTGCGTCGCATCATTGACCAGCAGTACGCCCTGGCGCGCAAGTTGATTGAGGACAACCAGGACAAGATGCACGCCATGGCCAAGGCCCTGCTGGAATGGGAAACCATCGACAGCGACCAGCTCGACGACATCATGGCCGGCCGCGAGCCCCGCCCCCCCAAGGACTGGACACCCCGCACTCCGACCAACGGTGGCGGTGGCAGCGGTGGTGCACCCGCGGTGGCGGCCGACCCGGCTCCCACAGCCGCCTGATACGGGCTGCGCTGAAACGCACACAGGGCCTTCGGGCCCTGTGTGCGTTTCAGGGCTTGCATAATCCAGCCCATGCATTGGCAAACCACCCGCTTCGCGATCGACCTGTCCACCCCCAAGGTGATGGGTATCGTCAACGTCACCCCAGATTCGTTTTCGGACGGCGGGCAGTTCGCTGCGCGTGATGCCGCGCTGGCGCATTGCGAGCAGTTGCTCAAGGATGGCGCCGACATTTTGGACATTGGCGGCGAATCGACCCGCCCTGGCGCGCAGCCCCTGCCGCTGCAGGAGGAACTGGCGCGTGTGCTGCCGGTGGTGCGGCATGCGGTGACGCTGGGCGTGCCGGTATCGGTAGACACGTACAAGCCTGCGGTCATGCAAGCTGCGCTGGACCTGGGGGCCGACATCGTGAATGACGTCTGGGCCTTGCGCTGGCGCGACGGGCTGGGCGGCCCCACGGGGGAGTCGGTGGTGGCAGGCCATCCGAACTGTGGTGTCTGCCTCATGCACATGCACCGCGACCCACAGACCATGCAGGTGGCGCCCATGACGGGTGATGTGGTGCCTCAGGTGCTATCGTTTTTAGAGCTGCTCGCGCAGCGTTTACGGGGGCTAGGGGTCGATTCCTCTCGTATTTGCCTGGACCCCGGCATCGGCTTTGGCAAAACCGTGCCACAAAACTTTGCACTGCTGGCACGCCAGGCACAGGCGGTACCGGCGGGCTACGCGGTGCTGGCGGGGTGGTCGCGCAAATCGTCGCTTGCTGCGGTAACCCAAACCTCGCTGAGCCGGGTGGCCAGCATGGACGTGGACCTGCGCCGCGCGCCCAGCATCACCGCGGCAGTGCTGGCGGTGCAAAACGGTGCGAATGTGGTGCGCGTACACGATGTGCGCGACACCGTGGCCGCCCTCAAGGTGCTGGCTGCGATGCAGTCCGCGGCCTGACGCGCGCCGCTACCTACACAAACAACAACACAACAGGAATTTCAATGGGACGACAGTATTTCGGCACCGATGGCATTCGCGGTACCGTGGGGCAGGCCCCCATCACCCCCGACTTTGTGCTGCGCCTGGCGCACGCCGTGGGCCATGTGCTCAAGGAAACCGAGGCGCGCCCCACGGTGCTCATCGGCAAGGACACGCGCATCTCGGGCTACATGCTGGAGAGCGCGCTGGAGAGCGGCTTCAACTCTGCCGGTGTGGACGTGGTGCTGCTGGGCCCGCTGCCCACACCGGGTGTGGCCTATCTGACGCGTGCGCAGCGCGCCTCGCTGGGCGTGGTCATCAGCGCCAGCCACAACCCCTTCGCCGACAACGGCATCAAGTTCTTCAGCGCCAAAGGCAGCAAGCTGCCCGACGCCTGGGAGCTGGCCGTGGAGGCCGAACTGCAAAAGCCACCGGTTTGGGTGGACTCCGCCAGCCTAGGCAAGAGCCGCCGTCTGGACGATGCCGCGGGCCGCTACATCGAGTTTTGCAAAAGCACCTTTGCCAATGACCTGACCCTCAAGGGCCTGAAGATCGTGGTGGATGCGGCGCACGGTGCGGCGTACCACATCGCGCCCAAGGTGTTCCACGAGTTGGGCGCAGAGGTCATCGCCATTGGCTGCGCGCCCGATGGCCTGAACATCAACAAGGGCGTGGGTGCGACGCACCCCGAGGCGTTGGTGCAGGCCGTCAAAGACAACAAGGCTGACTTTGGCGTGGCGCTGGACGGCGACGCCGACCGCCTGCAACTGGTGGATGCGGACGGCCGCCTCTATAACGGCGACGAACTGCTGTACCTGATGGCCGACGACCGCCTGGGCCGCGACGAGCACGTGCCCGGCGTGGTGGGCACGCTGATGACCAACATGGCCGTGGAAGTGGCACTGAAAAAGCGTGGCGTGCAGTTTGTGCGCGCCAAGGTGGGCGACCGCTACGTGCTCGAAGAGCTGGAGAAGCACAAATGGATTCTGGGCGGCGAGGGTTCGGGCCATTTGCTGGCGTTGGACAAGCACACCACGGGTGATGGCCTGGTGTCGGCCCTGCAAGTGCTACAGGCTTGCGTGCGCAGTGGCAAGACCATGGCGCAATTGCTGGGCGGCGTGACGCTGTTCCCGCAAACCCTAATCAATGTGCGCTTGGCCCCGGGGCAGGACTGGAAGAGCAACACCCGCATGGCCGAAGAAACCAAGGCAGCCGAAGCGGCGCTGGGCGACACCGGCCGCGTGCTGATCCGCGCCAGTGGCACCGAACCGTTGGTACGCGTGATGGTGGAAGCGCGTGACGCCGCGCAAGCCCAAAGCTGCGCCCAGCGCATTGTCGATACCTTGAAGGTTTGACTCCATGACGAATGCGATCCGCGTGGTCCGTGCCGACTACGCCAACCCCGTGCATGCAGACGCCCTGGTCATGCTGCTCGATGCCTACGCCAGTGACCCCATGGGTGGTGGAGAGGGCCTTAGCGACTTTGCCAAAGCGAATCTGGTGCCTTCGCTGGCCGCGCGCCCTCAGGCTTTCAGCGTGCTGGCCTTTGCCTCCAGCGATGACGCCACGCCCGTGGGCTTGGTCAACTGCATTGAAGGCTTCTCCACCTTCAAATGCCTGCCGCTGGTGAATGTGCACGACGTGGCCGTGTTGCCCGGCTACCGTGGCCAGCGCATTGGCGAGCAGATGCTGGCGCTGGTGGAGCAGATCAGCGTGGAGCGCGGTGCCTGCAAGATGACGCTGGAAGTGCTGTCGGGTAACAAGGGCGCCGAGAAGCTTTACCAGCGCGTGGGCTTTGCCTACTACCAGCTGGACCCGGCCATGGGCCAGGCGGGCTTTATGCAGAAGTGGCTGGGCTGAGACGCACTGTCACGCGTACTTGGCCACCAGCCGGCTCACGGTATTCCAGTTGCGCGTGGTGGCTGGCAGCGCCAGCAGTTTTTCAAGAAACGCATTCGGACTGCCCGGCGAGTTGCCAACCTTGCGGCTCAGACTGAAGACTTCGCTGCCCGTGCAGGCAAACAGTTCCAGGTCCTGGCGTTTGGACTGCATGGGTAGCGGGCCCGGCGCCTGTGCGTCGGGATGCAAAAAGGTCACGCAGCATTCATACACCGTGCTCGTGTCTATGCCCTCAAACGGCGCGCTGGCCACCAGCTCCGCCAGGTAGGGCATCGAGCGCACAGACCCCGGTTCGACAAGACCGCACGCCGCGTGCAGATGCTTGGCCGCCTTGCGCAACAGTGCATCAGGCTTGGCCCGGGCGCTGGGTTCAAAGACCAGCGTGCCATTGGTCAGAAACGATGCCGCTGCATGTGCGCCCGCGTCCAGAAAGGCCTGCTCCAGCTGCACCCGCGTGGGGCAGTGGGGGCGGCCCAGGTTCAGGTTACGGAAGAAGGCGACGTGCTGCATTGGCTGCAGTATGGTCGATCAGGCGGCAGGGCGACAGGAATTGGGACCCGCACTCGGCAGGTCGGGCACCCACATCACCGGCGCGAAACCACCCCCTTCGGTGCGGAAATTGGTGGTCTGGCCGCTGTAGGTGCGGGCGGCCAGCAGTTGCACGCGCCCTGCATAGGTGTAGGCACGCAGGTCAAACTTCAATTCGGTGGCTGCGTCACCCACTTGCATGGCACGCACCGGCGGCGGTACTAGTGCCTGGGCGATGTAGTCGCCTTGCTGGATCTGCTCCCACACCTTCTTCGTGAGTTTGTCGCCGCGGTACACCGCACGGGCACCAAAGCCGTCCAGCGGTTTGAAGAACAGGTGTTTGCGTTGGTCCCACAGCGCCGCCGCGTTCTCAGCGCCGACGCGTTCGCAGGCAGGTACGGTGGCCAGCAGGGTGTGCTGATCCGCTGGCGGGACGCCCAAGGCCTGCAGCGCCGCTGCCTGTCCCAGCGTGACCAGATGCTGTTTGTTGGCGCGCAAGGCATGGGCACGCGGGTGCGGCGTCACCGCCGCCACGTCGTCCCGATAAGCCTGTGCCAGTGCCGCGTGGGCCGGGTCTGAGAGTTCAAAGTCGGTCAGGCGGTTGTAGACCAGGTCAATTGGCAGATTGGGGGGCAGCGTGCCGCTGAAGAGTGCGCCATCGCGCAGTTGTAGGTGAGTCGGGTCGGTCACCACCGCCTGGATGCCATGGCGCTGGAACAGCTCGGCAAAGAGCGCGAACTCGGGCGCGAGGTACTGGTTCTGCGGCGTTGCATCCACGATGGCAATGCTGCGCAGAGAGCGCGTTGGTTGTCCCCGTGCGCGGTTGAACAGGTCCCACTCGGCCTGGAACATGGCCACAAAATCATCCTCCAGCGTGGCCATGTTGCGGTAGGCGTTGAGCGCCGGGTTCATCAGCCCGCAGCACACGGCCTGCGCGCGCAGCAGCACCGCATTGAGCATGGCGCCACCGGCGTTGGTATTGATCTCGATGAGCTGGGGGCCCTGCGGTGTGATGTGAAAGTCGTACCCCATGAAGACGCCCAACGGTCCATGGTCTGCTTGGGCGATCGCGCTGGCAGTGGGCAGCACTTGCCGCGCCCAAGCTGGCAATGACAAAGTGCGCTCGATCGCTGCCACGGCGCTCTGGACCGCCTGGATTGTGGCCTGCGAGGCAAACACAGCCGTGCCGGAAAACAGGTGCGGGTGCGTTTGTGCCAGTGTGCTGGCCGTATTGCGCAGGCCAGTATCGCGGCCCAACTCACGGCGCAATTGCTCCGGGTCCAGCGTCTGGCAGCGACAGCCGTGGTTCAGCGCGTCAGCCAGCGTCGTGGAGGCGGGCTCGGTGAGCAGCATGGGGTCAGACCCGTTGCCCTTGCGCGTTGATCACTACCTCTCCATCTTCCTTGCTGAACGCGCCTTGCTGGGTGTTGGGCAGGATGTCCAGCACCAGCTCGGACGGCCGGCACAGGCGCGTGCCCAACGGGGTTTCCACAATGGGGCGGTTGATGAGGAGGGGGTGCTCCAGCATGAAGTCCAGCAACTGGTCGTCGGTCCACTTGGGGTTGGCCAGATCCAGTTCGGCATAGGGCGTGCCTTTTTCGCGCAGCAGATTGCGCGGGCCAGTGCCCATGGCGGCCAGCAGTTGCTGCAGGCGCGCCTTGGTCGGCGGGGTCTTGAGGTATTCAATGACGGTGGGTTCCACGCCGCTGTTGCGGATCATGGCCAGGGTGTTGCGGGAGGTGCCACAGGCGGGGTTGTGGAAGATGGTGATGGTCATACGGTTTCTTTCTTGGGGGAGAGGGGGCTGGCCAAGGCCGCGCCCAGCACTGCGCCTGCGGTTTGTGCCAGCACAAAGCCGAGTGCGCTGGCCGGGGCAATGCCTGCAAAGGTGTCGCTGAACATGCGGCCCAGCACGGCAGCCGGGTTGGCAAACGAAGTGCTCGCGGTGAACCAGTAGGCTGCGCCGATGTAGCAGGCCACCACTGCGCTTCCTTTGCCCGGTGGCGCACGCAGAATGGTGAACACCAGCCCGGCAGTGGCCACGGTTTCGGCCAGCCACTGGCCGCTGCCGCCGCGCAGGTGCTGGCTCAGGTGCAGGGTCTGCAGCTCAAACATGGCATTGGCCAGGGCCGCACCAGCGATGGCCCCCAACAACTGGGATGCTATGAAATACGTAGCTACTCGCGCAGTGTTTTCGGGGGCTAGCTGCCGTTTTGACCACATAAGCAGCGTGACCAGCGGGTTAAAGTGCGCACCGCTGACCGGGCCCAGGGTTTCAATCAGTACGTACAACGCAAACACCGTGGCCAGCGTGTTGGCCAGCAGGGCCACGCCGTCGTTGCCGCCGCTGATGCGCTGGGCCATGATGCCGGAGCCAATGACGGCACAGAGCAGGGCGGCGGTGCCCAGAAATTCGGCCAGCAGTTGCTGGTGCAGGGGGAGTGGGTGGGCGGTTGTTGTCATGGGGCTCAGCAGCATTTGCTGGTTGCAGGGTCGGTCACTTCACAGCTTTCGCCCTGGCAGCAGTGCATGGTCATATAGGCCAGCAGGCCGTTCATCTGCGCAAAGTTGGCGCGGTAGATGAGATTGCGCCCGCGCTGCTCGATGTCCACCAGGCCGGAGTGGGCCAGTTCCTTGAGGTGGAAGGACAGGGCGCTGGGGGCGCTGTCGAGCTGCTGGGCCAGGGTGCCGGGGGTCAAGCCTTCAGGGCCGGCCACCACCAGCGCCTTGAAGGCGCGCAGGCGCTGGGCCTGGGCCAGGGCGGTCAGCGCCTTGAGGGCCTGGGGTTCGTCAAAGGTGATGGTGTTCATATTTCAATAATACTTGAAATATTGAATCAATCAACACGGCAAACGCTGCGTCACAAAAGCTTCATGCAACTGCCATGTGTGGGTCACAGGCGCTCTTCACACTTCCGGGTCAGTGCAATCACGCTCAAGGAAGGGGACAAGAATGCCAACAACATCCGCCATCGCCGTGCCAACACTGGCCACACCCACGCTGCACCCGCTCTCGGTGCAAACGACAAGCCCTTTGCAGACTGCGCCGGCGCGCGGCGGCATCGAAGTGTCCTGGGCCAAGCACCAGGACGATGTCCGCGCTGCCCAGCGCCTGCGCTTTGATGTGTTTGCCGGAGAGATGGGCGCGCGCCTGAACACCCCCATGGCAGGCCACGATGTGGATCTGTTTGACAACTACTGCGAGCACCTGATCGTGCGTGACCAGGCCAGCGGCCAGGTCATCGGCACCTACCGCGTGCTCACGCCCACCCAGGCCAAGCGCGTGGGCAGCTTCTACAGCGACACCGAATTCGACCTGACCCGCCTGCGCAGCATGCGCGAACGCATGGTCGAGCTGGGCCGCAGCTGTGTGCACCCGGACCACCGCCATGGCGGCGTCATCATGGCGCTGTGGGGCGCGCTGGCCGAATTCATGGTGCGCAACCAGCTCGACACCATGATTGGTTGCGCCAGCATCCCCATGCTGCACAACGGTGTGGTCAGTGGCGACGTGGCGGCCAGCATCTGGCGCCAGGTGGAGGCCACACACCTGGCTCCCATCGAATACCACGTGCGGCCCCGCCTGCCGCTGCCCATCGACCAGTTGGATAGCACGCTCGATGTGGAGCCACCGGCCCTCATCAAGGGTTACCTCCGCCTGGGCGCCAAGGTTCTGGGCGCACCGGCCTGGGACCCGGACTTCAACTCGGCCGACTTGCCGATGCTGATGCGCATCGCCGACTTGCCTTCCCGCTACCGCAAGCACTTTCTGGGGGCCTGATGCGCACCGCCTTCGACGCTCTGGGAGCCAACTGGCAGGGTTTGGCGCCAGGCGCCGAAGCCGATGACGACGAGGTCGGCCACCGCCGCTACCGCGCGGTGTTTGTGTCCGACATCCACCTGGGCACCGCAGGCTGCCAGGCCAAGCCTCTGCTGGACTTTCTGAAACACCATCCCAGTGACCACCTCTATCTGGTGGGTGACATCGTGGACGGCTGGCAGCTGCGCCGCCGATGGTTCTGGCCGCAGGCCCACAACGATGTGGTGCAAAAGCTGCTGCGCCGCGCGCGCAAGGGCTGCCGCGTGGTTTTCATCCCCGGCAACCACGACGAGTTTGCGCGTGCCTTTGTCGGCCACCAGTTTGGCGGCATTGAGGTCTACGAAGACACGGTACACACCACGGCCGATGGCCGCACGCTGTGGGTTACGCACGGCGACTACTTTGACGGCGTGATCCAGTGCGCCAAGTGGCTGGCCTACCTGGGCGACAACGCCTACGAATTCACGCTCAAGCTCAACCGCTACCTCAACACCTTGCGAGCTCGCATGGGCCTGCCGTATTGGTCGCTCTCGGCCTACCTCAAGCACAAGGTCAAGAAGGCACTGAACTACGTGACCGACTTTGAGAAGGCTGTGGCCCACGAGGCCCGTCGCCGCGGCCACGACGGCGTGGTCTGTGGCCATATCCACCACGCCGAGATGCGCAGCATCGACGGCACGCTGTACTGCAACGACGGGGACTGGGTGGAGAGCCGCACCGCGCTGGTGGAACACCTGGACGGCCAGCTCGAACTTATTTACTGGGCAGGATCGCCCACCCCACCGGCCACCGCGGTGGCCACACCCGCTTTGCAGGAAACCCACGCATGAAACTCGCCCTGATTACCGACGCATGGCAACCCCAGGTCAACGGGGTGGTCACCACCCTGGTGGAACTGGTGCGCGAACTCGAAGGCCTGGGCCATGTGGTGGAGGTCATCCACCCCGGCTTGTTCCCCACGCGCCCGTGCCCCGGCTATGCCGGCATAGACCTGGCCGTGCGCCCCGCCAAGGCGCTGGCGCAGATGCTGGACGCCTGTGCGCCCGATGCCATCCATCTGGCCACCGAAGGCCCGCTGGGCTGGGCCGCACGCAGCTACTGCCGCAAGCGCAAGCTGGCCTTCACCACGGCGTACCACACACGCTTTCCAGAGATCCTGCAGGCCGCACTCAAGATTCCGCTGTGGATGGGCTATGCGCTGTTCCGCCATTTTCACAAGCCTTCATCGGGCGTGATGGTGCCCACGCCCAGCGTGCTGCGCATGCTGGACGCCAAGGGCTTTCGCAACCTGCGCAGTTGGACGCATGGCGTGGACATGCAGCTGTTCCAGTACCAGGAGGTGCCCAAGGTGTATCCCGCGCTCGGCGTACTGGCGCGCCCGGTGTCGCTGTTTGTGGGCCGGGTGTCGTACGAGAAAAACATCGCCGCGTTTCTGGAGATGGATGTGCCCGGCACCAAGGTCGTGTGCGGCGTGGGCCCATTGGAGGCCAATCTGCGCGAGCGCTACCCCCATGTGCGCTGGTTGGGCGTGTTGCCGCGCGATGAACTGGCCAAGGTCTATGCCGCGGCGGACGTATTTGTCATGCCCAGCCGTTCCGAGACCTTTGGCCTGGTGATGTTGGAAGCCATGGCCTGTGGCACGCCCGTGGCGGCCTACCCGGTGGAGGGGCCCAACGAAGTGGTGGGCACGCCCGCGCAGGGCGGTGTGCTGCATGCAGACCTGGCTGCAGCCTGGTATGGCGCACTGGCGGTGCCGCGCCATGAGGCGCGCACGCGGGCGCTGCACTTCAGCTGGGCCTATGCGTCGCTGTTGTTTGCAGGGCATTTGGTGCCCACGCGTACCGCACGGACGCTGCCGCAGGCGGTGGCGCAAGATGTCACACAACTGTCATCTGGAGCGTAAACAATCGTTCATCGTTGTGTCACAAATGGATGCTTCTCATGCCGTCTTTTCTCCGCAAGCCTCTCGCGTTGGTGCAATCCGCGCCCCCCGCACTGCTGGACCGTGACCACAGCATTCTGGCGTTCAACGAGCGGGTGCTGGACTGGGCGGTGCGTGACGATGTGCCGTTGCTGGAGCGGCTGCGTTTTTTGTGCATCGTCTCGAGCAACCTGGATGAGTTTTTCGAGGTGCGGGCCGAGCCGCACCTGAGTGCCTACCAGGCCAACGACCGCAAGGGTCAGTACTCGGTGGATTCGTTTGATCGACTGGCCGATGCGCTGCACCAACTGGTGGCGCGCCAGTACGCGCTGTACAACGAAAAACTGATGCCGGGACTCGAAGCCCAGGGCTTGCGCATCCTCTCGCATGGTGAGCGCAATGCCGCCCAGCGCGCCTGGGTCAAGCAGTACTTTGAGCGCGAGGTGCGCCCGCTGTTAATTCCCGTCGGACTGGACCCCTCACACCCGTTTCCCCAGGTGGCCAATAAGTCGCTGAACTTCATTGTTCGGTTGAGCGGCAAGGACGCCTTTGGGCGCGAGAACGAAATCGCGATCGTGAAAGTGCCCCGTGTGCTGCCGCGCCTGATCCGCATGCCCGACAAGCTGGTGGGCAACAAGGCCTGGTTCGTGTCGCTGTCCAGCATCATCCGGGCACATCTGGATGAGTTGTTTCCGGGGCGCGTGGTGGGGCAGTTCTCACAGTTCCGTGTGACGCGCCATTCCGATCTGGCGGTGGACGAAGACGATGTGCAAAACCTGCGCACCGCCTTGCGCCAGGGCCTGGTGCACCGCCACTACGGTCAAGCCGTGCGTCTGGAAGTGTCAGCCGGTTGTTCCGAGCATTTGGCGGACTTTTTGCTCAAGCAGTTTGCGCTGCCCGCCAAGGCGCTGTACCGCGTGCACGGTCCTGTGAACCTGGTGCGCCTCACCCAGCTGATTGACCTGGCCAACCGCCCCGACCTGTGCTTTGCGCCGTACCGTGCGTCTTATCCGGTACAGATCCAGGCGAACCATTCCATCTTTGAGCAGCTGAAACATCGGGACATTCTGATCCACCAGCCGTTTGAGAGCTTTGATGGCGTGCTGCGGTTTTTGCGCGAGGCCGTGAATGACCCGCAGGTCTTGGCGATCAAGCAGACCATTTACCGCACGGGGGCAGATTCCGAGCTCATGGACCTGCTGCGCGAAGCGGTGCGCCGCGGCAAAGAGGTGACCGTGGTGGTGGAGCTCAAGGCCCGCTTTGACGAAGAGGCCAACATCAACTGGGCCGAGATGCTCGAGTCCATCGGCGCGCAGGTGGTGTATGGCGTGGTGGGCCTCAAGACCCACGCCAAGATGATGCTGATCACGCGGCGCGAGGGCAAGTCGCTCAAGCGTTACGGGCATCTCTCTACCGGCAACTACAACCCGCGCACCGCCAAGCTGTACACCGACGTGAGCCACCTCACGGCGGATGCCGCGTTGACCACGGACATGGAGCATGTGTTTGTGCACCTGGCCAGCCAGAGCAAACTGCCGCGTTTGTCCAAGCTGTGGTTGGCACCGTTTTATTTGCATCGCAAATTGATGGCCAAGATCGATGCCCTCGGCACGGCTGCCGCACGCGGCGTGGAGACGCGCATCGTGGTGAAGATGAATTCACTGACCGATGAGGCGCTGATCCGCAGTCTGATGGCCGCAGGCAGCCAAGGCGTGAAGATTGATTTGATTGTGCGCGGCGCCTGCATGCTGCCGGCACAAGTGCCGGGCTATACCGACAACATCCGCGTGCGCTCGGTCATCGGCCGGTTTCTGGAGCACTCGCGCGTGTTCTATTTCCGCCAGGGCGAGGTGGAAGACCTCTACCTGTCCAGCGCCGACTGGATGAACCGCAATATGGTGCGCCGGGTGGAATTGGCCTGGCCGGTGACGGATCCCGTGCAGCGCCAGCGCATTGTGGATGAGTGTCTGGTGGCCTACCTGCACGATGGCGTGGACGCCTGGGATCTGGGCGCAGATGGGGTGTACCACCGGCAGGAAGCACGCGCCGACGTGCCTGCCCACGGCGCCCAGGCCGCGCTGATGGGACGTTACGCGCGCAACGACAAAGCTTGAAGGGGAGTAGGGGCGATGGATCTGATTTTGTGGCGGCACGCAGAGGCCATTGATCTGGAGCTGGTGGGGGACGACATGGTGCGCACCCTGACCGCCAAGGGCGAGAAGCAGGCCACCCGCATGGCAGGTTGGCTGGACCGCCAGTTGCCGGACGGCGCCAAGATATGGGCCAGTCCGGCTTTGCGCACCGAGCAAACCGCCCAGGCGTTGGGCCGCAAGTTCAAGACCCATGCGGCGCTGGCGCCACTCTCCACGGTGGATGACCTACTGGACTTGGTGCACTGGCCGCACGCCAAGGGCTGTGTGCTGGTGGTGGGCCATCAGCCCACCTTGGGTCACACCATTGCACGCCTGTTGGGCTTGGCCGAGGCGGACTGTGCCGTGAAAAAAGGCGCGATCTGGTGGCTGCGCCATCGCGAGCGCGAGGGTATTGCACAGACCGTGGTGGTCACGGTGCAATCCCCCGAAGTGCTCTAAACCCTGTTCTGTTTCAGGCTTTTTTGGCCTTGGCAGGGCGGCCGGTCTTCAGGCTGGGAACGGCTTGCAGCGCTGCCTTGAAAGCGGTGTCGGACAGTGCTGCCAGTACCTTGATGCCTGCGCGGATCAGTTCGGTCTTTTTGGCCGGTGTGCCCTGTTTCGCAGCACGCAGCTTCAGCACATCCAGCACGTCGTATTCGGGCTTGGGGATGGTGAAGCTGTCACGCACCATCTTGGGCTTCTTCACCTTGGCGACCGGAGCAGCCGCGGGTTTTGCGGTTGGCTTGGCAGCGGCCTTCACGGATTTGGGGGCAGACTTTTTCACCACGGCTACAGGCTTGTTGGCGACGGAGGCCTTGGCTTTGACGACGGGCTTGGGCGTTGCTTGGGTCACGGTCTTTGCGGGCGCCTTGGCCGTGGCCTTGGTGGCCGGCTTTGCTGGTGCCTTGGGGCTGGTCTTGGCTGGAGCCTTGGTCTCAATAGCGGTGGCAGTATCTGCAGTCGTCACGTGGTTTCCTTTGAAAAAAATTAAACGGTATATACAGTTTATATTGTTTACGTTTTTCTGCAAAATGGCGTGACACGGTTTTGTCATGGTGTTGTCACATGGATTTTCTAGACTGACTCCCTAGTCGTTTTGGAATCCATGCCATGCCAACTACAAGTTTGCGTTTGGTGGCCAACCGCTCCGCGGTGAAGGGCGAACCCGGCCCGCTGGAGAAAGTGCTGAGAGACGGGACTTTGTATCCCGTGTTCCAGCCGATAGTGAATCTGGCAGATGCGTCGATCTACGCGCACGAGGCTCTCATACGGGGTCCTGCTGGCACACCCATGCACACCCCCGACAGTTTGCTGCGCGCAGCAGCGCTCGAGAATCTGGGCTACGAATTTGAGTGTGCTTGTGTGATGGCCACGTTGCGTCAGTGGGGCCATATGCGTGGGGTGGGGCGGCTGTTTGTGAACATCAGCGCCAATGCGCTGACGCGCATTGTGGAACTGCAGGGGCGTGATGGCTTACTGCGCTGGATCCAGGATATGCGCGTGGTGCCGCGCATGCTGGTGCTGGAGATCACCGAGCACGAACGTGTGGCCAACATGGACCGCCTGGCCGAGGTGGTAAACGATATCCGCTCTGCCGGAGTGTCACTGGCACTGGATGACTTTGGCGACGGCCACTCCAGCCTGCGGCTGTGGTCGCAGCTCAAGCCTGAGGTGGTGAAGATCGACAAGTACTTCACGCGCAATATCAGCGAGCATGGCGACAAACTCAAGACCATCCAGGCGCTGCAGCAGATTGCCACGATCTTTGGTAGTTCGTTGGTCGCCGAAGGCATAGAGACCGCCGAAGATTTGCGGGTGCTGCGTGATCTGGGCATTGAATATGGTCAGGGCTACTTTTTGGGCCACCCGGATCGTGCGCCGCTAAAGTACCTGGGGGTCGACCCCCAGCGGGTCCTCAGTGAGCGCCAGGTGGTGGTGTTTCCTGAGCTCAGCCGTGCGTCGCAGGGTGGGCATTTGCGCAGCCTGTCGCTGTTGCGTGCCCCCACGGTGACGCCTGAGACCAGCAATGACGCACTGGCCGAGCTGTTCCTGGAGCACCCCACCTTGCATGCGGTAGCGCTGCTGGAGGAGGACAGTCCGGTGGGCATCATCAACCGCGCGCAGTTCATGAACGAGTACACCAAGCTCTACTACCGCGAGGTCTGGGGGCGCAAGTCCTGCGCCGTGCATGCCAACCGCGAACCGCGCCTGATTGAGCGCGAGCACTGCGTAGATGAGTTGGTCGGCATCCTGACCTCACAGGATCAGCGCTATTTGTCGGACGGTTTCATCGCAACGGAAAACGGTCGCTACATGGGTTTGGGCACGGGGGATCAGTTGGTGCGCTCAGTGACCGAGACACGCATCGAGGCAGCCCGCCATGCCAACCCGTTGACCTTTTTGCCAGGCAATATTCCCATCAGCCAGCATATTGAGCGGCTGCTGAAAAAAGAAGTGCACT
The DNA here is from genome assembly GCF_059416145.1 of Rhodoferax sp. GW821-FHT09E07. Classification (NCBI taxonomy): domain Bacteria; kingdom Pseudomonadati; phylum Pseudomonadota; class Betaproteobacteria; order Burkholderiales; family Comamonadaceae; genus Rhodoferax; species Rhodoferax sp. GW821-FHT09E07. The sequence continues at coordinate 71,124 of NZ_JBWKOP010000003.1, read as the reverse complement.
TTGTGGCCTGCTACGCCGACCTGAATAACTTCAAGCCCTTCAACGATTACTACGGCTACTGGCGTGGAGACGAGATGATCCGCCTGATGGCGCGCATTGCCATGGAACAGTGCGACCCACAACGCGATTTTCTGGGTCATGTGGGGGGCGATGATTTCATCTTGCTCTTCCAGAGCCCTGACTGGCAGCTGCGTTGCGAGCGTCTGGTGGAGGAGTTTGCCGAACGTGCGCAGGCCATGTTTGACGAAGAGGCCCGACTGCGGGGTGGCATTGAGGCTGAGGACCGCCATGGCGTGATGCGCTTCTTTGCGTGCACCACGCTGTCGATTGGCGCAGTCGCCATTGACGGCAGCCAGTACACGCGGGCCGAGGACGTGGCTAACCTCGCCGCCCTGGCCAAGCACGATGCCAAGCAGGCCGGTGTAGGCCTGTGGGAACGTCGCGTCGTCTGACGGTTTGGGGAGGCGGGCCTAGAGCCCGCTGATCTCCAGGCTCCAGGGCGTCTTCTGCCAGGCCTGGGTTTCTTCGCGCAGCAGGTGGGCCGACTGGGGGAAGGCGGCGGCCCAGCCGGGCCGGCACACCAGTTCCAGCTGGCGACTCTTGGCGCTGGCACGGTGCAAGGCCATGCCTTGCAGATCGGGAGCCCTTCGCGCGTGGCACAGGATCACGGCCAGCCGCAGGCACAGCAGCTGCAGCACCAAATCATCCTGCCCCAAGGAAGACTCCAGCTTGCGCAGCTTGCCGCGGTGGCCCAGCACCAGCAGGCTCAGACGGTGCATTTCCGAGAGCGAGAAGCCCACTGCATCGGCGTTGTCCAGAATGTAAGCACCGTGCTTGTGGTAATCGCTGTGGGAGATGTGGCTGCCAATCTCATGCAGCATGGCGGCCCACCGCAGTTTGCGCATTTGGCTGCCTGCCTCGGATTCTTCGTCTTGGGCCTGGGCATCGGAAATGCCCAAGGCCTGTTGCAGCAGCTGGGCCGCAACCTGGCCCACGCGCTCGCCGTGGGCCGTGTCCACGCTGAATTTCTGTGCCAAGCGCTCCACGCTCTTGGCACGCATGTCACCAAATTGCTGGGTGGCACCCATCAGGTCGCAGATCAGGCCGTGGCGTAGGCCGCCAGTGGCGTGCTGCATTTCGGTGATGCCCAGCAGACTGAAGACGGCGCGCATCACGCTGACACCGCCGCCAATGATGGCGCGGCGGTCTTCACGCATGCCGGGCATACGCAGGCGGTCGGCATTTTGGGCGGCAATCAGGCGCTCCAGCAGCCAGTCCAGACCGTCCTGGGTAACCACGCCCGCTGGCCAGCCTGCGGCCACCAGGACGTCACCGATGGCGCCTACGGTACCGGCGGAGCCATAAGCCGTGTCCCAGCGGTCACGGGGGTAGGCGTCCAGGGCCTCGTCGAGCACCGCCTTGGCCGCAATCTCGGCCATCTCGAATGATTTTTTGCTGAAGCCGCCATCGGGGAAATAGCGCTTGGACCAGGCAATGCTGCCCACGCGAAACGACTCCATGACGGTGGGAGTGAGGCCGGTGCCCAAAATCAGCTCGGTGGAGCGACCCCCAATGTCAATGACCAGGCGGCGCTCCTCGGAGGCGGGCAGCATTTGCGCCACGCCTTGGTAGATCAGCCGGGCCTCTTCGCGCCCGGAGATGACGTCGATCGGGAAGCCCAGCACGGCATTGGCGCGTTCCAAAAAGGCGTCGCGGTTGCGTGCCTCACGCAGCGTCTGGGTGGCTACGGCGCGCACCTCGTGCGGCTTGAAGCCGGCCAGGCGTTCGCCAAATCGTGCCAGGCATTCCCAGCCAGCCTCCATGGCAGCGGGGGTCAGGTTGCGGTCTTCGTCCAGGCCGCCGCCCTGGCGTACGGTCTCTTTGAGGTATTCGGTGCGCAGAAACTCACCGTGGTCTACCCGCCCAATTTCCAGGCGAAAGCTGTTGGAGCCCAAGTCCACAGCGGCCAGGCGGTTTCCGTTTTGCATCGACGTTGCCAAAGGTAAATAGTTTGAAAAGCGTGGTGGAGCATAGCACCGGCGCCATGCGCCGGGGCGCAGCGTCAGCCCACCAGCCGGCCATCGGCGGCCACCATGCTTTGGGTCACAAAGGCACTGCTTTTGCGCTTGTTGTCGGGGTTGATGCGAAAGCCGCCCAGGTCCATGGGCGCGCGGCGCGCGAATGCCTGCAAGGCGCTGGCGCGGTTCAACGGACCTTCCACAGCCTGTAGCACGTCTTGGGCGTAGCGGGCCGAGATGTAGCCGGCCAGGCTCTGTGGCGTGGGGGGCTCGTCGTACAGGCGCGTGAGCGTCTCGCGGTAGCTGCGCACGATGGGTTGGTTGCCGTTGACCAGGGGCACGGCCTGCGTGGCGATGACGGGCGTGAAGCGTGACACACCCAGCTGCTGCAACGCCTGAAGGTTCACATCGGACATGGCGACGATATAGCGCTGGGCGGCCTGCTTCTCGATGCCCTGGGCAAATTGCACCAGCTCGGGCGTTCCGCCCAGAAAAATCAGGATGCGCGGACTTTGCGCGTTGAGCGTGCTGGCCAAGGCCTGCAGGCCGTTGGAGGGGTAGTAAGTCTTGAGCCGCATACCCAGGCCCGTGGCCACCTGCTCCAGGTCGTCGCGGTAGCTGGTGTATTCGGCTTGTGAGCCAAACACGGCACCGATCTCTGACACGCCCATGACGGACAGCGATTTCACCGCGTGGGTGATCTGCTCCTGCCGCGTGGCGAAGATGCCAAAGGTGCTGTCCTGGTTGTCGGCGCCAGTGTTGTGCAGCCAGGGGGCCACATGGGCGATGTCGGGTGCTTCGCGGCGCAGCAGGGTGGCCAGTTGGCTGGCAGCGCGGTCGCCGGCCGTGCCGACCACGGCCACACAGTCGGTCAGGTTCTTCAGGGTGTCCACGGTCGAACGTATGGAACTGGCGCTGCCGTCCACTTCCAGCACCAGGTGGCGTACGGCCTTGCCGCGCAGCCCACCCCGGGCATTGAGGTCCTGCCAGGCGGCTCTGGCACCGACCAGAAAATCTTTGGACACGTCAATCTGGCTGGCCGAGGTATCCACCACCTGCAGCACCGTGGGGCCGGGCAGGCTGGCGCGTGGGCCCTGGGCCCAGGCGGGCAGGGCGCATGCCGCCATGCCCAAAGGGAGTGCGCCCAGCAAACGGCGGCGGGTGAGCAAGAAATGAGGGGTGTCCAGCGATGGTGTCATGGTTTTTGCTATTAAATAAGGAGCTGCTAACGCATATTCCACGGAGGCTAATGGCACTTTTTACACATGAGCCCCTCCCGGAGGACCGCACCGCAGGTAAGCGCGGAGCGTAAAAAGCTTGTGTGACGACTTTGTGACGCGAGCTTGAAAAATGGGTGACAAATGCCAAAAAGGACGGGAAGGGCATGGGGTGCGCTGTATGTCACATGCCTGTCATAAAAGCTTCTTAAAGTTCAATCGTTCCTAGTTTCTTTAACCAACTGACTGAAGGTCATCCATGAAAAACTTGTTCCAACGCGCAGCCTTGGCAACCGCCATGACGGCCATGCTGGGCTTTGCAACGGGCGCCTCGGCGCAGGAAATTACCGGTGCGGGTGCCACATTCCCCGCTCCCATCTACGCCAAGTGGGCGTCTGACTACAACAAAGTTACTGGCGTGAAGGTGAACTACCAGTCCATCGGCTCCGGCGGTGGCATCAAGCAAATCGACTCCAAGACCGTGGACTTCGGTGCTTCCGACATGCCCCTGACCGACGAGGTGCTGAAGAGCAAGGGTCAGGTGCAGTTCCCCACCGTGATCGGTGGCGTGGTGCCCGTGATCAACGTCAAGGGCATCGAACCCGGCCAACTCAAACTCAACGGCCAAGTGCTGGGCGACATCTACCTGGGCAAGATTGCCAAGTGGAACGACCCTGCCCTGAAGGCGTTGAACCCCACACTGCCCCTGCCTGACGCAGCGATCGCCCAAGTGCGCCGCGCCGATGGTTCTGGCACCACCTTCATCTTCACCAACTACCTGAGCAAGGTGAACGCGGAGTGGAAAGCCAAAGTGGGCGAGGGCACGGCCGTGAACTGGCCCGTGGGCGCCGGTGGCAAGGGCAACGAAGGCGTGGCCGCCTTCGTGTCCCGCTTGCCCAACTCCATGGGCTACGTGGAGTACTCCTACGTCAAGCAAAACAAGCTGAACTATGCCGTGATGCAAAACGCCGCTGGCAACTTTGTGAAGCCTGAGGATGACACTTTCAAGGCCGCCGCAGCCGGTGCCGACTGGAGCAAGTCGTTCTACCAAATCCTGACCAACCAGGCTGGCAAGGAATCCTGGCCCATCACTGGCGCCACCTACATCCTGATGCACGCCAAACAAGACAAGCCCGCCAACGGCACTGAAGCCTTGAAGTTCTTCAACTGGGCCTACGCCAACGGTGAGAAGACTGCGGCTGATCTGGACTATGTGCCCATGCCCGCATCGGTGGTGGCTCTGATCCAGAAGTCCTGGGGCGAGATCAAGGACGGCGCTGGCAAAGCCATTGCCTACAAGTAAAAGCGCGTTGACACGGACCTGATGGAGAACCTCCCCATGTCATCTACACTCGTGCATGGGGATTCCCCGTCCAGCCCGACTGCCACTTTTTCTTCGCGTGCCATGACCCAACCACCGCCTGTGAAACGTGCCCGTTCGGGCCCCTTGGCCGACCGCTTTTTTGGCTGGATGGCCAAAGGTGCGGCCCTGCTGACACTGGCCCTGCTGCTGGCAATCCTGACCTCGTTGACCATCAGCGCCTGGCCTGCCATCAGCAAGTACGGTCTGAGCTTCTTGACCCGGACCGTGTGGGATCCGGTGCAGGAAGACTTCGGTGGTCTGGTCATGATTTACGGCACGCTGGCGACCTCGCTGATCGCTCTGTTGATTGCGGTGCCGGTGAGCTTTGGCATCGCCCTGTTTCTGACCGAGCTGTCGCCCACCTGGCTCAAGCGCCCGCTGGGTACCGCCATTGAACTGCTGGCTGCGGTTCCCTCCATCGTCTACGGTATGTGGGGTCTGCTGGTGTTTGGCCCGGTGCTGGCCACCTATGTGCAGCAGCCTCTGCAGGCGCTGCTGACGGGCGTTCCCTACCTGGGTGCCTTTGTGTCCGGTCCGCCCGTGGGTATCGGCATCCTGTCGGCCGGCATCATCTTGGCCATCATGATCATCCCGTTCATTTCGGCGGTGATGCGCGATGTGTTTGAAGTCACCCCCCCACTGCTCAAAGAGTCTGCTTACGGGTTGGGTGCCACCACCTGGGAAGTGGTCTACAAGGTGGTGTTGCCCTACACCAAGACCGGTGTCATCGGCGGCATCATGCTGGGTCTGGGCCGTGCGATTGGCGAGACCATGGCCGTGACCTTCGTGATCGGCAACTTCAACCAGCTGGATTCGCTCAGCGTGTTCCAGGCAGCCAACAGCATTACGTCGGCTCTGGCCAACGAGTTTGCTGAGGCTGCTGAAGGCCTGCACCAGGCCGCGCTGATGTATCTGGGGCTGGTGCTGTTCTTCATCACCTTTGTGATTCTGTCTCTCTCCAAACTGCTCTTGTCGCGTCTGCGCAAGGCTGAAGGCGCTAAATCATGAGCACCGCAACTGCACTTCAACAGGCCCGCGCTGTCCACGAGGCACGCGCTGCGCGCTTTGCCCAGCGTAAACGGGTCAATGTCGTTGCCACGACCCTGGCTATGGCGGCCATGGCCTTTGGCCTGGTCTGGCTGTTCTGGATCCTGTGGGAAACCTTCCGCCTCGGTATTGGCGGCATGACCTTGGCTACGCTGACCCAGATGACGCCGCCGCCCAACGAAGCGGGCGGTCTTGCCAACGCCATTTACGGCTCCTTTTTGATGGTGCTGCTGGCCACGTTTGTGGGTACCCCCATCGGCATCATGGCCGGTATCTACCTGGCCGAGTTCGACAGCAAGAGCTGGCTGGCTGCCACCGTGCGTTTTGTGAACGACATCCTGCTGTCAGCACCCTCCATCATCGTGGGCCTGTTTGTCTACGCCGTGGTGGTGTCGCGCTTCAAGTCCTTCTCGGGCTATGCCGGCATCATGGCGCTGTCGCTGATCGTGATTCCGGTGGTGATTCGCACTACCGAGAACATGCTGCAGCTGGTGCCTGCCGGTCTGCGTGAAGCAGCCTACGCCCTGGGTGCGCCCAAATGGAAGGTGATCCTGAGCATCACCCTCAAGTCGGCCCGGGCTGGTGTGATCACGGGTGTGCTGCTGGCCGTGGCCCGTATTGCGGGTGAGACTGCGCCACTGCTGTTCACCGCGTTGAGCAACCAGTTCTGGACCTCCTCCTTGAGCGAACCCATGGCCAGCCTGCCGGTCACGATCTTCAAGTTCGCCATGAGCCCTTATGAAAACTGGCAGCAACTGGCATGGGCCGGCGTGTTCCTGATCACGATTGCTGTGCTGGGCCTGAATATTCTGGCCCGCGTGTTGACCCGTACCAAGGCCTGAGGCCCTAGCGCCCGCACCGAACCGAGTAAAACCATGATCCAAACCGCAAACACCCCCCTCAAGTCCAAGATCTCTGTCAAGGATTTGAACTTCTACTACGGCAAGTTCCACGCTCTGAAGGGCATCAACCTGGAAATTCCCGAGAAGAAAGTTACCGCTTTCATCGGCCCATCGGGCTGTGGAAAATCCACGCTGCTGCGCATCTTCAACCGCATGTTCGAGCTCTACCCCGAGCAACGCGCTGAAGGCCAGATCCTGCTGGACGGCCAGAATCTGCTGACCAGCAAGGAAGACGTGGCGCTGTTGCGCGCCAAGGTCGGCATGGTGTTCCAGAAGCCCACGCCGTTCCCCATGTCCATCTACGACAACATCGCCTTTGGCGTGAAGTTGTTCGAGTCGCTCAACGCCACAGACATGGAAGAGCGTGTGGAGTGGGCGTTGCGGAAATCGGCCCTGTGGACCGAGGTGAAAGACAAGCTGCACCAAAGTGGCTCCAGCCTGTCGGGTGGTCAGCAGCAGCGCCTGTGCATTGCACGCGGCATTGCGATCAAACCCGAAGTGCTGTTGCTCGATGAGCCCTGCTCGGCGCTGGACCCCATTTCCACCGCTAAGGTGGAAGAGTTGATCGTCGAACTGAAGAACGACTACACCGTGGTCATCGTGACGCACAACATGCAGCAGGCCGCCCGTTGCAGCGACTTCACGGCTTACATGTACCTCGGCGATCTGGTGGAGTTTGGTGCCACGGAACAGATGTTCTTCAAGCCCACACGCAAAGAGACAGAAGACTACATCACCGGCCGTTTCGGTTGAGAGCAGAGAGGAAACCATGTCCGATAAACATTTGTCCACGCAGTTCGACAGCGAACTGACTTCCGTGTCCTCGCAGGTGATGGAGCTGGGTGGTCTGGTCGAGTCCCAGATTCGTCAGGCCATTTATGCGCTCTCGCAGTTCAGCGTGGAGGTGGCCGATGAGGTCACCACCCGTGAAGCCCGTGTCAATGCCATGGAAATTGAGATCGACCGCGATCTGTCGTCCATCATTGCGCGCCGCCAGCCCACTGCGCGTGACTTGCGCTTGCTGATCGCCATCTCCAAGACCACGGCCAACCTGGAGCGCGTGGGGGACGAGGCAGAGAAGATCGCACGCATGGTGCGCTCCATCATCCAGAGCGGTGCGCCCCGTTCGCTGCCCTCGCTGGAATTGCGCGTGGCGGCGGATCTGGCTTCCGGCTTGCTGAACAAGGCGCTGGATGCCTTTGCTCGTCTGGATGTGAATGCAGCCGTCACCATCCTCAAGGAAGATGACCTGATCGACGCCGAGTTCGACGGCTTTGTGCGCAAACTGGTGACCTACATGATGGAGGACCCCCGCATGATTTCGCCCAGCCTGGACTTGTTGTTCCTGGCAAAAGCCATCGAGCGCATTGGCGACCACGCCAAGAACATCGCTGAATTCATCATCTATGTGGTCAAGGGCGAAGATGTTCGCCACTCCACCATGGAAAAAATCGAGTCCATCGTCAAATGAGAAACATGCCCGCCGTCTTGATCGTGGAGGACGAATCGGCGATTGCCGAGTTGATAGCCGTGAACCTGCGGCACAACGGTTTTCGTCCGCGCTGGGCCATGGACAGCGAGTCCGCCCAACGCGAGATAGATGCGGGTGTGCCCGACCTGATCCTGCTGGACTGGATGCTGCCCGGCGAGAGCGGGTTGACGCTGGCCAAACGCTGGCGCGCTGACTCGCGTACCAAGGACGTTCCCATCATCATGCTGACCGCCCGAGGCGACGAGGCCGACCGCGTGGCAGGGCTGGACGCTGGTGCGGACGACTACATTGCCAAGCCGTTTTCCACCAAGGAGCTGCTGGCCCGGGTGCGCGCTGTGCTGCGTCGCCGTGCGCCTGAAGACGCGGGTGAGTTGATCGCCATTGCCGGACTCAGCTTGGACCCGGCTACGCACCGTGTGTCATTCCAGGAGCAGGCCCTCAAGCTGGGGCCTACCGAATTCAAATTGCTGCACTACCTCATGGGCCATGCGGAGCGCGTACACAGCCGAGCCCAGTTGCTGGACAAGGTCTGGGGCGACCATGTCTATATCGAGGAACGCACGGTGGACGTGCATGTGAAACGGCTGCGCGAAGCGCTGGCCCAGGCTGGCGCCATGGTGGAAACCGTGCGTGGTGCGGGCTACCGCTTGACTGCCAAGCCCGCGGTTGCCGTGGTGGCTGACAAGGCCAGCGCCTGACGCGGCGTCCCCTCTATGGTGTGGCGTTTGCTGTCGTTTGTGCTCCTGCAAGGTATTGCAGGGACGTTGGGTTGGTATTTGTCACGCGAACCGGATCGCATCTTGACCGCGAGCATTGCGGCCGTGACCAGTGGGTATGTGTGGCTGCTGCTGGATGCCTCCCGCGGCTTGCGCCTGCTGGGTTGGCTGCGCCGCGGCGAGTCCACGGATATCGCCTTGGGCCAAGGTTTGTGGGGTGAAGCCGCGGACCGCATGCGCCGCTTGTTGCGAACCCGCGAGCGCCAAGTCATAGAGAGCGAAAGCAAGCTGCAGGACTTTTTGGCGGCCTTGCAGGCCTCACCCAACGGCGTGGTGCTGCTGGATGCACAGGGGCGCATCGAATGGTTCAACCAGACTGCTGCCGAGCATTTTGGCTTCGATGTGCGCCGTGACATGCTCCAGCATTTTGGCAACCTGGTCCGAGACCCAGGTTTTGCCGCCTACATGGCGGAGCGTGATTTTCGGCACGATGTGGTGATGCCGGGGCGCGACAGCACGAGCTCCAAGCCAATACAACTGTCGGTGCATCTGCACCCTTATGGCGAAGGCCGCAATCTGTTGCTGTCGCGAGACATCACGGCCGTGGAGCAGGCCGAGGCCATGCGTCGCGACTTTGTGGCCAACGTCTCGCATGAAATACGCACGCCACTGACGGTATTGGCCGGATTTGTGGAGACCTTGCAGTCCTTGCCGCTGGAGGAACCCGAGCGGCAGCGCTATTTGGCATTGATGTCCCAGCAGGCCGAGCGCATGCAGACCCTGGTGAATGATTTGCTCATGCTGTCGCGCCTGGAGGGCAGCCCGCTGCCATCGGCCCAAGATTGGGTGTCGGTGCATGGCCTGTTGCGCCAGTGTCGGCAAGAAGCGGGGGACCTCTCGCGCATGCTGTGGGGTGAGGCCCAGGACATTGTGTTTGACCTGGGTGAGGACTCGGAGATTGCGGGCTCGCTCAGCGAGTTGCACAGCGCAGTGTTCAACCTGGTTGGCAATGCCATTCGCTACACCCCGGCGGACAGGACGATTCGCGTGGTGTGGAATGCCCTGCCCGTGGGCGGCGGCGTGCTATCGGTGCAGGACACCGGACCTGGTATTGCGCCAGAGCACCTGCCGCGTCTAACCGAGCGCTTTTACCGGGTGGACCGCAGCCGATCGCGCGATACCGGTGGTACGGGGCTGGGGTTGGCGATTGTCAAGCACGTGGCTCAACGCCATGCTGCCGAACTCACCATTGAGAGCGTTCCCGGCAAGGGATCGTGCTTCTCCATCTTGTTTTCAGCGCTGCGGGTGCGCCCTAGCTTGGAGCCCGTGCGGCTAGCGGCCTAGCGCGGCCGCGCAGTCAGCGTCGGTGCAGCAACCAGATCGCATCACCTTTGTCCACAGGATGGCGTAGCAGGGTGTTCGGAGCCCACACAGTGGTGTCGATCTGTTCACTGACTTCCATGTCTAGTCCGGGTTCGCTCAGCATCCATGGGCACGCTGAGGCGATGCTGCCACTCTGCAGGTCGAGGTGGCCATACCACTGCAGTGCGGCAATATGTGCGGGGCTCAGGTTGGCGATTTGCACGCAGCGGGTGCCCACCCGCTCCGCGGCGCTGCGCACCAGTACGGTGTAGCTTTGCGCGTAGTTTAGTAGCGGCATCCAGAGCGTCATGAGCAGAAGCCAGCACAGCGCGGCGCCTCCTGCGGGTAACACCAAGCTCTTCCAAATCGCCGCGCGGTGGCGGCCCACGCGCCAGCGGACGAGCCACGCCCAGGCCAAGGTGGCCGCCAGCGCGAAGCCCAACGCGACCCCTGAAAAGCTAGGTTCAAACCCGGGCGCCAACCGAACCACATTGGCTGCTGGCTGGCGGGGAAAACCGGTTTGCATGGCAATCCATACCACCCAGATGGTGAAGCCACAGCCAGAGAAAAACAGCAGGGTAAACCAGTCGATCAAGGCCGCAACCTGACGCTTAAGCGTGGGCAGCGCGAATGCTGCTAGCGACGCCAAGGCGGGCAGAGCGAGCAACAGTGTGCGGTCGGAAGCGCTGGATACCAAGGTCGCCATGACTGTGACCAGGGCAAACCAGGCGGGCAAGGCGACATGGCGCGCCATGCGCAATGTAAAGAGCTGGTAGCGCCAGCGCCACACCGTCCACAGGGCCAAAGGCCAACTGGGCCACGTAAACCAGATCAGCAACTGGGCGTAGCCATTCCAGTCTGCCCAACTCCAACTGGGCCAAACAATTTTCCAACGCCACAGATGGAGGTGCTTGGCCAACATTGCCACTGCCAAAGTGGCCAATAGCAGGCCCAGGGTTTCCCCAGCCCGTCGCGACAGCGTGCCGGAGCCAGAAGATGCGTCAGGCTGTTTTTCGCGCCAGTGAATCACTGCGCCACCCAGTCCGAATAGCACTGCGAGGGCCGGGGCTCCTGAAAGTGTCAGGCCTGCCAACCCTACAACCGTTGCTATGGTCGGCCCTGCTTTGCGATAGGGCAAGGCACCTACGGCATAAAACAGCAGGGCGCTGAACGCCAACTGCGCCAGCGCTGGGGTGGTTTCATGGGCCAACTGGGCCAGGCCCAAGCTGGCCACGAAGGCCAGAACCCCGGCATCGGCCATGGCGCGTGCATAGTCAGTGGGCAAAGCCTCTCCGCCAAAGGCAAATGCCACGGGCTGGGCCAGAGGACTGCGTCCCAAGTAGTAGGTGCCGTACCAGGTGGCGAGCAATGCCAAGGCTAGCAATAGTCCAAAAGGCACACGTGCCGCAAAATCCAGTGGCACACCGGGCGGGGACAACTGGATGGCCCAGGCACCCAACCAATAGGGCAACAGCGCCCCGTTGTCTGGCGTCACTCCTAACAGTTCGGGCTGCATCCAGTTGGATTCGCTGTGCGCCAGCGCCCCCATATAGCCGAGAGCCGCCATGTCCTCGCTGCGCCAAGCTTCACGGCCTACGAACCCGGCACATACATAGGCCAAGCACAAAAGTACCAAGGCCCAGCGCGGGAGGCGGCGCACGGCCGCTTGGGCCACGATGGCAGGATTCGGGTGGTTCACAAGTGGACGAGGGACTTCAAATTGGGGCAAAAAAAAGGCAGCTCGGTTCTCCGGGCTGCCTCTTGCAGGTCAACAGGCCAAGGCCTGAAGCCAGAGATTACTTGGCTGCGGTCTTGCCAAAGCGATTGCGGAATTTCTCCACGCGACCACCCATGTTGTCCACGGATTTCTGTGTACCGGTGTAGAAAGGGTGCGATTCGCTGGTCGTGTCGAGCTTGAAGAGGGGCAGCTTACGGCCGTCTTCCATGTCGATCATTTCCTTGGTGTTGGCGCAGGAACGTGTCACGAACTTGAAGCCGTTGGACATGTCCTGGAAGCACACTTCGCGGTAATTGGGGTGAATGCCTTCTTTCATATCTTCTCCATCAGTTGCGCTAGCCGCATCAGGCCCTCGGGCAAACCTCTGCCCAATTCAAAACCCGTGTACTTGTCGCGAAAACCCAAGATTATAGCTTATCCGCCCCGGCGCATCATGTCGAAGAACTCGCTGTTGTTCTTGGTCGCGCGCATTTGCTTGAGCACCATCTCCATCGACTCGATTTCGTCCATGTTGTAGAGGAACTGGCGCAGGATGCGGGTTTTTTGCAGGATTTCGGGCTGGAGCAGCAGCTCCTCACGACGCGTGCCGCTGCGGTTGAGCTGGATGGACGGGAAGACGCGCTTTTCGTACAAACGGCGGTCCAGGTGGATTTCAGAGTTGCCGGTGCCCTTGAATTCTTCAAAGATCACTTCGTCCATGCGGCTGCCGGTGTCGACCAGGGCTGTGGCGATGATGGTCAACGAGCCGCCTTCTTCCACATTGCGGGCTGCACCCAGGAATCGCTTGGGGCGTTGCAGCGCATTGGCGTCAACACCACCGGTCAGCACCTTGCCAGAGGAGGGCACCACGTTGTTGTAGGCACGCGCAAGGCGGGTGATGGAGTCCAGCAGGATCACCACGTCTTTCTTCAGTTCGACCAAACGCTTGGCACGTTCGATCACCATTTCGGCGACGTGCACGTGGCGGGCGGCGGGCTCGTCGAAGGTGGACGCAATCACCTCGCCCTTGACGGTGCGCTGCATTTCGGTCACTTCTTCGGGGCGCTCGTCAATCAGCAGCACCATCAGGTAACTGTCGGGGTAGTTGGCCGAAATGGCGTGGGCGATGTGTTGCATCATCACCGTCTTGCCGCTCTTGGGTTGGGCCACGATCAGGGCGCGCTGGCCTTTGCCGATGGGCGCAATGATGTCGATCACGCGGCCGGTGATGTTTTCTTCCCCCTTGATGTCCTGCTCCAGCTTCATCTGCTCCTTGGGGAACAGGGGCGTCAGGTTTTCGAACATGACCTTGTGCTTGTTGCCCTCGGGGGGGCCACCGTTGACCTTGTCCAGCTTGTTCAGGGCAAAGTAGCGCTCTCCGTCCTTGGGGGTGCGCACTTCGCCTTCGATCATGTCACCCGTGTGCAGGTTGAAGCGGCGCACCTGGCTAGGGCTGATGTAGATGTCATCAGTACTGGCGGTGTAGCTGGTGTCAGGGCTACGCAGGAAGCCAAAACCATCAGGCAGGATTTCCAGCACACCGTCCGCAATGATCTGCTCGCCGGTGCGGGCCCGCTTCTTGATGATGGCAAACATCAGCTCCTGCTTGCGCATGCGGCCCGTGTTTTCGATTTCGAGTTCTTCGGCTTGCTTGAGGACTTCAGACACGTGCAGTGCCTTGAGTTCGTTTAAGTGCATGGAGTGGGTCCCGGTGAGGGCGTTGACCGATGTTCGGCGAATTACAAAAATCTGGGGGAGGGAGAGGCAAAACTGTTTATGCGCCTCTGCGTTCTGTGCCGGGAATCGGCGCCCGCCTTGGGTTGGGCGGGTGAACAGAAAAGATTATGACAGGAAAATACTGCGATGCTGAATTTTGTTCCGGAGCCAAGCCGCTGAGTGGGCTCCAAATGAAATCGCCTCCGTAGGGAGGCGATTTCTGAAGGCCGTTCAGGCCAGTTGCTGGTCGATAAAGGCGGTCAGTTGGGCCTTGCTCAGAGCCCCCACCTTGGTGGCAGCCAGTTGGCCGCCCTTGAACAGCATCAGTGTAGGGATGCCGCGGATGCCGAATTTGGCGGGGATGTCGCGGTTTTCGTCCACATTCATCTTGGCCACTTGTAGCTTGCCTTCGTAGGTGGTCGAGACTTCGTCCAGGATGGGGGCAATCATCTTGCAAGGACCGCACCACTCAGCCCAGTAGTCCACCAGAATGGGTTGGGCTGCGCCCAGTACATCGGCTTCAAATGTGGCATCGGTAACGTGTTTGATGAGTTCGCTGGCCATGATGGTTCCTTTGGGAGATTGCTATAACAGCTAAAGTTGCGGCATTGTGACAGAAACCAAGCCCACCACCGATGCCTTTGCGACTATGGCCAGCATAGCCAAAAGCGATTTTCCAAAGGCACTCAGGGCCTTTGCTTATGGCATAGAACATCCCGCCATGGCGCTTTGGCTGGACCCGAAAACGGGTGTGCTTGCACGCATCGCGGTCGAAATGCAGCGCCTGGGTGCCCACCCGGCGCGTACCCTGGTGCTGCTGCCTTATGCCCAGCTACTGCCGTTGGCCCAGCGCGTGTGGCCCAGCCTCTACCCACAGGGCTTTGCCCCCCGTTTTGAAACCACCTTGAATTGGGTATCCGCTAGTGGCGGCTTTGCCCTGGGGCCTCTGGACATTACCTTTGACACCGCCATCGACACGCTGACCGCCCAGGCCCTGCTGGCTCGCAGTGGCATGGCTGGGCGAGAGGACCTGGCGCCCATGCTGGTGCAGGCGGCTGGCCAACTCGCCCCGTTGGCGGCTGCGGCGGGACCGCAAGGCCGTGCCGCGTGGGCGCAGGCGGCGCGGTTTCAGGCGGTGCTGGGCATGGAAAGCGAAGCCCTGGCTTGGGAGGCCCAGGTGGCTCGCGTGGCCGTGGAGTGGGCTGCCGCATCGGCCTACGCCAGTGACGCGCTGTTCGATACCGGGGTGGTAGCGTCACTGGACTGCTTGATCCTGGTGCAGGGGCTGGCGGCGGACCCACTGGCTGCCGGTTTGCAAACGCTGTGGCAGCACAAGCTCGTGGCCTTGCCCCTGGCAACCGGGGACGCAGATGTCGCCACAGGAACGCTGGCGCTGCATGCCTGCCTGGACACGGAAGACGAAGCCCAGTGTGCCGCTGCCTGCGCGCTGCGCCATATTGCAGAAGACCGGTTTCCGCTGGCGTTGGTATCGTCGGACCGTGCCTTGACGCGCCGGGTGCGTGCCATGCTGGAAGGCGCTGGCGTGCGCATGCGCGATGAGAACGGCTGGAAGCTTTCCACCAGCCTGGCTGCGGCGTCCGTCATGGCGGGCTTGCGAGCCGCCGTCTGGAATGCCTCGGCCGATGCGGTGTTGGCCTGGCTCAAGCAGTCCCCCACAGCCCTGCCGTGGGTGCACCGGCTGGAGCGTGCGCTGCGGCGTGATCAGGTGCGGGACTGGCGCGATGCAGCCACGTCCCCTGCAGTGGTGCGGGAGGCCGATTTGGTAGAGGCCCATGCGCTGGTAAAGACTTGGCGCACGGGTTTGGCAGGTCGCAAGTCCCTGCAGGGCTGGCTGGTCGCACTGGAGGAGATGCTGCACGCCTCTGGCCTATGGGAGCCCTTGCAGCAGGACGGCGCCGGCGCCAAGGTGCTGGCCGCGTTGCGCCTGGCGCCCGAAGACCCCGCGCGCTGGGCCGGGTTGCTGGGCGACGCCCTGTGGGCCCAGAGCAAATGGGACTTGGCCGAATTCACGGCTTGGGTGAACCAGGCGCTGGAGAGCACCAGCTTCCAGCCCGACTACCCCGACGAAGAGCAGGTGGTGATCCTGCCCATGAGCCAGATGTTGGCCCGCCCCTTTGCGGCCGTGGTGCTGGCGGGTTGTGACGAGGTGCGCCTGAACCCCTCGCCAGAACCGCCAGGGGGTTGGACGCCGGTGCAGCGTGCAGCGCTTGGGTTCCCTGCCCGGGCGGACCTGGAAGCGCAGTTGCGTGCGGCCTGGCAGTTTGCGCTGCAGTCCCCGCACTGCGATGTGCTGTGGCGCAGTAGCGACGACGCAGGCGAGGCCCTGATGCCCAGCGCTTTGGTACAGCTGCTGGAATTGCAACACTCCAACGTGCCGCGAGGGGATGACCCGCGTGCCGAGCGTGAAGTGCCGCTCGCGCCGGTGCTGCCACCGCAACCCGTCGGCGCTAGGGTGCCTGTGGCGCAGCTATCCGCCAGCGCGTATGAGGACCTGCGTCAGTGTCCCTACCGATTCTTTGCCCTGCGCCAGCTGGGACTGAAGTCGGACGACGAGCTGGATGCGGGTGTGGACAAACGCGACTTTGGTCTGTGGCTGCACGCCGTGTTGCAGCGCTTTCACGAAGAGCTGGCCGCACAGCCCGTGGCTGACCGTACGGCGCGTTCCGTGCTGCTGGACCAGATGGCAGACGCCCAAACGGCAGAGATGGCCTTGCCCCAGGGCGAGTTCTTGTCCTTTGCTGCGGCCTGGCCCGCAGTGCGCGACGGCTACTTGCATTGGCTGGAGAAGTACGAGGCGGAGGGCGGCGTGTTTGCGAGTGGCGAGACTTCGCACACCCAGCGCATCGGCAACCTCAAGCTGGTGGGCCGCATCGACCGCACCGACACCCTGAAGGACGGCACGGTGATGGTGCTGGACTACAAGACGGAGCCCACGGCCAAGACCCGCTCGCGCGTCAAGGACCCTATGGAGGACACACAGATCGCGTTCTACGCTGCACTGCTGCCGCACGACACGCTGCGCGCCGCCTATGTGAATGTGGGGGAGCGCGATGGCACGGTGCTGTGCGAGCAGACCGAGGTGGTACACGCAAGGGACGCGCTGATTGCCGGCATGCTCGACGACATGCAGCGCATTGCCCAAGGGGAGCGGCTGCCCGCGTTGGGCGACGGCGTGGTGTGCGACTTTTGCCAGGCGCGCGGCTTGTGCCGCAAAGATGGATGGACCAGCGCATGAGCACCGCCGCCGCATTTGAACACAACGGCGCGCTGGTGGAGCGCCAGCGCTTTTACGAGATTGCCTGCGACCCACGCCGCAGCGTGGCGGTGGAGGCCTGCGCGGGCGCAGGCAAGACCTGGATGCTGGTGTCCCGCATGGTGCGGGCGCTGCTGGAAGGCGCTGCGCCGCAAGACATCCTGGCGATCACCTTCACCAAAAAGGCCGCGGGCGAAATGCGCCAGCGCCTGCAGGAATGGCTGCAAGAATTTGCCGCCGCTGATGATGCCACGCTGCGGGTGGCCCTGCAGCAGCGCGGCTTACGTGGTGAACCCACGGCGGCGCAGCTGCACACCTTGCGCGGCTTGCATGCGCAACTGCTGGGCAGTGGCCGGCCGGTGCAGATTCGCACCTTCCACAGCTGGTTTGCTGCGTTGTTGCGCAGCGCACCGCTGTCGGTGTTGCACCAGATGGGCTTGCCCACGCAGTATGAATTGCTGGAGAACGATGCACAGGCGGTAGCGCAGGTGTGGGGGCGGTTCCAAAGCCGTATCGTGCAGGACGACGTGGCCAACGCTGACTACCGCGCCGCCATGGCCACTTTTGGCCGTCACCAGACGCACAAGGCACTGGAGGCGGCGCTGAACAAGCGCACCGAATTTGCATTGGCCGACGCACACGCTGTGGTGGATGCCTCGGTCACCCACTTCGCGGCGCAGTACCCGGACTTTGCCGGGGTGGACGCCCCGCAGGACCGCCTGGCTCAGGCCACGGTGCAGCAACTGCTGTGGGACAGCGCGCGCGCCCTGGGTGCCAGCACGTTGGTAACGGCGACCAAGGCCGCGGCTGCCCTGGAGCGGGCGCTGACGGATGCACATCTGGATGGCGTGGTGGACGCCTTGATGACGCAGAAGGGCACGCCCCGCAAGTTCAGCGACAAACTGGCGGGCATCGATACGGTGCAGGCGGCGCAAGCGCTGCTGGCCCAGGTGGTGGATGCGCAGGCCCAGCACGAAGCCTGGCTGCACCAGCAACGCATGGCGCGGCTGGCGCGCGGCCTGCTGAACGACTACGCAGCACTCAAGCGCGAGCGGGGCTGGATTGACATGGGCGACTTGGAGCGTGCTGCGCTCACGCTAATGTCGGATGTGGAGCTCAGCGGCTGGGTGCAGGAGCGACTGGATGCGCGTGTGCGTCACTTGCTAATTGACGAGTTTCAGGACACCAACCCGCTGCAATGGCAGGCGCTGAGCAGCTGGCTGTCGTCGTACGCAGGCGCGGGTAACGCGCCCAGTGTGTTCATTGTGGGTGACCCCAAGCAGAGCATTTACCGCTTCCGCCGGGCCGAGCCGCAGGTGTTCCGCGCGGCCAAGGCCTTTGTCGTGCAGGGCTTGGGCGGTGATCTGCTGAGCTGTGACCACACACGGCGCAACGCGCCGGCCATCATCGACGTAGTGAACGCCGTGATGGCGCAGGCCCAAGACGAGGGCACATTCGACGGTTTCCGCAACCACAGCACGGAATCGACGGCCACCGGCACGGTGTTGCGACTGCCCCGCATGGAGCGCGATGCCTCAGTGGGTGACGAGACCGCAGCAGTAGAGTCTGCGTGGCGCGACAGTTTGACCGTGCCCCGCCACGAGGTGGAAGACACTCGCAAAACCCTGGAGTGCCGCCAGGCTGCGCGATGGCTGGCCCAGCAACTGGCCCAGCCTGGCAGCAGCCTGCTGCCCCAGCACGTGATGGTGCTGGCGCGTAAGCGCGAGCGCCTGGCGCTCATGCAGCAGGAATTGGCAGAGCTGCACATACCCGCCCAACAGCCCGAGAAAAATGAACTGGGCGACGCGCCCGAGGTGCAGGACCTGGTGGCCTTGCTGGATGTGCTGGTATCGCCGCAGCACGACCTGTCGCTGGCGCGCGCGCTGAAATCGCCGCTGTTCAGCGCCAGCGATGACGATCTGGTGGCTCTGGTGCTCCAGCAGCGCCAGCTGCAGGCCCAGCGCCGCATGGCAGACGGCAACACCGCAACGGTGGGCTGGTTGGAGACGCTGCAGACCGCGACCGATTTGCCACTCACTCTGCAGCCGCTGGGTGCCACCTTGGCGCGCTGGAAGCAGTGGCTGGACACCTTGCCCCCGCACGATGCGCTGAGCGCCATCTACGACGACGGCGATGTGCTGGCGCGCTTTGCCGCGGCGGCCCCAGCCACGCTGCGCGACAGCGTGCTGGCCAATGTGCGGGCGTTGCTGAATGCGGTATTGCAGGTGGACGGTGGACGTTACACCACGGCCTATGGCTTGGTGCGTGCGCTGCGGGCCGGTGGCATTGCGGCGCCGGTGCGTGCCGATGCGCAGGCCGTGCGCCTGTTGACCATCCACGGTGCCAAGGGGCTGGAGGCGCCGCTGGTGCTGATGCTGGACACCGACGGTGAACCCACCAAGTCCGAAACCATGGGCGTGCTGGTGGACTGGCCGGGCGAAGACGCTTACCCGCGCCGCTTTGTGTTTCTGGCCAGCGAATCGCGCCCACCGGCCTGCGTGGCCGACACGCTGGCGGCCGAGCAGCAGGCGCGCAGCCGCGAAGAACTCAACGCTCTCTACGTGGCGTTGACCCGCACGCAGACCACCCTGGTGCTCTCCAGCATGGCGCCGCACCGCGAGAACCCCGGCAGCTGGTGGCAACGCCTGCAGCCCCATGCCAGCGAAGCGCCCTGGCCGCTGGGTGATGCAGAAGCCACCACGCCCTTGCACGCCGCTGCGGCAGATGCTGAAGGGATAGTGACGCTGAAAATTTTGCCAAATAGGCCTCTAGCCCCCGTATCCATTGCGCAAGCAGCTCCTGTTTTGGTAGCAGATGAGATTGCTGATAGCCTGGAGTCGCGCATCGGCCAGGCCATGCACCGCCTGCTGGAGTGGGCGCCGTGGACCGGGCAGCAGTTGGCACGCGCCGGGCAGGCCTTTGCGCTGGATGCCGAACAAACCCACACTGCGGCCCAGATGGCGCTGGCCATTCTGCAAGGAGAGGGGGCTTGGGCCTGGGACACCCAGGTCCTGCAGTGGCATGCGAACGAAGTGGCTATTACCCACCAGGGCCGCGTGCTGCGCATGGACCGCCTGGTGCAGCGGCGCGACGACAATAGCTGGTGGGTGCTGGACTACAAGTCCACCGCCCGACCGCAAGAACAGGCCGAGCTGCGTGCCCAACTTTTGACCTACCGCAGCGTCGTGCAACTGGCCTATCCCGGTCAGGCTGTGCATGCTGCCTTTTTGACGCCCCAGGGGCGTCTGATCGAACTCACCCCGGATATTCCTTGAATGACTGTTTCTGACTCCTCGCCCGCCGTTCTCTCAAACCTGCCTGTGCTGGACGTGGAGGTGGCCGTGATTGGTGGTGGCCCCGCCGGTCTGATGGCTGCGCAGGTGCTGGCCGATGCCGGTGTGGCCGTCCATCTGTTTGACGCCATGCCCAGCATTGGCCGCAAATTCCTTCTGGCTGGCAAGGGCGGGCTGAACCTGACCCATTCGGATGCGGCGGATCGCTTTGCCGGCCGCTATGGTGCCCGGCGTGGCGCCATTGCCGCGCTGCTGCAGGGGCTGGATGCCGATGGTTTGCGCGCCTGGGCGCAGGGCTTGGGCATTGAGACTTTTGTGGGCACTTCGGGCCGGGTGTTTCCCAAAGACATGAAGGCAGCCCCCTTGTTGCGTGCCTGGCTGCAACGCCTGCGTCGGCCGGTCCATGCCGAGGGCGTGGCCGTGCAGTTCCATATGCGCCACCGCTGGGTGGGCTGGGACGGGCCCACGCTGCTGCTGGACACTCCGCAAGGGCGCCAGCCCGTGCGGGCCAAAGCCACGGTGCTGGCACTGGGTGGGGGGAGCTGGGCGCGACTGGGCTCCAACGGCGCATGGGTGCCTTTGCTGGCGCAGCAAGGCGTAGCGGTTGCACCGTTGCTGCCGTCCAACTGCGGCTTTGATGTGCAGGGGGGCTGGAGCGAGTTTTTCAGCACCAGGTTTGCCGGGCAGCCCTTCAAGTCGGTGGCCATGGCGTTCACCAATAGCCAGGGGGTCACCTTCCTGCGCAAAGGCGAATTTGTGGCGACTGCCGGGGGTGTGGAGGGCAGTTTGGTCTACGCCGCGTCCAGCCTGTTGCGCGATGAGATCATCCGTACAGGCCACGCCACCTTTTATTTGGATTTGCTGCCCGATATGTCGCCTGAGAAGGTACTGGCTGAGGTGCGCCACCCGCGTGGCAGCCGGTCTCTCTCCAACCACCTGAAAAGTCGGCTGCATCTGGACGGTATCAAGGCGACCATCCTGCACGAGCTGTTGCCCAAGGATGCGGTGAACGACCCCGTCCGCCTGGCCGCAGCCATCAAAGCCTTGCCCGTCACCCTGCAGGCTGCACGCCCGCTGGACGAAGCCATCAGCACTGCGGGTGGTGTGTTGTTTGAGGTGCTCACGCCAGACCTGATGCTGGAGCAATTGCCAGGCGTGTTTTGCGCTGGCGAGATGCTGGATTGGGAGGCACCGACGGGCGGCTACCTGTTGCAGGCCTGCTTTGCCAGCGGTGCCAAAGCCGGGCAGGGTGCGTTGGCTTACCTGCGGAGCTGACGCAAGTCCGCTCCCCGAAGGTTAAACCGGTAGTCGGGGGGATGCGGCGCGCACGCAATTGCGCCCGCCGTGCTTGGCCTCGTACAGGGCTTTGTCGGCATCCGCTACTAGCGTGGGCGGCGTGGTGCTGGCATCGGGGATGGCGCTTGCCACCCCAAAACTGGCCGTGATGCGCAATGTTTGCCCTTCAATGGGAATCACCAGCCCGGCAATGTCTTCCCGAAATTCCTCTGCCAGTTCCAAGGCATCGCCCAGGGTGCTGTTGATCAGCAGCACTACAAACTCTTCGCCACCGTAGCGCGCCAGCACGTCACCTGCGCGCTGCACTTTCTGGCGCATGTAGTCGGCCAGGTAACGCAGGCAGGCGTCACCTGCCGGGTGGCCCCAGGTGTCGTTAATGGATTTGAAGTGGTCGATGTCAAACAGCATCAGCGCCAGTGGTTGCTTGAGGCGGCTGGCGCGCTTGTGCTCGGAGGCCAGTGCCAGGTCAAAGTAGGCGCGGTTGCCTACCTGGGTCAGTCCATCGGTGTGGGACAGGCGTTGCAGTTCCGCATTCACCACCTGCAGCTTGGCCAGCGCGTCGTTGAGTTCGTCGGTGCGGTCGCGAACCCGGCTTTCTAGCTCGCGGTTGGCTTGGGCGGTGGACTCGATCAGCGCGCGCTGCGATTCACGTGCCTTGCGCGCATGGACCAGGGCAATGGCCTGGGCATCGATACGCAGGCTGCGGTCGGTGTTGATGCGGTCGGCCAGCGTGAAGGACAGTAGCACCACCAGCATCAGAATACCGATTTGCGAGGCATTGTCGGTCCAGAAGTTGGCCGGAAGAATGCCAAACTTGCCAATCGTCAACACGCACACGCCCACCAGCACCGATGTCCAGGCCAGGCAGTAAAAGCGCGCGAACTGCGCACCCTTCCACCAGCGCCAGTAGCCAATGCCCAGCGCGACCACCGACACCACCAGAATCATGGCCGAATTCACCCGGATGACCAGGTGGTAGGGCAAGTAAAAGCTGGCCAGCAGCAGCGCGGCGTTGACCCAAGCCAAGACCTTGACCGACAGGTAGGCAGGCTTGGAAAAGCGCTGGAGTTTGAGGAAGCTGCTGGCGAACAGGCAGGCCGAAATACAGGCGGTGGCAATGAACACCGGCACCGCTTCACTGTTCCAGCGGATCTCGTTGGGCCACAGGTAGGCAAACGCGTAACCCCACAGCGTGGCCCAAAATAGCAGGTAGCTGGAGACGAAGGCGATGTAGTACAGGTAGTTGACGTCCCGCGTGGACAGAAACACGAACAGGTTGTAGACGATCATCACCACCAGCATGCCCAGTACCGCGCCGGCCAGCAGGTGTTCGCGTGCGGATGCCTCGTAAAAGGCGGCTGGCTCCCACAGGCGCAGCGGTGCCTCGACGGTTCCGCTGGAGGCGATGCGGAGATAGATGTCCTGCCGACCTGGTACCAGCGTGAGCGGCATCACAAAATTCTGGTGCTGCACGACGCGCTGGGCGAAGGGCTGCTCATCGCCGAGCGCATAGCGCGTCTGCACCTGGCCATCCACCAGATGGAACAGGCGCACGTCATCCAGGAATGGGCGGGGGAGCTCCAGCAGCCGCTGTTGGGGCTTGTCGGTGGCGTTGTCGACGGCAAAACGGAACCAGTAAGCCTTCTCCGTGAACCCGAAGTTGGGGCTGGTGCGGTCTATGGTTTGCCAGTCCTGGCCCGGCAGGCTCACTTGCTCCAGCTTGGCCGATCGGCTGCTGTCCACCAGATAGCCCATGTGGGTGCCAATGTCCTGGCTGGCCCCGGTGGCCTCAGACAGCCGCAGTGTGGGGAAAGTGGGATCGGTTGGCGCCGTGAACGCGCAGGCTGCGCTGACGCACAGCGCTAGCAGCATCGAGAAAGTCCAACGAGAGAGCGCCTTGAAACTCAATCCTGGAATTCCTCAAGGGTGAGAAAAGGGGAGTTGACGAGCCTGACCCCGGCACTGGCTCCACAGTTAGGGCTGCTTGGTTCCCCACCTGACCCGGTTGGCCGCTTCACCATGCGGGAAGGCCCGTCAGTACCCATTGTACCCAATGCAGGGCGGCACTTTTTCCCTTTTCAAAGCAGGTTGGGCTGGGTGTTGGCGTCCGAGGTGAACCGGTAGCCATTGCGGCCTCCGGCCTTGGTTTTATACATGGCGCGGTCAGCGTTGTTGATGATGTCTTCCGAGGTCGTGCCGTTCTCGGGGAACTGGCTGATACCGATGCTGAATTCCACATGCATCGGCGTCGCTCCATAGGGCATCGGCGCCTTGAGCATGGCGAGAAGTTTTTCGGTAAACCCCGCAATCTGCTCCCGCTGCGAGAACTTGTCCAGCAGCACCACAAACTCGTCGCCCCCCAGACGGGCCACTGTATCCACCTTGCGGGTGCTACCCACAAGGCGCTGGGCAACGGTCCTGAGCACGGCGTCGCCGGCCGCATGGCCCAGGGTGTCGTTGAAGTGCTTGAAGTTGTCCACGTCAATGAACAGCAAAGCAAATTCCTCGTCGTTGCGCACTGCGCGGGCGATGGCCAACTCCAGCCGCTCCATGAACATGCGCCGGTTGGGCAGGTCGGTCAGCATGTCGTGCTGCGCCAGGTGCTCCAGTTCTTCGCGGCTGTCCTGCAGGTCCTCGACCTGGCGTTTGATCAGATTCTGCATGTGTCGAAAGCTGCGCGCCAGCATGCCGATCTCGTCCTGGCGCGCCACCGGCAGGCTGAGCATGTGGTTGTCGTTGGAGAAGCGCTGGATGGCCGCGTTCATGGCGTTGATGGGGCGGGTCACGGCGCGGGCTACAAACACGGCCAACACCAGGCAACCCAGGCACACCAATGCCACGATGCGCAGAATGCCTGCGCCCAGCCGGTCGGCTTGCTGCAGTACGCTACCGAGCGGTTGGGCCAGGCCCACAATCAGCTGGCCCTCGCCGCTGGACACGTCGAGCTGTCGCCCGATGAAGCTGACCAGAATCGGTGCGTCGGCATAGCTGCCTTCACCAGATTGGCCCAAAGCTGTAGTGGCCTTGCCCGCGACCAGGTCCGCCGTATCAGGAAATTCCTGTTGCACCAGAAAGCGGCGCCCTCGGTCAAAGCCAAAAGCGTGTGTGGGATCGGGGTGGATCAGGAAGTCTCCGTTGCGATTGGCCAGAAATAACTGGAAATCTGGCGGCAGGTCGGCTGATAGCAAGGCAAACACGCCATTGAGGTCCACATTGATCACCAGCACGCCAAACGCCACGCCCTTGGCATCGGTTACTGGCGTGGCCAGCTGCACGGTGGGGCGCTCCAGGCCCGCGTGCGCGCCGCGTTCGTGGTTGATGGTGATGGGGGACAGGTAGGTCTCGCCAAACGGCAGCTTCAGGGTTTCATAGACGTAAGGGAAGTGCCCTTTTTCCTGCAAATCGTCCCCCGTCACGCGCAGCAGCGTGCCACTGTCGCGGTCTACCCGCACCTGCTCCAGGCCGCCCTCTTGCGCAGCAATCAGCCGCACCTGGAAGTAGGACGGGTTGGCCTCCATGATCAGCTGGAAGAGTGTGGCTAGTTGTTGCTCTGCAGCCGGGTCTTTGCCCTGCAAGCTGGCTAGCGCCGCAGGATGGGTGGCCAGCACCAGCAGATTGCGAGAGATTTCCTGCCGGGTCAGCGCCAGGCGCCGTGCCAGCACCTGGGTGGAAGTGAGCAACTCGTTTTGCGCACTTTGTACCAGCAGGCTGCGGCTCACACTGAAGGCGTAAAACCCCGTAAACCCAGACACCAGGATCCCCACCAGTGCCAGCACCAGCGCCAGGCGGGCGGTGATGCCGAATCTCATGGTGCCAGCACCTTGTTGGCCCGGTCGCCCGACAGAATTCGCATCCACAGTTGGTTGCGGCGGTCTACGTTTTCCACGGGTTCCAGCCATATCAGCCGATCACTGGGGCGCAGGTAAGGAGACTCGGACGTGGTGTTGGCCAGGCCCTGGCGGTTTAGTAGTACCTGGCCTGGTTCAGGTTCCAGCATGTAGTCAATCCAAGACTCTGCCAACGCCATGTTTTTGGCGCCCCGTGTGATGACCCAGCAGTCCAGCCAGGCCAGGGCGCCCTCTTTGGGGATGGCATAGCCCACGTTCGCGCCGGCGGCTTGCAGCAGCTTGAGCTGCTGCGACCCATAGTTGGCAAACAGCAAGGCGGCCTTGTTGCGCTGGAACCATTCCACAGACTCTTCGGGTTGGCTGTAAAAGGTGAGCGCATTGCGTCGCAATGCCAACAACTGTTGCACCGCGGCGGGCCATTCCTTCGCGTCCAACTGAAAGGGCGTGGCATCCCCCAGCATTTGGGCTGCCAACGAGAAATTGTGGGTGCCACCGTTGTAGACCAGCACCCGGCCCTTGTATTTGGGGTCCCACAGCGCCTGGATGGTGGTGGGCGGTGTGGCAAATTGGGCGCGGTCGTAGATCAGTCCCATTTCCGAATAGGTGTAGGGCACGGCATAGGCCTGGTTGCCATGCACGATGCCCGGGATGCTCTTGAGCTGCTGAAAGCGTGCCAATTGCCGCCGGATGTTGGGGATGGCACGGGTGTTGATGGGCACCACCAGGCCTTTGGGGATATAGCGTTGCAGTTCAGCGGTGTTGACCGCAAACAGGTCAAAGTCTTCGGCCTGGTTTTGGGTAACGCGCTGCCACAGGGCTTCGTCTGAATCGATGAAGGTGACTTCGACCCGGGCGCCCGTGCGCTGCTCAAAGGTTTTGACCACGTCGGGGTCTGCATAGCCGGGCCAAGCCAGCACACGCAATACCTCTTCAGCCTGGGCCGCCAGGGGCAGGGCACACAGCAGCCACGCACAGAACAGCTGTAACAGGCGTTGGCGCAGGAGGGACACCATGGTGGGGTTGAACAAAGGACTTTCCTCTTGCCCAGTCTACCTGAGAGCGCCCATGCCGGCACACTAGAATCCTCCCATGTCCTATCTCGTGCTCGCCCGCAAGTACCGTCCGCGCAACTTCACCGAAATGGTGGGGCAGGACCACGTGGTGCAAGCCCTGACCAATGCGCTGACCACCCAGCGCCTGCACCATGCCTATTTGTTCACCGGTACACGCGGTGTGGGCAAGACCACGGTGTCGCGCATCCTGGCCAAGTCGCTGAACTGCCAGGGTGTCGATGGCCATGGTGGAATTACCGCTACACCTTGTGGCGTCTGCCAAGCATGCTCTGATATTGATAGCGGACGTTTTGTGGACTACACCGAACTGGACGCCGCCAGCAACCGTGGTGTGGACGAAGTGCAGGCCCTGCTGGAGCAGGCGGTCTACAAACCGGTGCAGGGGCGCTTCAAGGTCTTCATGATCGACGAAGTGCACATGCTCACCAACACGGCGTTCAACGCCATGCTGAAGACGCTGGAAGAGCCGCCTGAGTATTTGAAGTTTGTGTTGGCTACCACCGACCCGCAAAAGGTGCCGGTGACCGTCCTTTCCCGCTGCCTGCAGTTCAACCTGCGCCCCATGGCCCCAGAGACCATCCGTGAACATCTGACCAAGGTCCTGGAGGTGGAACACGTGCAGGCCGAGGTGCAAGCCCTGCGCCTGCTGGCGCGTGCCGCGCGTGGCTCCATGCGTGACGCCTTGAGCCTGACCGACCAGGCGATTGCCTTTGGCTCCGGCCAGCTGCAAGAAGCCGCGGTGCGCCAGATGCTGGGCAGTGTGGACCGAAGCTATGTGTTTCGTCTGATCGAGGCGCTGGCCTTGGGCGATGGCAAGACGGTGGTGGAAACCTCCGAAGCACTGCGTTTGAATGGCCTGAGCGCGGCGTCCACCCTCGAAGAAATGTCTACGGTGCTGCAGCGCATGGCCGTGCAGCAGGCGATGGGGGGCAGTGCTGGCGACGACTCTGATCCTGAAGCTGATGACACGGCGCGCCTGGCCGGCTTGATGGCCGCAGACGAAACCCAACTGCTGTACAGCATTTGCCTGCATGGCCGGGCCGATTTGGGCCTGGCGCCCGATGAGTATGCTGCGCTGACCATGGTGTTGCTGCGGCTGTTGGCCTTCAAGCCGCCCGCGGCGGATGCCGCATCCCGGGTCGCCACTGCGCCACTGGCTGAAAAAAAAACTCTAATTGATGCCGCACCCCGGGTGGCGGTAGCGCCGGCCACCGCTCCCGTGCTGGCTTCCGCGCCAGTGCCCGTGCGTGTTGTGCCGCCAGCGGCTGCACCCGTGGTAGTGGCTGCGCCCATCAAGCCACAGTCTCCCGCCGTAGTCCAGCCGTGGGAAGACGTACCGGCACCCGCCGTGGCCGAAGTGATTCCCCCCGGCCAGGTGCTGCCGGTCCGCGAGAGTGGCCCTCCCGATCTCGAGGAGCCTGACGACCTCTATGAAGAAGAAAATACGCCGCTAGCCCCCGTCGCTATTGCGCCAGCAGCTACTAAAGTTGTAGCGGTCCCGGTGCGTACCCAGCCGGAAGGCCGTGCCGATGCGGTGGCCTCGCAGGCCCCCGCAGTGCTGATTCCGACGGAAGAAGGCGACTTTTGGCACGCCACGGTGCGACAGCTCATCGCCTCCGAGTCGATCAACGCCTTTGTGCGAGAACTGGCGCTGCAGTCCCAACTGGTGGCGCGAGACACCGACCAGTGGCTGCTGCGCCTGGAACGTGAAACCCTGAACCAGGCCGGCACGCGTGATCGCCTCACGCAGGCACTCAACGCGGCGGGCTTCCCTATCACGCTCGCGGTCGAAATTGGCCGCGTGACCGACTGCCCGGGCCGGCGCAACGCCGCGGCTTCGGCCGAGAAACAGCTCACGGCCGAGAAGATAATTCTGGGTAACCCTTTTGTGCAAACCATGATGCGGGACTTTGGCGCGAAAATCGTGCCTGGCTCCATCAAGCCCCTGTAAACGGGCGCTTTGCTTTTTATCTCCCTCACTCTCAAGGAAATCCATGTTCAACAAAGGACAACTCGCTGGCCTCATGAAGCAGGCGCAGGCGATGCAGGACAACATGAAAAAAGCCCAGGACGAGCTGGGCAACATTGAAGTCACCGGTGAATCTGGCGCCGGCCTGGTCAAGGTCACCATGACCTGCAAGCACGATGTCAAGCGCATCACCATCGACCCCAGCCTGCTGGCCGACGACAAGGACATGCTGGAAGACCTGGTGGCCGCCGCCTTCAACGCCGCTGTGCGCAAGGCCGAAGAAACCTCGGCCGAGAAGATGGGCAAGCTCACCGCGGGCATGCCTGGCTTGCCCGGCGGCATGAAGTTCCCGTTCTGATACCGCAGCATCCTCTTGTCTGATACCAACGCCCTTGACGTCCTGATCCAGGCGCTGCGCCGCCTGCCGGGTGTGGGGGTGAAGTCCGCGCAACGCATGGCGTTTCATCTGCTGCAGCATGACCGGCCTGGCGCCCAATTGCTGGCACAGGCTTTGCATGAAGCGTCAGCCCAGGTGCACCACTGCGAGCGCTGCCACACCTTCACCGAGGCGCAGGTCTGCGCCACCTGTGAAGACGTGCGACGCGACCGCAGCCAGTTGTGCGTGGTGGAGACGCCTGCCGACCAGTCGGCCATGGAGCGTACTGGCGCCTACAAGGGCTTGTACTTTGTGCTCATGGGCAAGCTCAGCCCGCTGGACGGCGTGGGCCCCAATGACCTGGGGCTGAAAAAGCTGTTTGAGCGTGCTTGCGATGGGGTGGTGCAGGAGGTCATTTTGGCGACCAACTTCACCGCGGAAGGCGAGGCTACAGCCTATGTGATCGCAGAGGGGCTGAAAGCCCGCGGTCTGCGGCCCACGCGCCTGGCGCGCGGAGTACCCGTGGGCAGTGAGTTGGAGTACGTGGATCTGGGCACCATTGCCCATGCCTTGGTGGACCGGCGTTGAACTGCTGGGCGCACCGTTTCGTTTTGAGAAAGTAAGTTGTTCATGCAATACGCCCATTTCACGGTTGCCTACTGGTGTGTGCTGATCGCCGCCCTGTTGCCGATTGCTTGTGCGGGTTTGGCCAAGTCCGGCCGTTTGGGAGTTCCACGCCGCGAGGGTGGTTTCGACAATGTGCATCCCCGCGACTGGCTGGCTCGCCAGACCGATTGGCGCGCACGTGCCAACGCGGCGCAGGCCAATAGCTTTGAGGCGCTGCCTTTCTTCATCGGTGCTGTCATCATTGCCCACCAACTGGGCGCGCATCAGGCGCGGCTGGACATCCTGGCCTTCCTGTTTGTAGTGCTGCGCATGCTCTACATCATGATGTATGTGTCCGGCATGGGCACAGCCCGCACAGTGGTGTGGGCCGCCGCCTTCGCGGTCAATATCGGCATTCTGCTGGTGGGCTACCGCTAAGCCCGCCTTGCAAAGTCAGTGGCGGGCCAGCTTGGTGCCGCCGGACTTGCTGCTCTTTCTCGCGGT
The DNA here is from genome assembly GCF_059416145.1 of Rhodoferax sp. GW821-FHT09E07. Taxonomy (NCBI): domain Bacteria; kingdom Pseudomonadati; phylum Pseudomonadota; class Betaproteobacteria; order Burkholderiales; family Comamonadaceae; genus Rhodoferax; species Rhodoferax sp. GW821-FHT09E07. The sequence goes on along the minus strand of NZ_JBWKOP010000003.1, from coordinate 41,335 downwards.
CGCTTTGCCTTTGGCCGTGGAGCTGTGGCCAGACTTGGCGGCAACTTTGCTGCCACCGTGCTTGCCACCGGCCTTGGCGCTTGCGCTGCGCGTATGGCCCTTGCCGGCCGGCAGGTAAACGACCACGTGCTGGCCCGCCTTGAAGCTGGCACTGGTATTCACCTTGTTCCACTCGGCCACGGTTACCGCGCTCACCTTGTATTTGCGTGCAATGCTGGCCACCGTCTCGCCCTTGCCGGCACGCACCGTGCTGCGCTTGAGTACTACCTCGGGTGCCAGGGACAGTTGGCCGTTGTCTGCCACTTTGACAGTCACGTCCTGCATGTTGGCTGCGCGTGGTACCAGCAGCGTGGAGCCCGCTCGGATCAGCACCCGTGGCGGGATGTTGTTCAGGCTGCGCAACTCACTCTCAGACATGCCCACGCGCTTGGCTACATCGGCTGGGCGCTGGGTGCTGGGCGCCACCCAGGCGGTCCAGCTGGCCAGTCGGCCGCCACCGTAGGCTTCCAGGTTGGACTGGAACACTTCGGCATTGTCCCAGGGCAGCAGGATCTGTGGCGTGCCGGCCGCCAGGATCACCGGGCGGTTGATTGAGGGGTTCAGCGCTTTGAAGTCATCCACCGGAACTTCAGCCAGCTTGGCGGCCAGTGCCACATCGATGTCGCGGCGGATGGTGACGGTCTGGAAATAGGGGTGGTTTTCGATCAGCGGCAGTTTCGAGCCGAACTGCGCAGGGTTGGACACAATGTTTTTCACAGCCTGCAGTTTGGGCACGTAAAACCGCGTCTCCATGGGCATGTTCAGGTCGAGGTAGCTGGTAGCCAGGCCGGCACGCTTGTTTTTGTTCACGGCCCGCTGGACGCTGCCTTCGCCCCAGTTGTAGGCCGCCAGCGCCAGGTGCCAGTCACCAAACATGCCGTAAAGTTTTTGCAGGTAGTCCAGCGCCGCGCGCGTGGAGGCCAGCACATCGCGGCGGTCATCGCGGAAAGTGTTTTGCTTGAGCTCAAAGTACTTGCCGGTGGCGGGCATGAACTGCCACATGCCAGCGGCCTTGGCGCCCGACACTGCCTGTGGATTGAACGCGCTCTCGATAAAGGGCAACAGGGCCAGCTCGGTGGGCATGCCACGGACTTCCAGCTCCTCCACGATATGAAACAAGTATTTCTTGGAGCGCTCCGTCATGCGAAAGATGTAGTCGGGGCGCGTGGCGTACCACTGTTCTCGGTCATGCACCAGGTCGTTCTGCAGGTCGGGCATGGCATAGCCGCGGCGAATGCGTTCCCACAAATCCGCAGGGGGGGCCAGCGCGACCACGGTGCGTGAGGACAAGGTCTGCGCATCGATGGGGCTCAGTGGGGTGTTGTTATCCGTACTGCGTTCGGTGGCCCGTGCCGCTGCCGCCGGTGCTGGGGCCGGGCGCTTGAGTTCGCGGCTGGATTGCAGTGTCAGACCATCCGGGTTGCGAGGGGCTGGCGTCGAGCCGTTGGTCTGGGAAGGTGTGGCTACCGTGGTGTCAGGGCCGGTGGTGGCACAGGCGCTGAGAAGCAGCGCGGCGGCCAAACTGGCGATTTTGAAAAGGCTCATCGGTATTCGTTTTTCCATAGTCGCAGGGTGGCAAACACGCCATGCTGGTCCACGCTGCGGCTGTCAAAGCGGCGGGCGGATGCCTGGATGGCGGGCAGTCTGCTGCGTAAAAAAGGGTTGATGCGCCGCTCCAATGCGATGGACGACGGCAGAGTCGGCAAATCTTGGGCGCGCAGTGCTTGGCAATGGGCCTGGTAGTGCTGCAGATCGGCATTGTCGGCGTCGACTTCCAGGGCAAAACGCAGATTACTCAGCGTGTATTCGTGGGTGCAGCATACCCGCGTTTCGGCGGGCAGCGCAGCCAGGCTTTGCAGGGAATGCTCCAACTGCGCGGCCGTCCCCTCAAACAGCCGTCCGCAGCCGCCGCTGAACAGCGTGTCGCCACAAAACACCAGCGGCAATCCGTCCATCTCGGCACAGAAGTACGCAATGTGTCCGGCGGTGTGGCCGGGCACGTCCATCACCTGGAACTGCAACCCCAGACACTCCACGCTGTCACCCTGGCTCAGGCGTTGCAGGGGTTCAGGGATTGTTTCGCGGGCCGGACCGAATACTTGGGCACCAGTCGCTTGGCGCAAGGTGTCCACGCCCCCCGTGTGATCGGCATGATGGTGAGTGACTAGAATGCCACGAAGTTGTACGCCTTCACGTTGCAATGCCTGCAAGACAGGCGCAGCGTCTCCCGGGTCCACCACCAGCGCCCCTTGTCCATCGTGCAACATCCAGATGTAGTTGTCAGTAAAAGCGGGCAGTGGTATTAACTTCATGAGCGAACAAATTATAGGTTTGCAGGACTGGCTCCAGACACCGGCGGGCCGGTACCTCCTGGAATGGGAGCACCAGCAGCTGGAAAGCGCCGTGGCCGACATCTTTGGCTACCATGCGCTGCAGCTGGGATTGCCCGAACTGGCCGGTTTGCAGGCCAACCGCATGCCCCACCGCTGGATGGCCGTGCAGCACACAGACGCAGTCCCTGGTGGCAGTTTGCAAGCCATTGATGTGTTGACGGACTTTACGGCACTGCCGTTTCCGGCCTGCAGTCTGGATCTGGTGGTATTGCCCCACACCCTGGAGTTCAGCGTCGATCCGCATGCCACTTTGCGCGAGGTGGAGCGCGTGCTGGTACCCGACGGACGTGTGGTGCTGTGCGGCATGAACCCGACCAGCCTGTGGGGGCTGCGCCAGCGTCGCGCGCGTCTGTACCAAAAGCTGGGTTTTGGCACGCTGTTTCTGCCCGACTATGGTGACCATATTGGTTATTGGCGATTGCGCGACTGGCTGCGCTTGCTCAGCTTTGAGGTCGAAGTGGGGCGCTTTGGCTGCTATAGACCGGCCGTAGATAGCCCGCAATGGCTGCAGCGTATGGCGTGGATGGACCGCTTTGGTCCGCGCTGGTGGCCCATTTTTGGAGCCGCCTATTTTGTAGTGGCCGTCAAACGTGTGCGTGGCGTACGCATGCTGGGGGCGGCCTGGCGTACAACACCGGCGCTGGCGAAGCAGTCGGTACCCGCAGCGCAGAGAATGCATCCGGTTGAAACAAGGAAAAACGATTGAACCAAGCTTTGAATTCTGTGGTGATTTACACCGATGGCGCCTGCAAGGGCAACCCGGGTCCCGGCGGCTGGGGTGTATTGCTGCGATCACCAGACGGCACTGAAAAAGAACTGTGTGGCGGTGAATTGGGTACCACCAACAACCGCATGGAGATGATGGCGGTGATCCAGGCGCTGAGCGCGCTCAAACGCCCCTGCGCCGTGGTGTTGCACCTCGACAGCCAGTACGTGCTCAAGGGCATCACCGAGTGGCTGGCGGGCTGGAAGGCCAAGGGATGGAAAACGGCGGCCAAGCAACCCGTCAAGAATGTAGACCTGTGGCAGCAGCTCGACGCCCTGGTTTCGGGCGGCGGCCATGCGATTGATTGGAGATGGGTGAAGGGCCATGCCGGTGACCCCGGCAACGAGCGTGCGGATGCCTTGGCCAACCAAGGTGTGGAGGTCGCGCTGAAAACGCGTTAGCTGGCCGACACGGTGTCTGCCGTGTGCTTCAGCCCCCGATGTAGCTCATCTCCACGCGTCGGGCTCCCGAGGTTCCGTCTGCGGGCAGGCTGGCGCGCAGTTCTGAGTAGCGGTCATCGCGACCTTCCCAGATGTGGGCAATGGCCGAAGCGAGATCGGCCTCGCTACAGCCACCGCGCAGCAGGCTGCGCAGGTCATGGCCCTGGCTGGCAAACAGGCAGGTGTACAACTGCCCCTCGGTGGAAAGACGGGCGCGATTGCAGTCACCGCAAAAGGCCTGGGTCACGCTGCTGATCACGCCAATTTCTCCCGCCGCAGGGTCATGCACACCCAGGGCGTTGGCGTAGCCCCAACGCTGCGCGGTTTCTCCAGGAGCGCTGTGGTTCAGTGCCACCAAGGGAAATTCCTCACGCAGGCATTCCACGACCTGGGCCGACGGCAACACCTCGTCCATGCGCCAGCCATTGGTGGCGCCCACGTCCATGTACTCGATGAACCGCAGCACTACACCGGTTCCCTTGAAGTGCCGGGCCATGGGCAAAATCTCCTGGTCGTTGGTACCGCGCTTGACCACCATATTGACCTTGACAGGCCCAAGCCCTGCGGCCAAAGCGGCATCAATGCCATGCAATACATCGGCCACCGGAAAATCCACATCGTTCATTCGGCGAAACACCGTGTCGTCCAAGCCATCCAGACTGACCGTGACACGCTGTAGTCCCGCGTCTTTCAGCGCTCGGGCTTTGCGCGCCAGCAACGATCCGTTGGTGGTCAGGGTTAAGTCTGGCCCACGTCCTTCCGGCGTGCGCAGTTGGGCCAACTGGGCAATCAGCACCTCAATGTTCTTGCGCAGCAAGGGCTCTCCGCCAGTCAGGCGGATTTTGGTTACACCATGCGCAACAAAGTGGTGCGCCAAGCGGGTAATTTCTTCAAAACTGAGTAGGTCCCGATGGGGAAGGTAGGCGTAGTCCTTGTCGAACACCTCCTTGGGCATGCAATAGCTGCAGCGGAAGTTGCAACGGTCGGTCACGCTGATGCGCAAATCACGCAGGGAACGTCCCAATCGGTCGCTTAGATGCCCCGTCGCCGGGGCGTGCGCGTTCGGCTCCAGTGCAGAGCGCGGCACCTGCAGTGCCCCCCCGCGTAGATCCACCAGGGGGACTATCCGTTGTGTACTGGGTTCAGCCATGGGCATATTGTCCACGGCTTGTCCGGCAAGCCTTGAAACCCAGTGCAAAATCACCCCACAACTATTACAAGGTTTTTCGTTGGGGAAACGCCTATGTCTACCAAGCTTCTTGCTGTCACCCTCCTGCTGTCCAGCACGCTGGCTGAAGCCCAAACGGGCTCGGCGGTGAGCGAACGCGACTTTCTGGGCGACATGCCCGTAGTCCTGTCGGTATCGCGGCTGTCGCAGCCGGTGGACGAAGCACCAGGCGCTGTCACCATATTGGACCGCCAGTTCATCCGCAACTCTGGTGCGCGCGATGTGGCCGACCTGCTGCGCCTGGTCCCCGGTTTTCAGACCACAACGTCCTTTGAAACCGATGCGCCACTGGCCTCCTACCATGGCCGCAGTGATGACTGGGCCAACCGCATCCAGGTATTGGTGGATGGTCGATCTGTGTACTCCGGTCACTTGCAGGGCTCTGCCGGCTTGGGGCTGCAAACCTTGGCGCTGGACGATATTGCCCGCATCGAGGTGCTGCGGGGATCGAATTCTGCGACCTATGGTGCCCGGGCCTTTCTGGGAGTGATCAACATCATTTCCAAGGATGCGCGAGAGGTAGGGTCCAGTGCTTCCTTGACTCTGGGCGACAACAACGTGGCAGATGCCGGTGCCAGCATTGGTTGGGGTCTGCCGGGCGCCACCTACCGGCTCAGTGTGGATACCCGCGGCGACCAGGGGCTGCGGCGAAGCTATGGTGGCAATCGGGTGTCCCGTGTGAATGCCGTGGCTTCGCTGGACACCGGAGGCGGGGCGGAGCTGGACATGCGGGTCGGCGCGCTGGGCATTGATGCGGGTCGCGGCTCTGCCGATTCACCCGGCAATATCGCACGGATGCGGTTTCTGGGGTCACAGTTTGTTCAGATGGACTGGCGCAAACCGTTGGAAGGTGACCAGGACCTGCAACTGAGTTTTTCCCATACCCAAAACACGCACAAAGACAGCTTTCTCTACCAAAGCACAGACCTTATCAACGGCGTCAATTACTACGGTGCGCTGGTCGACTTTGGCGCTCAGGAACTCAATGACGCGCTGTCATTGCAGCACACGGTAGTGCACACCCTGAGTCTGCGCTCGGTGTGGGGGTTGGAGCTGCGGCGTGAGCAAGTGACGTCGCATTCCAGTTTTGATACGCGCAACCAGGTGGTGTCCAACTTCTCCCGCCTGTTCGGCAGTGCCGAGTGGCGGCTGCAGCCCGAATGGGTCTTGAACGCGGGTGCCATGGCTGAGCAAAGCGACATGGGCGGGGGAACCTTTTCTCCTCGCCTGATGCTGAACTGGCATGCGCTTCCAGGGCACACCCTGCGTGCCGGAGTCTCCAGCGCCTTCCGCCCGCCAAGCGCGTATGAGAAATACGCGGCGGTGCGTTACTACGATGCCAATGGTGCCAATCCCTTGACGACCGTGCAGAGCACGGGGCAGTTGCTGCCGGAAAAAATCTTCACCCGCGAGCTGGGCTACAACTACAACCTGCAGAAGCAGGGCGTCTCGGGCGATGTGCGTTTCTTTGATGAGCGCATCACGGATGGCATTGAACGTCCTGCCAATGTGTCACCTGAGGACTACCAGAACATCGAGAACTTCAGCATCACCGGGGTGGAGCACCAGATCCAGTGGAAACCCCTGGCGGCAACCCAGATCTTCGCCAGCCAAGCCTGGACCCAGATTGCCGGTGCCGAGCGCTTCAAGACCACCCATGGAGCCGCACGTTACGCAGCCTCTCTGATGGCGGTACACACCCTGCCGTCGGGCACCACGCTTTCGCTCATGCACCAGCAGTCGGACGACATCGGTCTGATGTCCGGCAATGACCGCCTGTATTCCGTGGGGCGCACCGATATTCGCATTGCCAAAGGTTTTTTGCTGGGCAAGAACAAAGCCGAATGGGCCTTCACATTGCAAAACCTGGATGTGCCGTCGCGTGATGGCGACGCCAAGTTCATGTTTGAACGCAGGGCTTTCGTGAGCCTGCGGGTGGAGAACTGAGCGGATGTTGGGTCTGGCAGTGCTTCCGCGATGTCTGGCTGCGCTGGCGCTGTGGTGCGCCGGTGCGTGCTGGGGCTCGGACGTTGTCATTCTCAGCAGTGAGCGCAGCGCCGGGTATTCTGAAGCGGCGCAGGCGGTGGTGGCCGAGTTGGTGCGCACCGGGGTTGATCGCGCAGACATTGCACAGCTGGTGGTGCCCGATGTGCCGGGGGCTGAGGTGGCAGGCTTGCAGGGCGGCAAGGTGTGGATCACCCTGGGGACTGAGGCTTTCAGCCGAGCGTTGCCACGGGATGGTCGCCCGCCCATCATTGCGGCGCTGATTCCTCGCCTGGGATTTGAGCGCATCGTGCGTGAGACCGTGCACAAAGCCACGGCCGGTGTGACAGCGCTGTACCTGGACCAACCGTTTGGCCGCCAATTGGACCTATTGCGCTTGGCCCTGCCGGATGCGAAGCGGGTGGGGGTGTTGTGGGGCCATGAATCGCTGTCGCAGCAAACCGGTTTGGCCTCCGCCGCGCAATCGCGCGGGTTGGAGATTGTGGGCAGCACCGTGACCTCCCCGATCACCCTCTACGCGGGGCTCAAGACCGTGTTGAGTGATACCGACGTGCTGCTGGCTGTTGCTGACCCCGCTGTCTACAACGGTACGACGATTTCCAACATTCTTTTGGCTACTTACCGATCGCGCGTTCCCCTGGTGGCGTTTTCGCCGGCCTACACCAAGGCCGGAGCCCTGATGTCCCTGCACAGCGCGCCACGTCAGGTGGGCGGGCAGGCCGCGGCCATGGCCCGTGCCGTGATGCAGGGTGGGGCGCTTCCCCTGTCGCAGTACCCCCTGGATTTCAGTGTGGTGGTGAACGACTACGTGGCCCGGTCTCTGGGGCTGCTGCTGGATGAAGGGGTGCTTACCGAGCGCCTGCGGCGGATGGAGAAACGCCCATGATGTTCCCCGGTATCCGCGCCCGCATGCTGGCCGCTGCTTTGCTCCCCGTGTTTTTGGTGGTGGTGGCACTGGTGGGCATTTTCTGGACCAGCCGGGTTGCGGACTTGGATGAATCGCACGACCTGCGTGCCAAGCTGATGGCGCGCCAGGCGGCGTTGGCCAGCGAGTACGGCTTGTTTTCAGGGAATGTATCGGCGCTCCAGGTCGTGCTGGGAGGCCTGCAGCGTGAAGCCGATGTTCGCTCGGTGGCGGTGTTCGATGTGGACGGCCGCATGCTGGCCAGCACCGGCGTGCTGCAGTACAAAGGCCTGCAAGAAGCCCAGGGCGCGGTGTACCAGGCCTTTCAGCGCAGCCGGGATGTGGATGTGCTGGCCGTGCCGGTGACCTCCAGCAGTGTGCCGCTGGATGATTTTTTTGGCTCCAGCGCGGCACCACCCATGCCGCCAACGGCCATGGTGCTGGGCCACGTCGTGATTGAAATCTCCCGCAGCCGTTTGATCACACGCGAGCGCGAGTTGCTGCTGGTGGCCTTGGCCGTAGGTTTTGCGGGGCTGGTGCTGGGAGGCTTTTTGGCGACCCGCATGGGTGAGGGTGTGGTGCGGCCTGTGCTGCGCGTTTCGCGCATGATTGAACGTATCGGTGAGGGCGATCTGACTCCCAGCTCGGAAGCCTTGCCGACGGATCCTTTGTATGTGTTGCAAACCCGTCTGAACCAGATGGCGCAGCGCCTGGCTTGGGGGCGCGAGGAAATGGAGTTTCGGGTGGAGTCGGCCACGCGGGAGTTGCGCCTCAAAAAAGAAGAGGCCGAGACCGCCACCCTGGCCAAATCCCGGTTTTTGGCCGCAGCTAGCCACGACCTGCGCCAGCCCACCCATGCCTTGGGCATGTTTGTCGCCCGGCTGGGGCAGTTGCCACTGGATGTTCCCACGCGCCAATTGGTGGCCAGCCTGGAGGCATCGGTGCAGTCCATGCAGGACCTGCTGGACGGGCTGCTGGATATTTCTCGGCTGGATGCGGGTGCCGTGCAAGTGCAGCGCGGTGCGGTCAATATCGGAGAGCTTTTCACCAGCCTGCGCAAGGCCCTGCTGCCGCTGGCCGAGGGCAAAGGTCTGCGGCTGCGGGTACGCCCGAGCCGGCACTGGGCGCTGAGCGATCCCATGCTGCTGCAGCGCATGGTCATGAACCTGGCCAACAATGCCCTGCGCTACACCGAGCGCGGTACGGTGCTCATCAGCTGCCGCAGCGTGGATGGCGGGCGCAACTTGCGCCTGGATGTATCTGACAGCGGCATTGGCATTTCACCGGCCCACCAGGCCGACATCTTCAAAGAGTTTTACCAGGTGGGCAACTCGGGGCGCGACCGTACCCAGGGGCTGGGTCTGGGGCTCAATATCGTGGAGCGTACGGCCCAACTTCTGGGCCACCCGATTGCCTTGCGCTCTGACCTGGGCTGTGGCACACGCTTTTCCATCTTTTTGCCGGTGGCGCAGGCGGTGGACAGCCTGAGTGCGGCGGTGGCAGCAGAACCCGCCAGCTTGCTGGGGCTGGAGGGGATGCGGGTCTTGGTGATTGAAGACGATGGCTTTGCGCTGGAGGCCATCAGTGACTTGCTGACCTCATGGGGTTGCGTGGTGCATGCGGCGGCCTCTGTGGCGCAGGCACTGGATTTTGCCAATGGCTATGCGCCACCTGACGTGGTGCTCAGCGACTTCCGTCTCGGTGAAGACCGCAATGGTCTGGACGTGATTGCCATGGTGCGGGCCACGGCGCGGCGCGAGATTCCGGCCTGCCTGATGAGTGGCGACACCGACGCCGCCTTGATTCAGGCCGCCAAGGAAGCCGGGTTGACCTTGCTGCACAAACCCGTGCGCCCGGCCAAGTTGCGCAGCCTGCTTCGGCGTTTGGTGATGGCCGCGGGATCCGTGGCAGACGACGTTTGAGCGCGGGAACTTAATTCGCCTGGCTGGCGCGGTAGCCGCAGCGCGCCGCGGCCACGACCGCCTGGGTGCGGTTCTGCACATCAAAGTAGCGCAGGATGGCCGCCACGTGGGTCTTGACGGTTTCTTCCGAGACATTCAGGCTGGTGCCTATTTCGCGGTTGGAGCGGCCGTCCAGCAATTCACGCAGGACCAGCTCCTGGCGCTGGGTCAAGGGGGGTTTGGACGAGGCAGCATCAAAGGGCAGGGCACCGTAGTCGGCTTCCAGCTCCACGGGCGAATAAACATCTCCGTCCAGCACCAGACGCACCGCGTTCAGCAGCTCGTCGCTGAGGGTTGATTTGGTCACAAAGCCGGAGGCGCCCGATTGCAGCACCTGTCGCATGACCTGGATATTGGCCGACCCCGAAAGCATGACGATAGGCAGCTCGGGATGGTCCTTGCCAAACACGTCCAGGGCCTGCAGGCCGGTCATGTCCGGCAGGTGGTAGTCCAGCAACACCAAATCCAGGTCCGGGTGGGCATCTGCAATGGCGAAGGCTTGTGCACAGGTACCCGCCTGCAGCACAACGACGTTTTCGTCCAGTCCTTTGAGCACCTGGTGCAAGCCTTCGCGCACCAGTGCATGGTCGTCAATTACAAGTATTTTCACGGGTCGCTTCAAGACGGGCGGTCTGCCACAAAGCACCATGGTAGCGCAAAGCGACGACAGGTTGTTGCATGAAAAAAGCCCGCCGAGGCGGGCCTTTCGAGGGGCGGATGGAGCTCAGCCGCCGTGGATCTTCATCATCAGTGGCACGATGAGCAGCGCCACGATGTTGATGATCTTGATCAGCGGATTGACCGCAGGGCCGGCCGTGTCTTTGTAGGGGTCGCCCACGGTGTCGCCAGTGACGGCTGCCTTGTGCGTCTCCGAGCCCTTGCCGCCATGGTGGCCGTCTTCGATGTACTTCTTGGCGTTGTCCCAAGCACCGCCGCCGGTGCACATGGAGATGGCTACAAACAGGCCGGTCACGATGGTGCCCATCAGCAGGCCGCCCAGGGCGGCGGGGCCCAGGGCCAGGCCGACCACGATGGGAACCACGACAGGCAGCAGCGACGGGATCATCATTTCCTTGATGGCTGCCGTGGTCAGCATGTCCACCGCGGTGTCGTACTCGGGCTTGCCCGTGCCGTCCATGATGCCCTTGATCTCCTTGAACTGGCGGCGAACTTCCACGACCACCGAGCCCGCTGCACGGCCCACGGCCTCCATGGCCATGGCGCCGAACAGGTAGGGAATCAGGCCGCCGATGAACAAACCGATGATGACCATGGGGTCGCTCAAATCGAAGGTGATGTGCTTGCCAAACGCGTCCAGCTTGTGGGTGTAGTCGGCAAACAGTACCAAGGCGGCCAGGCCGGCAGAACCAATGGCATAGCCCTTGGTCACGGCCTTGGTGGTGTTGCCCACCGCGTCCAGGGGGTCGGTGATGTCGCGCACGCTGGCGGGCAGCTCACTCATCTCGGCAATGCCACCGGCGTTGTCGGTGATGGGGCCGTAGGCATCCAGTGCCACCACAATGCCGGCCATGCTCAGCATGGAGGTGGCAGCGATGGCGATGCCGTACAGGCCACCCAGGCTGAACGCGCTGTAGATGGCCACACAGACAAAGATCACAGGCCAGGCGGTAGAGCGCATGGAAACCCCGAGACCGGCAATGATGTTGGTGCCGTGGCCCGTGGTCGAAGCCTGGGCAATGTGCTGCACCGGTGCGTACTGCGTGCCGGTGTAGTACTCGGTGATCCACACCAGCGCGCCGGTCAGGACCAGGCCTACGGTGCAGGCGCCAAACAGGCTGCCGGCGGTGATCACGTGGCCATCCGTCAGCGTGATGGCGGCGGGGAACAGCGACTGCGTGACAAAGTAGAACGCAATCAGTGAGAGCACACCGGCAATCGCCAGGCCCTTGTACAGCGCCGGCATCACATTCTTCATGCCGGGCGAAGCCTTGACGAAGAAGCAGCCAATGATGGAAGCCACAATCGACACGGCACCCAGTGCCAAGGGGTATAAAACGGCGGTAGCCCCCGCAGCACTTGCGAGAAGTGCTCCTAAAACCATAGTGGCGATCAAGGTCACCGCATAAGTTTCAAACAGGTCGGCGGCCATGCCGGCGCAGTCGCCCACGTTGTCACCCACGTTGTCGGCAATCACAGCCGGATTGCGGGGGTCATCTTCGGGAATGCCTGCTTCTACCTTGCCTACCAGGTCGGCGCCCACGTCAGCGCCCTTGGTGAAGATGCCACCGCCCAGACGGGCGAAGATGGAAATCAGCGAGGAACCAAATGCAAAGCCGATCAGCGGATTGAGCTTGGCGGTGGTCACCATGCCGTCCGGCACCAGGTACCAGTAAAAGCCGGTCACGCCCAGCAGGCCCAAGCCCACTACCAGCATGCCGGTGATGGCGCCGCCGCGGAAGGCAACGTCCAATGCCGGGCCAATGCCCTTGGTGGCGGCCTGTGCAGTGCGCACGTTGGCCCGCACCGACACGTTCATGCCGATGAAGCCGCAGGCGCCCGAAAGCACGGCACCCACCACGAAGCCGGCGGCGCTCAGGGGGTCCAAAAACACGCCAATCAGTACCGCCAGGACCACGCCCACGATGGCGATGGTCTTGTACTGGCGGGAAAGGTAGGCGGCGGCACCGGTCTGGATCGCGGCTGCAATTTCTTGCATGCGCGCATTGCCGGCGTCCTGGGAAAGAATCCAGCTGCGGGCCCAAACACCGTACACCACGGCGATCAGTCCACAGCCAAGCGCCAGAAATAGCGCTGTGTTGCCCGTCATAGAAATACTCCTCTATGGTTGTTTCGCAAAGATGGGAGCAACGCTAGCGAGGCCCCCGCTGCGTTGCTTCCTCAGTGCTCCAACCCTACAAAGCAAGGGGAGATGATTGGCCAACGGGCCGAATGTAGCGTGCTTTGATGACAGTCCCGGGAAAACGAAAGTGTCAAGTCAGTAAAATCCGGGTTAATCCCTAGGTTTCTCCCTAAGGTTTCCCGTTTCTTACTTTCCATACAAAGAGATCAAGCATGTCCCTCGACAAAGTCACCCCTGGCAGCAAAGTCCCCGAAGCGTTCAACGTCATCATCGAAATCCCCATGAACGCTGACCCGGTGAAATACGAGGTGGACAAGGACTCTGGCGCCATTTTTGTGGACCGCTTCATGAGCACCGCCATGCACTACCCCACCAACTACGGCTACGTGCCCAAGACCATCTCCGGTGATGGCGATCCCGTGGACGTGCTGGTGATCACCCCCGTGCCCCTGATTCCCGGCGTGGTGGTGCCCTGCCGCGCCATCGGCATCCTGAAGATGACCGACGAAGCCGGCGAAGACGGCAAGGTGCTGGCCGTGCCCATCGACAAGATCCTGTCGCTGTACAGCCAGTGGAAGAAGCCTGAAGACCTGAACCCCTTCCGCCTCAAGACCATTGCCCACTTCTTTGAACACTACAAAGACCTGGAAGAAGGCAAGTGGGTCAAGGTGCAAGGCTGGGAAGGCCCGGAAGCCGCCCAGAAGGAAATCATGGACGGCATCGCCAACTACAACAAGCAGCAGGCCTAAAGCGGCCTCTAGCCCCCGCAGATGCTGCGCGGGCAGCTATCAAAAAAGGAGCGCTGACCTGGCCGGGTCAGCGCTCTTTTTACTTGGGATCGGGAAACACCCACTGTTGCAGCTTGCCGGCGCGTTCAAACGGCTTCCAGGCACCAGGGGCTTGCGCCAGCCGGTCGGCCACGACCCACCAGGCCGTGGGGTTCAGGCCCAGGCCAATGTGGCTGGCAAACACTTCCACGTTTTCGGTGTGAGGGTTGGTACGGCTGGCGGCCTGCAGGCTGGCGGACCAGGCCACCACCCCGTCGGTGCGCGAGTAGATGGAGGTGGTGGGCACCGGGGGCGCGGCCGGTAGGTCGAAGTTTTCCACCTCCTGCGCAATGCTGCGCCCGCTGGTGAGTTCGTACAGGCGCCAGGCGTTGGTGCTTTTGTGGGAGCCAGCAAACGGGCTGCCCAGTGTGATGACGCTGCGCACATGCTCGGGCAGGGCCTTGGCCAGCTCGCGGGCGTAGATGCCGCCCAGGCTCCATCCCACCAGGCTCACCTTTTCGCCGCTGGCCTCGGCGGTTTCCTGCACCTGGCGCTTGGCGGTTTCCAGTACACCGGCGCGGGGGCCGAAGTTGTAGCCCTGGTTCCAGCCTGATATGTCGTAGCCCAGATTTTTGAGGTAACCGCGCAGGGGCAGCGTGGAGCCATCGCTGGCCGACAGGCCGGGGAACACGATGACCGGGTGACCATCCCCCACCGGGGCGCGGGCTAAGGCGGGCCAACTGGGCAGCAACGACCACAGCTCCCAAGGAGCTCGCAGTTCCAGGGCCATCAGCCAGGCATTGGGGGCAGGGGGGTGTTCGCTCTCAGGGGCGTTTGCTTTTGCCATACGACGTTGTTCAGGCGGCTTTCGCTGGCCGCTTGCGTGAAGAAGGGGTTTTCACAGTAGCAGCTTTTGTGGCTGTGCCCCGGCGTGGTGCAGCGGCTTTAGTTGGGGCACTCTGTTTTTTCGTCGCCTTGGTGACTGCGGGGGCGGTTGGCGGTGCTTTTTCGGCGCTGGCACTGGCCAGCAGCGCGCGGCCTTCCTCAAATGCGGCTTCCAGCGCCGCCGTCAGTTCCTGCACCTGGGGCACGGCTTCGTGGCCGGCAATCACGCCAAATTCCACACTGCCTGCATAGGTCTGGATGGTGATGTTGAGCGCAATGCCATGGACCACGATGGACATGGGATGGAAGCTCAGCATGCGTGCGCCCGCCAGGTACAGCGGCACTTGGGGGCCGGGCACATTGCTGATCACGAGGTTGGCCACCATGGGCAGCCGCTTGGACAGGCCGGTAGCGCTATAGGTCTTGAACGCGGCCTTGGCTACGCCGCCCACCACCCAGGGCGCCAACAGCGAGGGGTAGTCGGTGGGCAGCATGCTTTTCAGGTTGGCCATGGCGTCTTTGACCTTGGCGGTGGAGGTCATGATGGCCTGCAGCCGCTTGATAGGGTGCGCCAGGTGCGTGCCCAGTTCCACCACCGTCATGGAGGCCTGGGTGCTGTAGTCGTGGTTGCCTTCCTCGCGCAAGCTCACGGGCATGGCAGCCAGCAGGGGCTTGCGCGGGATGCTGCCGTGCTGCGCCAGGTAGCTGCGCAGCGCGGTGGCGCAGATCCACAGCACGATGTCGTTGAACGAACCGCCCACGGCCTGCGCCATGGCCCGGCAGTCGGCAAACGGCACGCTGGCCGTGCCAAAGCTGCGCTCGGTTCCTACAGCCACGTTGAACACGGTGAGCGGCGCCAATGTGAGGGGTGACTTGGCGCGCAGCCCGCTCCCCTTGCCCTGCAGCGTCTGTTTGGCCACGGTGTTGCCCAGGGCTTGTGCGGCCTGGGGCAGGGCGCGGGCCAGCTTGGCGTACTGGGCCAGCGTGTTGGAGAACACTGCCCCCAGCATTTGGCCGATCTTCAGGTCTTGCGGCTTGCGTCCCTTGGCGTGGGGCGCAGGGACTTCACGCGGTGTGGCGCTCACATCCATCATGGCCTGGCTCAGGATGGCGCCCGCCTTGCCGTCCAGCGTGGCGTGGTGGATCTTGGCGTACATGGCGCCGCACACCGTCCCGTCCGGGCACAGTACGCGGTCAAATACATGGAACTCCCACAGCGGGCGGCTGCGGTCGATCAGCTCGGTGTGCAGTGTCGTGGCGTGGGCCTGCGCCTGGGCCAGTGTGAGCGTGCGGCCCTTCACCTTGCGGATGTGGTAGCCCAGATCCACATCGTCGACCCGCAACCACACCGGGTGCCCCAAGTCCAGGGGCATCAAGCCCAGCTTGCGGCTGAACACGTCGGCCAGGTGCATGCGCGCTCCGATGTGCGCCGTGACCGCCTTGTGAAAGCTGTAGCGCGGCGTGGCCGGCAGGGCGTAGCGGCAGAAGGAGCCCACGTGCATGGGCATCTCCGGTGTTTCCAGGTACAAAAAGGTGGCGTCAAGGCCGCTCAAAGTCTGCATGGGGAGGTCTCCTGTGTGCAGCGTACCAGCACGTCGCCTGCCCGATAGCTAGGGTTTGCCAAGGGCTGCGTGGTGCTGGAAAACCAGCATGTTTTTGCGCCCCTGAAACGAAGTCCCGCGTGTATGATGAATCGCAAGTCGCTGGAATTCCAACCCTGTGCCACCGAGGTGATGCCATGGAAGCTCTTCACAACTCTCCCGCGCCGGAGGCCGGCCAAGGCAGCAGCGCAGCGCATACCAACCAGTACCTCACCCTCAAGCTGGGCAGTGAGGACTACGCCATCGAAATCCTGCGCGTGCAGGAAATCCGCTCCTACGAAGTGCCCACCAAGATGGTGAACTCGCCCAGCTTCGTCAAGGGCGTCATCAACCTGCGCGGTGTCATCGTCCCCATCGTCGATCTGCGGCTCAAGCTGGACCTTGCCGAGGTCAACTACAACGACTTCACCGTGGTCATCATCCTCAACGTGCGCGGCAAGGTCGTGGGCGCGGTGGTGGACGGGGTTTCCGACGTGGTCACGCTCCAGCCGGAGGCCATCAAGCCGGCGCCGCAGTTTGAGTCGGCGCTGGACTCCCGTTTCATCGTCGGGCTGGCCCATGTGGGAGAGCGCATGTTGATCGTGATGAACATGGAAGCCCTGCTGGGCAACGCAGAAATTGGCATGGTGCCTGCCTAGTACAGCAGGCACTTGTTCGACACCGGGGTGTGCCCGGGTGGGCAGGCGGTAAGCGTGAGAGTTGGCACTCATTGGAGAAAAAAATGACCTTGGGCTTTTTGACCTCCCTGCGCGGGAAAATTGTGACCACCGTGGGCCTGCTGGTCGTAGCGGGTTTACTGGGCCTGTCCATCACCAATGTGCTCACCGCACGGAGCTACGCGTTGGAATCGCTGGCCAACCAGACGCGGGCGTTGTCGCATTCGCATGCGGCAGGCGTGGGGGACTGGGTGGCGTCCCGCCAGCAGGTGGTCAAGTCCTTCGCGGGGGCGGTGCCCGAGGCTGACCCTCTCAAGTTCCTGCAGCAGGCCAAGATTGCCGGTGACGTGGATACGGCCTACATCGGCTATGCGGACAAGCGCACCGCGTTCTCCAGCCCGCAGAGTTTGCCGCCCGACTACGACCCCACCTCGCGCCCCTGGTACCAGCTGGCGGCCAAGGCCGCCGGCCCGGTGGTCACCGAGCCCTATCTGGACGCCGGTACCAAGAAGCTTGTCATTACCTTCGCCTCCGCCGTCAAGGATGGTGCCCAGGTGAGTGCGGTCACCGCGCTGGATGTATTCATGGATGGCGTGGTGCGCAATGTGGCCTCCATCCGGCCTACGCCCGGTACCTACGGTTTCATCGTCACCAAGGACGGAAAGATCGCGGTGCACGAAGACACCGCCCTGGTGCTCAAGCCCGTAACCGACATCGCGCCCAGCTTGGGGAACGGCGGGGTGGATGCGCTGGTCAAGGCGGCTGCACTCAGTGACGTGGTGATCCGTGGCGAAAACCGCCTGGTGTATGCCGAGGCCATTCCCGGCACCGACTGGACGCTGCTGGTGGCGCTGAACCGCCAGGAGGCCATGGGCGGCATCCTGGCCATGGTGTGGTCGTCCGCGGTGTGGAGCGTGGTGATTGCGGTGCTGGCCATTCTGGTGATCGGTGCAGTGCTCAGCAAGGTGCTGGGCCGGCTGGTGGTGTTGCGCAATGCCATGCAAGACATTGGCTCGGGCGAGGGCGATCTGACACGCCGTATAGCAACCACGGGCAACGATGAGCTGGCCAGCATCGCCGGTGGCTTCAACCAGTTTGTGGAGAAAACCCAGCAGGTGCTGCGCCAGGTGCGCAGCAGTGCGGACAACGTGGCGCTGGCCAGTGCAGAGATTGCGCAGGGAAACAACGACTTGTCCGCCCGCACCGAACAACAAGCCAGCGCCCTGGAAGAAACCGCAGCCAGCATGGAAGAACTGGGCTCCACCGTCAAACAAAACGCCGACTCTGCCCGTCAAGCGAATCAGCTGGCCATGAATGCTTCTACCGTAGCCATTCAAGGCGGAGAAGTCGTAGGCCAGGTGGTGGAAACCATGAAAGGCATCAACGAATCTTCCAGAAAGATCGCCGACATCATCAGCGTCATCGACGGCATCGCCTTCCAGACCAACATCCTGGCGCTGAATGCGGCAGTGGAAGCTGCCCGGGCCGGTGAACAGGGACGCGGCTTTGCGGTGGTCGCCAGCGAAGTGCGCAGCCTGGCCGGCCGTAGCGCCGAGGCGGCCAAGGAAATCAAGTCCCTCATCGGTGCGAGTGTGGAGCGGGTGGAACAGGGAACGGTCCTGGTCGACAAGGCTGGTACCACGATGACCGAAGTGGTAACCAGCATCCGCCGTGTCACGGACATCATGGGAGAAATAAGTGCGGCCAGCAGCGAGCAAAGCGCGGGCGTGGCCCAGGTGGGCGAGGCCGTGACTTCCATGGACCAGACCACCCAGCAAAACGCGGCGCTGGTGGAGGAGATGGCGGCTGCGGCATCGAGCCTGAAGGCGCAGGCGCAGGATCTGGTGCAGGTGGTGGCCGTCTTCAAGCTGGGTAATGAAGCACCCGGCCAGGCTGCGGGTATGCACCTGCCGCCGGCCAAGGTGCGGTCCAGCGTGCCCAAGGCACCTGCGTTCAAGGGACCTGAACGCCGTGGCGATATGAAGCCGGCTCCTGCAGCCTCGGCCAAAGCCGCTGCCCCCAAACCCAAGGCGCCGCCTGCTGCAGCGCATGCGCCCACCACCGTGGTGCCCAAGACCAGCACCAAGGTCACCCCGGCAGGTGGGGACGACGACTGGGAAACCTTCTAAGTCGCGCCGAGAGGGTTAGGCTGGCCGTTTGAACGGCGAGCGCTGGCCCAGGTCGTCCAGGTAGTGGCCGATTCCCTGGCCCTCGCGCTCCAGAAAGCGGGCCACGGCGTCGGCAAAGGCCGGGTGCGCCAGCCAGTGCGTGCTGGTGGTTTTGACGGGTAGCAGCGCCCGCGCCATCTTGTGCTCGCCCTGCGCGCCGCCCTCAAAACGCTGGTAGCCATTGGCAATGCACCAGGCCAACGGCTGGTAGTAGCAGGCCTCAAAGTGCAGGCAGTCCACCGGCTCCAGTGCCCCCCAGTAACGGCCATAGGCCACGCTAGCCCCCGTGGAATATGCGCCAACAGCTATCAAACTGCTAGCAATGGGGCGGCCATTGCGGTCGGCCACAAACAGCAGCCAGTTCTCCGGCATGGTGCGGGCCATGCGCGCAAAGAAGTCGCGGTTCAGGTAGGGCGGGTTGCCGTGCTCCAGGTAGGTGCGCTCGTAGCAGCGGTAGAAAAAGTCCCAGTCGGTCTTGGAGATGTCTGCGGCCTGTATGTGGCGAAACGTCACGCCAGCCTCGGCCACCTTGCGCCGCTCCTGCCGGATCTTCTTGCGCTTGTCCTGCGCCAGGCTGGCGAGGAAAGCATCGAAGTCGGAATAGCCGGGGTGGGTGTTCTGCCAATGGAACTGGACGGTGTGGCGCAGCATCAAGCCGGTGTCATCGCTCGCTTGCACGTCGTCGTCACTGGCAAACAGCGTGTGCAGCGACGACGCGCCCACGTCTTCGCACCAGTCCACCACGGCCCGCAGCAACGCGGCCCGTGCTTCGCCATCCCGCGCCAGCAGCCGCGCACCCGGCACGGGCGTGAAGGGCACCGCAATCACCGCCTTGGGGTAGTAGGGCACCCCGTGCTGCTGGTAGGCGCTGGCCCAGGCCCAGTCGAACACGTATTCGCCGTAGGAGTGGTGCTTGAGGTAAACCATGCAGGCGGCCTGCAGCACGCCGCCCGTGTGCAGGGTGATGCACTGCGGCGTCCAGCCCGTGGCGGGGCTGGCGCTGCCGCTGTCTTCCATCGCGGCCAGGTAGGCGTGGCGCATGAAGGGGCTGGGTTGCGACTGGACGGCCAGCAGGCCGTCCCAGGCGGCTGCGTCCACACCGTGCACCGAGGCGTGGACCCCGATGACATAATTGACTTCACCCATGGAGCGCACCCTGCGCCATGGCGGCGCCCACTGCGCCGCCCCGAACAACTATTGGCTGGTTCATGACTCTTTCACTGTGCGTTGCGCAACTCAATTTCATCGTTGGCGATCTGGATGGAAACGTCAAAAAAATCGTCGATGCAGCGACCCAGGCCTACACCGACGGCGCGCGCCTGGTGCTGACCCCCGAACTCTCCATTTGCGGTTACGCGGCCGAAGACCTGTTTCTGCGCCCCGCCTTTGTCTCTGCCTGCGATGATGCCGTGAAAGCCGTGGCCCAGCAGCTTGCCGGGTTAAAAGGCCTCAGCGTCGTGGTGGGCCACCCCACTGGGGGCGACAGCCGCACGCGTTCGGTAGCGGTGCAGCAACGCCACAACGCCGCCAGCGTGCTGCGCGAGGGCCAGGTGGTCGCCACCTATGCCAAGCGCGAGCTGCCCAACTACCAGGTGTTTGACGAGCGCCGCTACTTCACGCCCGGCAACGGCGTCTGCGTGTTCACGGCAGGCGAGGGCGCTGACGCTGTGAAGGTGGGCCTGCTGATTTGCGAAGATGCTTGGTTTGAAGAGCCCGCGCGCCTTGCCAAGGAGGCCGGGGCCGAGCTGCTGGCCGTCATCAACGCGTCTCCCTTCCATGTGGGCAAGGGCTACGAGCGCGAGGCCATGATGGCCAAGCGCTGCCAGGCCACGGGTCTGCCCCTGGTCTATGCCCACCTAGTGGGCGGGCAGGACGAGGTGGTGTTTGAAGGCCACTCGTTTGCGCTGAACGCCGACGGCTCGGTGGCTGGCCGCGCCCCCAGTTTCAAGGAGAATCTGTTCCCAGCCCTCGTGGAACGTGCGCCAGCAGCTATGAAAATCGTAGCGACGGTGGAGCCCGAGCGCAGTCCGGAAGCGGACCTGTGGGATGCGCTGGTGCTGGGTGTGCGCGACTACATCGGCAAAAACGGCTTCCCCGGTGCGCTGCTGGGCCTTTCCGGCGGCATCGATTCTGCGTTGGTGCTGGCCGTGGCGGTGGACGCGATTGGCAAGGACAAGGTACGTGCCGTGATGATGCCTTCGCCCTACACAGCCGACATCAGCTGGATCGACGCGCGCGACATGGCCGCCCGCCTGGGCGTGCGCTATGACGAGATTTCCATCGTGCCCGAGTTCGAGGCTTTCAAGGCATCGCTGGCACCGCACTTTGTGGGCCGCGCCGAAGACACGACCGAGGAGAACATCCAGGCCCGCATCCGCGGCACGCTGCTCATGGCGTTGTCCAACAAGTTCGGCAGCATTGTGCTCACCACGGGCAACAAGAGTGAGATGGCCACGGGCTACTGCACGCTGTATGGCGACATGGCGGGCGGCTTTGCCGTCATCAAAGACTTGGCCAAAACCACGGTGTTCAAGCTCTGCCGCTGGCGCAACCTGCATGACCCGTATGGCACGGGCAGCGCGCCCATTCCCGAGCGCATCATCACGCGTCCGCCCAGCGCCGAGCTGCGCCCTGACCAGAAGGACCAAGACAGCCTGCCGCCCTACGAAGTGCTGGACGGCATTCTGGAGCGCTACATGGAGAACGACGAGAGCATCGAGTCCATCATCGCGGCAGGGTTTGCCCGGGCCGACGTGGAAAAGGTGACCCGCCTCATCAAGATCAACGAGTACAAACGCCGCCAGGCGCCCGTGGGCATTCGTGTCACACACCGCAGCTTTGGCAAGGATTGGCGTTATCCTATTACCAGCAAATTCCGGGCGTGAGCCAGCAGCCCGGCCCAGTTCATTCCCTCACCGAGACAAGACCATGAAACAAATCACCGCCGTCGTTAAACCGTTCAAGCTCGAAGAAGTGCGCGAGGCCTTGGCCGAATGCGGCGTGACCGGCCTGACCGTGACCGAAGTGAAGGGTTTTGGCCGCCAGAAGGGCCACACCGAACTCTACCGCGGCGCGGAGTACGTGGTGGACTTTCTGCCCAAGGTGAAGGTGGAAGTGGTCGTGAAGACCGAAGACGTGGACCGCTGCGTGGACGCCATCGTCAAGGCCGCGCACACCGGCAAGATTGGCGATGGCAAGATCTTCGTGACCAGCGTGGAACGCGTGATCCGCATCCGCACCGGCGAGCAGGACGAGTCTGCCGTCTAAGTCCTAGATATTTTCCAGCCGCGCGGCCGGTACCAGGCCCGCGGCCTGCACTAATTCCGGCAGCAGCGCCTGCGGCGTGTCACTCACCCGCACCAACCCCATCTGCCACTCGCCCAGAAAGCCCTGGGTGATGGTGGTGCCCATGAAGTCCACGAGTCCCTGGTAGTAGCCTGCCGTATTTAGCAGGCCAATGGGTTTGTCGTGGTAGGCCAGTTGGCGCCAGGTCCAAACCTCGAACAATTCTTCCAGCGTTCCTATCCCGCCGGGCAGCGCCAGAAAGGCATCGGCGCGTTCGGCCATCATGCGCTTGCGGTCGTGCATGGTGTCCACCACATGCAGCTCGGTGCAACCCCGGTGCGCCCATTCCTTGTCCACCAGCGCCTGGGGGATGATGCCCACCACGCGGCCGTCGGCCTGCAGCGTCGCGTCGGCCACCGCACCCATGAGGCCGTTGTGCCCGCCGCCATAGACCAGCTGGCCGCCATGTTCGGCAATCCAGCGGCCCACCTCCTGCGCTACCTCCATATAGGCCGGGTCGCTACCAGGGCGCGAGCCGCAGTAGACGCAGAGGGAGAAGTTGGGGGCGACGAGCTTGTTGTTCATGCGAAAAAGCGCTGGGCCAGCGCGGCCAGCCAGATGCCTGCGCAGACCAGCAGGCTCAGCAGCACCGCGGCGCTGCCCATATCCTTGGCGCGCTTGGACAGGTCGTGCCACTCGGGGCCTACGCGGTCAATGGCGGTCTCAATCGCGGTGTTGAGCAACTCCACCACCATGAGCAGCAGCATGCTGCCTGCCAGCAGGGCCACTTCCACCCAGCTGCGGCCCAGCCAGAAGGCCAGCGGTACCAGCACGAAGGCGGCGATGCATTCCTGGCGGAAGGCAGTTTCGCCCCAGCCGGCGCGCAGTCCGGCTAGGGAGTAGCCGAAGGCGTGCCACACGCGGTTCAAGCCTGTGCGTTCTTTTTGCGGGTTCACCGGGGTGTCAGCAGACGACAAAGTAGGTTCCATGACGAAGAGGGAGTCGTTCAGCGGCTCAGGGGCGGGGAAGTGACCAGCCGGGTGCCAGCCAGCGCATCGTGCCAGAACTGGCGTTGCGGGTGAAAGCGACTCAGCAGGGCCCAGACGGCTACCCAACCGATGGTGATGACGATGATTTCACCTGCATTGAGGTGAAAGGGCGCCACTGCAGCCAGCGGTGGCAACAACCAGACCCAGCTCACGACGTAGCGCCCCAAGGCGCGCAATTGGGTGACACGCTGGCCGTCGCGGTCCACCAGTCGGATATTCCAGGTCTTCATGGCCAGAGTTTGGCCATGGCCCCAGAACCAGACGAAATAGATGCCGAACACCACAAAGACGAACGCCTGCAACGCGTGCCGGTTGTCCAGCGCATTGCGAGTCTGACTCAGGGTGCTGAAGAGGTAGCCGGCCAAAAAAACCACACCGAACAGCAAAATTCCTTCGTACAGCCAGCAGGCCATGCGCCGGCCCAAGCCGGGGGTGTCAAAAACAGAAGCGGGGAGTTCGGAAGCGGGAGCAGAAGAAAGCATGCGCCGATTGTAGAGACGGCCAGTTAGCCAAAGCGCCCCCTGGCTGTCCGGGCAGGATCAGGGCGCCACCACCGGTAGCAAGGTATTGGGGTCGACCTGTTGCTGGGCGGTGATTTTGGAGCGTTCTTCTTCGGGCGTATGCCGGGTAATCGGCACTGGCGTGAGTTTGCTCGCCGTGGCCAGTGGTTTGGTGGAAACGGCGGCGCCAGCAGGTTTGCCAGCGGCTTTGCTGGCCAGCTTTTGCTTTTCCTCAGGGCTTAGCGCCTGGTAGGCCTCCCAGTCGGCGGCGCGCTTGGCAGGCTCCACCTTTTTTGCCTCAGCAAAGTTCAGGCGGGCCAGTTCTCGGTCACGTGGCTTGAGGGCCGCCCACTCGGCCATGCGACTGTGCATTTTTGCCTGTTCGACAGGACCCAGATTGGCATAGTTTTGCGCAACGGCAATCCATTTGCGCTTGTGGCCATCGCTCAGGGTGTCCCAGGTGGTCGCTAAGGGCTGCAGAGACTGGCGTTGCGGGGCACTCAGGTCGCTCCAGGCAAGGGATGAGAGTGGGGACGACGTGCTGTTGCCGCTTCGCGCTGCGGACTGTGCCCATGCGGCGCCAGATGCACTTGCGCCCAACACGAGCGCAGCCAAGACAATTTGGCTTGCGCGGGTCATGAGGGGGGAGAAACGGCAGAAATTCACAGCAAAAACCTGGATGTCATGTACGCCAAGCTTACTCGCCACGGTTCACGCGCAGGAACTGGGCAAAGCCTGGGTCAGTAAAGGCTGCGGGGGGCAGTTCGTCGGTCAGGATTTCTGCATCTACGTCAGCAATTTCGCGTGCGCGGTAGTCATCCTGGATAAACCCAATGGTGAGCAGACCAGCCACCAAGGCAAACAGTGGCAGCCAAGCCCCCAACTGGCGCCATTTGCCCTGGGGCGCATCACCAAGGTGCATGACCGCAGCGTTACCGGAGGCTGCCACACCTGTGGCCACGCTCAATTTGAGCACTTTGCGTTTTTCCAGAGCCAGCATGCGCGCAGCCTTGAGCCGCTGCGTAATGTCATGCGGCAACTCCTGTGTGGCGTCCGACAGGCGGGTCGCGATGGCGCGGCCCAACGTATCTTGGTCGAATGGTCGGCTGGTGGTGTGCGATTTGCTCGTCATAGTCGGATCCCCTTCGCTTTCAATGCGGCACCGAGCGCGTGTACCGCCCGGGAACAATGTGTTTTCACGCTGCCTTGCGAGCAGCCCATTGCGGCGGCAGTCTCCGCAACGTCCATATCCTCCCAGTAACGCATCAGAAACGCTTCGCGTTGACGCGTTGGCAACTGCAATATCTCTTCCTCAATAGAAAGCAATGTTTGTGCCCGTTCGGTCTGGGTCTCAGCGCTCTCGTTTTGTTCAGGCGTACTGGAGGCGTGCAGAGTCTCCAGCAGGTCAAAGTCCCCATCGTCCTGGTTGGACTCGAAGTCCCCCATATTGGAAAACAGCGCGTTGTGGGTTTTTTGCCGCCTGAACCAGTCCAGTGTGCAGTTGGAAAGGATGCGGTGGAACAGCATGGGCAGCTCCTCCACCGGTTTGTGTCCGTAATGCTCGGCCAGCTTCATCATGCTGTCTTGCACGATATCCAGGGCAGCTTCGTCGTTGCGTACGTGGTAGACCGAACGTTTGAACGCACGTCGCTCGACGCTTTTCAAAAAATCAGACAGTTCTTGTTCGGTAGCCAAGCGGGAGCAGCCTTGCTGGGAGGTTGGGGCAAAACAGCCGGCATCAGGCACGGCTGGAGGAGCTTTTAGGGCGGCGCAATTATGGCATTTTGGCGCGCCGCCGCTGCGCCCATTTGGGGGGCGGCGCAAACCAGTGCGATAATGCGGTTGCAAATCAAAAGGCAAACGGATCCTGGTTCGGCGCAATATTCGGTGCGCTCATGGCCTGGATCTCAAGTCCCGACACGACTCCACAAGAGTTTGCGTAGGGGCACCCAAGGTTTTTCGTTAGAGAAATTCACAAAGGTTCATCATGGAAATTACTAAAGCTGAAATCGCTTCGGCATCCTCTGCGTCCAAATCTTCTGCTGCCACCCCTGCCGTGCCCGAGTTGCGTGGTGCCGAGGTGCTGGTCAAATCCCTTCAGGCCGAGAACGTCAAGTACATCTGGGGTTACCCCGGCGGTGCGGTTTTGCACATTTACGACGCGTTCTACAAACAAGACACCATCCAGCACGTGCTGGTGCGCCATGAGCAGGCCGCCGTGCACGCGGCCGACGGCTATGCCCGCGCCACGGGTGACGTGGGCGTGGCCCTGGTCACCTCCGGCCCAGGCCTGACCAATGCGGTCACTGGTATCGCCACGGCGTACATGGACAGCATACCCATGGTGATCATCAGTGGGCAAGTCCCCACGCACGCCATTGGTCTGGATGCCTTCCAGGAATGCGATACCGTGGGCATTACCCGCCCCATCGTGAAGCACAACTTTCTGGTCAAGGACGCCAAGGACATGGCCGAGGTCATGAAAAAGGCGTTCCACATTGCGCGCAGCGGCCGTCCCGGCCCCGTGGTGGTGGACATCCCCAAGGACGTGTCCTTCAAGAAGGTTCCCTACTACGGCTACCCTGAGACTGTGGAAATGCGCTCCTACAACCCGGTGCGCAAGGGCCATGGCGGCCAGATCCGCAAGGCCTTGCAACTGCTGCTGGCGGCCAAGCGCCCCTACATCTATACCGGTGGTGGCGTGTTGCTGAGCAATGCGTCCAACGAGCTGCGCACGCTGGTGGACATGCTGGGTTACCCCTGCACCAACACCTTGATGGGCCTGGGTGCTTACCCTGCCAGCTCTTCCAAGTTCCTGGGCATGCTGGGCATGCACGGCACGGTGGAAGCCAACAATGCGATGCAAAACTGCGACGTGCTGTTGGCGGTGGGTGCCCGTTTTGACGACCGCGTGATTGGCAACCCCAAGCACTTTGCGCAAAACGAACGCAAGATCATCCATATCGACATTGATCCGTCGAGCATCTCCAAGCGTGTGAAGGTCGACATCCCGATCGTGGGCGACGTGAAAGACGTGCTCAGCGAAATGATCGCCATGATCCGCGAAGGCAGCGTCAAGCCCGACGCCAATGCCTTGGGTGCCTGGTGGGACACGATTGAAGGCTGGCGCAAGCGCGACTGCATGAAGTACAGCAAGGGCAATGGCGATGTCATCAAGCCCCAGTACGTGGTGGAAACGCTGTGGAACATGACCAAGGATGCTGATACTTACATCACGTCCGACGTGGGCCAGCACCAGATGTGGGCTGCGCAGTACTACAAGTTTGACGAACCACGCCGCTGGATCAACTCCGGTGGCCTGGGCACCATGGGCGTGGGCATTCCCTATGCCATGGGCATCAAGCTGGCCAAGCCCGACAGCGAAGTGTTCTGTATCACCGGCGAAGGCTCGGTGCAGATGAACATTCAAGAGCTGTCGACCTGCCTGCAGTACAACACGCCGATCAAGATCTGCTCGCTGAACAACCGCTACCTGGGCATGGTGCGACAGTGGCAAGAGGTCGAGTACGAAGGCCGCTACAGCCACAGCTACATGGATGCGCTGCCTAACTTCGTCAAGCTGGCTGAGGCTTATGGCCACGTCGGCATGCTGATCGAAAAACCCGGTGATGTGGAGCCCGCCCTGCGCGAGGCCCGCAAGCTCAAGGACCGCACGGTGTTCATGGACTTCCGTACCGACCCCACGGAGAACGTGTTCCCCATGGTGCAGGCCGGCAAGGGCATCACCGAAATGCTGCTGGGTGCGGAGGACCTGTAACCCGGAGCAAAGCCATTTAGCGGTCTAGCCCTCGTGGAACGGGCGCTGACTGCTATCATTTTTGAAGAATCTATTGTCTGCCGAGCTGTGCGGTTACCGCTGCACGGGGAGGGCAACGAAAAGAGGAATCGGTAGTTATGAAACACATCATTGCAGTTTTGCTGGAAAACGAGCCAGGCGCTCTTTCCCGCGTAGTGGGCTTGTTTTCGGCCCGCGGTTACAACATTGAATCGCTGACCGTGGCCCCCACGGAAGATCCGAGCCTGTCGCGCATGACCATCCAGACCACCGGATCGGACGACGTCATTGAACAAATCACCAAGCACCTGAATCGCCTGATTGAAGTGGTCAAGGTGGTGGATCTGACTGAGGGGGCCTACATCGAGCGTGAGCTCATGATGGTCAAGGTGCGCGCGGTGGGCAAGGAACGTGAAGAGATGAAGCGCATGGCGGACATCTTCCGCGGCCGCATCATCGACGTCACGGAGAAGAGTTACACCATCGAACTCACGGGTGATCAGTCCAAGAACGATGCATTCCTCGAAGCCATCGAGCGTGCGGCGATTCTGGAAACAGTGCGCACGGGCTCCAGTGGCATTGGCCGGGGTGAGAGAATCCTGCGGGTTTAGTTTGTCAGGTCCGAGCGCGCGTTTCGACAGGCTCAACGCGAACGGACCTTGCTGTGGCGATCAACGTACATCGTTCGCCCTGAGCCTGTCGAAGGGCATTTCGCCAAACCATTTTTAGGAGAGAAGTGATGAAAGTTTTTTACGACAAAGATTGTGATCTGAGCCTCATCAAGGGCAAGACAGTTGCCATCATCGGCTACGGTTCCCAAGGCCACGCCCACGCACAGAACCTGAACGACAGCGGCGTGAAGGTCGTGGTCGGTCTGCGCAAAGGTGGCGCTTCCTGGGACAAGGTTGGCAAGGCCGGCCTGAACGTGATGGAAGTCAACGATGCCGTCAAGGCGGCCGACGTGGTCATGATTTTGTTGCCCGATGAAGACATCGCTGGCGTGTACAAGAACAACGTCGAACCCAACATCAAGCAAGGCGCTTCGCTGGCCTTCGCCCACGGTTTCAACGTCCACTACAACCAAGTCGTGCCTCGCGCAGATTTGGACGTGTGGATGGTCGCCCCCAAGGCGCCTGGCCACACCGTGCGCAACACCTACACCCAGGGTGGCGGCGTGCCCCACCTGGTGGCTGTGCATCAGGACAAGAGCGGCAAGGCCCGTGACTTGGCCCTGAGCTACGCCATGGCCAATGGTGGCGGCAAGGCCGGCATCATTGAAACCAACTTCAAGGAAGAAACCGAAACTGACTTGTTCGGCGAACAAGCCGTGCTGTGCGGCGGTGCCGTCGAGCTGATCAAGATGGGTTACGAAACCCTGGTCGAAGCCGGTTACGCCCCTGAAATGGCCTACTTCGAATGCCTGCACGAGCTCAAGCTCATCGTCGACCTGATCTACGAAGGCGGCATTGCCAACATGAACTACTCCATCTCCAACAATGCGGAGTACGGTGAGTACGTGACCGGCCCTGAAGTGATCAACGCCGAATCCCGCGTGGCCATGCGCAACGCCCTGAAGCGCATCCAGACTGGCGAATACGCGAAGATGTTCATTCTGGAAGGCCGTACCGGCTACCCCAGCATGACTGCACGCCGCCGCCTGACTTCTGAACATTCCATCGAAAAAGTGGGCGCCCAACTGCGCGCCATGATGCCCTGGATTGCGAAGAACAAGCTGGTCGACCAGACCCGCAACTAATACGCTTGCTGCGTAGCGCCAAGGGCCACTTCGGTGGCCCTTGTTGTTGGTGGCGCAGAGGCTGCTCGGGGTGTCTGCTGACTTACACTGGCAGCTGCAAGCGCAAGGAGAATTTATGCATGATGGATCTGAATCACTGACGACGCCCCAAGAGGGCGTGGTGCTGCGAAAGCGTCGCAAAGGTATTTACATATTGCCCAACCTGTTTACGCTTGCTGCGCTGTTTGGCGGGTTTTATGCCATTGTGATGGCCATCAATGGCCGTTTTGATCAGGCTGCAGTGGGCGTTTTTTGCGCCATGGTGTTGGACAGCCTGGATGGCCGGGTTGCGCGGATGACCAACACGCAAAGTGCGTTTGGCGAGCAAATGGATTCCTTGTCCGACATGGTGTCTTTCGGCGCAGCGCCAGCGCTGATTTCCTATGTCTGGGCTCTGCAGGGGCTGGGCCGGTGGGGCTGGATTGCAGCCTTTGTCTACTGTGCCTGTGCCGCATTGCGTTTGGCGCGTTTCAATGTGAATACGACGGTGGTGGACAAGCGCTACTTCCAGGGCCTGCCATCGCCCGCCGCAGCTGCCTTGGTTGCCGGGTTCATTTGGCTTCTGACCGAGAGTGGCCTGAAGGGCGGCGGTGTGTTGGGATTCGGCGCCTTCGCGCTACCCGTACCATGGGTCATGTTTGCGCTGGCCCTGTATGCGGGCCTGACCATGGTGACCAATGTGCCGTTCTACAGCTTCAAGGACGTGAGCATGAAGCGGAGCGTGCCCTTTGCCGTGATCGTATTGATTGCACTAGGCATCGCGATCATCAATATTGACCCACCCACCGTGATGTTTGGCGTGTTCGTGGTGTACGGCCTGAGCGGCTATGTGGTTTATGGGGTACGTCGTGCCCGCGGGGTGCGCACCAGCGTGATCAGCACCTCGACCGATGAGCCGGAAGAGCGCGGCTTGCACATGTGATTGGAAGAACAGGAGAACTGGTATGGCTGACAAACTGATTATTTTTGACACTACGTTGCGCGACGGTGAGCAATCTCCCGGTGCGTCCATGACGCGCGACGAAAAGTTGCGCATTGCACGCCAGTTGGAGCGCCTGAGGGTGGATGTGATCGAGGCCGGTTTTGCGGCCAGCTCCAATGGTGACTTTGAGGCTGTGCAGCTGATTGCCAACACCATCAAGGATTCCACCATCTGTTCCTTGTCGCGAGCCAATGACCGCGACATCTCGCGTGCAGCTGAAGCGCTAAAAGGTGCCAACAGCGCACGCATTCACACGTTCATTGCCACGTCCCCATTGCACATGGAGAAGAAGCTGCGCATGACGCCGGACCAGGTGTTTGAGCAGGCCAAGCAGTCGGTGCGCTTTGCGCGCAACTTGGTGGCGGACGTGGAGTTCAGCCCTGAAGATGGCTACCGCAGTGATGTGGACTTTTTGTGCCGCGTGCTGGAAGCCGTGATCGCCGAAGGCGCCACCACCATCAACGTGCCCGACACCGTGGGTTATGCCATTCCCGAGTTGTATGGCAACTTCATCAAGACGTTGCGCGAGCGCATTCCCAACTCCGACAAGGCCATCTGGTCCGTGCATTGCCACAACGACCTGGGTATGGCGGTGGCCAACTCCTTGGCTGGTGTGAAGCTTGGTGGCGCGCGTCAGGTGGAATGCACCATCAATGGTTTGGGCGAACGGGCTGGCAATTGCAGCCTGGAAGAAATCGTCATGGCGGTGAAAACCCGCAAGGACTATTTCGGACTGGAGCTGGGCATTGATGCCAAGCACATCCTGGCTGCCAGCCGCATGGTGAGCCAGACCACGGGCTTCGTGGTGCAGCCCAACAAGGCGGTGGTGGGTGCCAACGCCTTTGCCCATGCCTCTGGTATCCACCAGGATGGCGTGCTCAAGGCGCGTGACACCTACGAGATCATGCGCGCTGAAGACGTGGGTTGGACCGCCAACAAGATCGTTCTGGGCAAACTCAGCGGTCGCAATGCCTTCAAGCAGCGCCTGCAGGAATTGGGTGTGCAGCTGGAAAGTGAAGCCGAAATCAACGCCGCATTTGCCCGCTTCAAAGAACTGGCAGATCGCAAGAGCGATATTTTTGATGAAGACATCCTCGCGCTGGTCAGTGACGACAGTGTGACGCTGGACAAAGAGCAATACAGCTTCGTGTCCCTGTCGCAGCACAGCGAAACCGGCGAGCGTCCCCACGCTGCGGTGGTCTTTACCGTGGATGGCAAGGAAGTCAAGAGCGCTGCCGATGGCAACGGCCCGGTGGATGCGTCCCTTAAAGCCATTGAATCTTTCGTGAAGAGTGGGGCAGAAATGGTCCTGTACTCGGTCAATGCGATCAGCGGGTCGACCGAAAGCCAGGGAGAGGTCACGGTGCGCCTGCAAAACAGCGGCCGCGTGGTCAATGGCGTGGGGGCAGATCCCGACATCGTGGTTGCGTCTGC
This sequence comes from Rhodoferax sp. GW821-FHT09E07, assembly GCF_059416145.1. Classification (NCBI taxonomy): domain Bacteria; kingdom Pseudomonadati; phylum Pseudomonadota; class Betaproteobacteria; order Burkholderiales; family Comamonadaceae; genus Rhodoferax; species Rhodoferax sp. GW821-FHT09E07. The sequence goes on along the minus strand of NZ_JBWKOP010000003.1, from coordinate 9,861 downwards.
AAAAGCCTATTTGAGCGCGCTCAACAAGCTGCAAAGCAAGGCGGATCGGGTGGCCGCACAAGGCTAGCAGTGCGCGGACATCAAAATATTCTTGAACTTTCGTGTGCAAGTAGTTGATCTTGCGTAAGTTTTTTGATTAAACTGTCGGCACTTTCAGGTTTTGTACATCGTGTTACACGCTGTAAGCCTGCACCAATCAAAGGACGTATGTTGAAACGCGCACTTGTACACCTCGGTTTTGGCAGTTTGGTGGCCGCCCTGTTGTTGCTTCCCGTGGAAGCCTCTGCGACACAGCGTAAAAAAGTGCGAATTGCGCCCCATGCGGTCAAGCATGTGGTGGCCAAGAAAAAGATCCACAAAAAAGTGGTGCATGCCAAGGTAGCGGTCGCTCCCAAGCCGCCTTCGTTTGGCCAATTGGCAGGCTTGCATGGTGCCCAGGATGCATTGGAGCTGAAGTCCAGTGTGGCATTTGTGGTGGACCAGGACACCAAAGAGGTGCTGTTCAGCAAGAATGAGTCGGCTGTGCTGCCGATTGCCTCCATCACCAAACTCATGACCGGCGTTCTGGTAAGCGAGGCTCACCTCCCCATGGACGAAGCTATTGCCATTACCCAGGCGGATGTGGATACCGAAAAAGGCAGCTCTTCACGCCTGCGCGTGGGCACCGAGCTTAGCCGTGGCGAGTTGTTGCATCTGGCTTTGATGGCCAGTGAAAACCGCGCTGCCCACGCGCTGGGCCGCACCTACCCCGGTGGCCTGCAGACCTTTGTAAGTTTGATGAACAGCAAAGCACGCATGCTGGGTATGCATGACACCCAGTACGTGGAGCCCACCGGCCTGTCGAGCCGCAACCAGTCCAGCGCCAAAGATCTGGCGACCCTGGTGAACTATGCCTACAGCAACCCCATGTTGCGCGAGCTATCGACCTCCACAGGCTACCAAGTGGAAGTGGGCAACCGCACCCTGCAGTACAACAACACCAACCGGTTGGTAAAAAACCCTGCGTGGGATATCGGTCTGCAAAAGACCGGCTATATCACCGAGGCGGGCCAATGCCTGGTGATGCAGGCCAAGATTGCAGGGCGCAAGCTCATCATGGTGTTCCTGGACTCTGCAGGCAAGTTGAGCCGCATCGCGGATGCGGAACGTGTACGCCGCTGGGTGGAGTCCACCCCGTCTCTGGCGAATCGCTCCTCTCCGCTGGCCAGTCGCGAACCGGACCGTCGCATCGTCTCCAACTGAGCGGCTAAAGGCTCTGGGCGCGGCTAGTTGCCGTGGTAGCCCAGGGTTTGTGAGATCTGTCTGGCCGTGTCCTTCAGTTTGGGCAGCCAATCATCTTCCAGGCGCCCGGAGGGTGCTGAAATAGACAGTCCCGCGACCAGCTTGCCTTGGTCGTCGTAAATGCCTGCTGCCATGCAGCGCACGCCCAACTCCAGCTCTTCGTTGTCTCCGGCTTGGCCATATTGGCGGACCTTGGACAGTTCTCGCTCCAGTGCCGCCAGATCGGTGATGCTGTTCTTGGTATGGCCCTGAAGTCCCGTGCGTGTGGCATAGGCGCGAATGCGTTGGGGATCATCGGCGGCGAGAAACAGTTTCCCCACAGACGTAAGGTGCAAAGGCGCCCGGCCCCCAATGGCGCGCACCACCTGCATGCCCGAACGCTCGCTGTAAGCGCGCTCTACATAAATGATCTCGTCACCCTGGCGCATACTCAGGTTGACAGGCTGTTGCGTGAGCTTGTGCAGCTCTCGCATGGGAATCAGCGCCGCATCGCGCACATTCAGGCGCGCTTTCACCAAATTGCCCAGCTCCAGCAGACGCATGCCCAGCCGGTAGCTGCCCGACTGGGGGCGGTCCACAAATCGGCCTGATACCAGGTCGTTGAGGATACGGTGGGTGGTGGAGGGGTGCAGCCCGGCCCGTTCGCTGATCTCCTTCAGGGGGATGGCCTCTTCGCGGGAGGCCAGCACGTCAATCAGCGTGAACATGCGGTCAATGACCTGAACGGTTGGGGTGCTTGGGGGATCGAGTTCTTTTTTGGTCATGGTGGGTTTGTGCGCCCGATGTTACCTTGCGCAACCCACTGCCCGTCCACGAAGAGCTGTGTGGGCTGAAAACGGGACTTGTAGCGCATCTTGGGGCTCTGCTCTATCCAGTAGCCCAGGTAGACAAATTCGAGCCCCAGCCGCTTGGCCTGGGCAATTTGCCACAGCACATTGAAGGTACCAAAGCTGGCACCGGCCTCGGGCGAGAAAAAGGTGTACACCGCCGAAATGCCATCCTCCAATACATCGAGGATGGAGACCATCTTCAGCGTACCCAGGCTGCCGTCCGTACTGGGCTCACGAAACTCCACCAACCGGGAGTTCACCCGGCTTTGCAGCAAAAACTGGGTGTACTGGTCTACGCTGTCTTCGTCCATGCCACCACCCGCATGGCGGCTGGTCTGGTAGCGCAAATACAGTGCATAGTGTTCTGCCATGAACCCCAGGTTCAGCACACGCACATGGAGTGCCTGATGCTGTTTCCAGGCACGACGCTGGCTGCGGTCGGGCTGAAAGTGCTGTGTTTCTACCCGCAGCGGCGTGCAGGCCTGGCACCCATCGCAGTAGGGGCGGTAGGTGAACATGCCACTGCGCCGAAAACCCTTGGCCACCAGGTCGGAGTAGGTGGCATTGTCAATCACATGGCTGGGGGTAGCGACCTGCGAACGTGCCTGCCGCTCTGGCAGGTAGCTGCAGTCATAGGGTGCAGTCGCGTAGAACTGCAGCGTTTGAAGGGGGAGGTCGGTCAGGTTTGTCATGGTGATTCGGCATCAAGCAGACAAAAGCTCATCCCAGTATACGGGGTCAAACCGCCAGGCTGGCGCAGGCTCGGCTCGGGCGTGCCGCACATGTTGCAAAAATGCGCCCCGTGCAATTTCACGTGCGCCCATGAAGGCCAGGTGGGGGGTGTTCTGCTGGCAGTCCACCATGCGGATGCCATGCTGCCGGCAGAACGCGACCAGGCCTGCCAGCGCAATCTTGGAGGCGTCTGGCGCGCGAGTGAACATGGATTCACCAAACACCGCGCGGCCCAAGCCGATGCAGTACAACCCACCTGCCAATGCGCCATCGATCCAGGTTTCCACGCTGTGGGCAATTCCCTGGGCGTGGAGTTGGCTGTAGGCCTGCACCATGTCGGGCAGGATCCAGGTTCCCGGTTGTCCACGCCGTGTGGTCTGTGCACAGGCCTGGATGACTGCGCCGAAGGCATGGTCCATGCGGACCTCCAGGCGACCCGCCTGCAGGAGCCGGGTGATGGTCTTGTGCAGCGATCGGTGGAGGCGGAAATTCCTGATTTGCAGCACCATGCGCGGGTCGGGGCTCCACCAGAGTGTGGGCTGGCCTTCACTGAACCAGGGAAAGATGCCTTGGGCGTAGGCGGCCTGCAGTGTGTCGGGCTGCAGGTCTGCCCCCATGCACAACAGGCCGGGGGCGTCACTGTCGGTGCCCCAGGCGGTGGTGACATCTGGAAATGGGTCGCCGGGTTCCAGCCAGGGGAGGGTGAGAGAGGGGGGAGCCATGGTGCGCATGCAAAGCAAATTAATTGGGGCTGCCCGCCAAGGAGGGCAACCATCCGAGGTTAGAATACCAGCTGTCGGCGTGTAGCGCAGCCTGGTAGCGCACCTGCTTTGGGAGCAGGGGGTCCAAGGTTCGAATCCTTGTACGCCGACCACTATTCAAGAACAAAGGCCCTTCCAGGGCCTTTGTTCTTTCTGTCCGTAGCTCAGTTGGATAGAGCAACAGCCTTCTAAGCTGTGGGTCGGGGGTTCGATCCCCTCCGGACAGGCCACTAACTCTATATAAATCAATAGGTTATGTGAAATGCCCCTCTCATTCAGACTCACTAATACTCTCTAAAACTCACTCGTATTGTCCCAAGAGTGTCCCAAAAGAATTGTCGAAAAATTCTTTCTTTGAGAGTGGTGACGAGTGAAAATGAGTGTGCTAGAGTCCAGCCGCGAGCTGAAAAATCTCGTGTTCACTTTGAAGTGATCTCCATAGTTGCGAAATAAGGATTGGTAGGCTATTTGGTCGTCCGTTCGTCGGCGCCGAATTTAACCGGGTGCAAGGCTCGGCCGCATATATCCGCTCAGTTGCTCGATGAGCTTCTGCCGATCGCGACGACCAATGGAGATGTGCCTTGCACACAACTTTATTCCCTCAAAATGCGCCTGCCATCGATGCGCGCTATGTCACCCTCGACACCCAAGAGCTCGCCAAAATTTTGCACCGTGAGGTCAGGAGTGTTAAGAACGACCTGACGCGTGCACCACACAGAGTTCCCCCGCCTGCCAGAAAAATCGGACGTCGATACCTTTGGGTCTTGGCGGATGTGTTTGTATGGCTGACTGCCTCCCAGTCGGAGCTTCCCAAACTCCAGCCAAAGGTTGAATCTTCCCCACTAGGTCGACCTAGAGGTCGCCCACGAAAAACCGCGAGGGCTATTGAGCGGGAGGCAGTATGACGGGCAAAGGCGGGGTAGTACGGTTCACCCCCGTCGAGACGCCGTATCAACAGATCCCGAGGGCGCTAATCCAGCACAAACTTCTTAGTCAGGATGCCAAGTGGCTCATCATCTTTTTGAGCGCCAAACCACCAGGCTGGGAAATCAGAACATCAAGTTTAAGGGCTGAACTCGGCTGGTCTCAAGAGCGCTACTACAAAGCAACACAACAACTTGCTCGGTCAGGGTATTGGAAGCATGAGCGCAGGAATACGGGGGCGGGACTATTTGAGCATCAGTACTCCTGCGCATTGGAACCTGTGTTTTCACCAGACACCGGAAAACCAGTGTGTGGTGAACCACGGCTTGGACAGCCAAGCCTTGGCAAAGCACCGTATATAGATAACAAGATAGAAGAAGAAAAAATAGAGAACAACAACTGTGTTGTTGCTTTTGAAGATGACCTTCTCACATTGGGTCTGTGCACCAAGCTTGAACTGGACCAACTGCTTCGAATCCTGAGCGGAGTTACGGACCAGGCGGTCAAGCAATCTTTAATCGATGAGCTTGCGGGTGCTGTGCGCGCTCGAGGACGAGCAGGTGCAGGCGGAATCAGGAATTTGCCGCGATTTTTGTCGTCGATATTGGCAGTTCCCCTAGACCAACTTACGTACTCAAAGCAAGAGGCCGCGCTGCGCTCTGCGCGTGTTTCAGCACGTGCACGTGAAGCGCTTGGATCTTCTCACGCTGCGGTGCCCCAGAGTCGTCCAGCCGCAGGCACGCGGCCCCCACCAGAAATACTTGCCCGATTTGCGGCAATTCGTTCACAGCACCAACAAAAAGAGAATCAGCATGTCCAGTAATTTGGCAAAGAAAATTGATGACCTGAGTCTAAAACTCGCTCAGCTTAAAGCCCAAAAACAGCAGGCGGATGCGCTGCAGCGCGCGCGCGCAGCCTCTGCCAACCGTAAGGCAGACACTCGCCGAAAAATTCTGCTGGGAGCCTTTCTTATTGATCAGCTTGGTGTGGATGGCGCCAAGCAGTTGAAAGTGCAGCACAAGCGCTTGGCGGATTGGTTGGTTAAGCCTGATGACCGTGCGCTGTTTGATCTGCCTCTATCTGCAGTCGATCTCGCTGGGGCAGCTCATGGTGCCTCCATCGCTGAGGGAGGCGAGGTGTGAGCGCGGCTGCTCCCATGGTCGCTTTCAGCGACAAGGGCGCACTTATGCAAACTCCTTCGGAGTTTGCGTGCGGCCCTGCGGGCAGCGTAGCGCCGACGGCGCTATGCGGCAGCTCCGCCGCCTGTATGGAAAGGTAAAACGGCATGGCCATTTTTCATCTTTCCATCAAAACCGTCAGCAGGGCACACGGCCGCTCCGCGGTCGGTGCCTCTGCGTATCGTGCCGGGCAGCGCCTGCACGATGCGCGCTTGGGGCGCACCTTCGACTACCGGCGCAAAACCGGCGTGCTGCATCGTGAGCTTGTGCTTCCAGCCCATGCGCCGCAGTGGGCTGGCCAGCGCGAATCGCTCTGGAACCAGGCAGAGGCATCAGAAACTCGGAAGAACAGCACAGTTGCGCGCGAATTCGAGATTGCGTTGCCAAATGAACTCCCCCCTTTGCAACGGCGAAATCTTGCGGTGCAGTTCGCCCGGGAGCTTGCAGAACGGCACTCTTGCGCTGTTGACGTGGCGGTCCACACGGCGGGAAAAGGTGGTGACATCCGAAATGAACACGCCCACGTCCTAACCACAACTCGGCGCCTCACCCAAGATGGTTTCGGCGAAAAGTGTCGTGAACTCGATGACAAGAAAACTGGCGAGGTGGTCTTTTGGCGTGAGCGCTGGGCGGCGCTAGTCAATCAGGCACTTGAGGTCGCAGCTCAACCCGCCCGTGTGGATCACCGGAGCCTCGCCGATCAAGGGATTGAACGGGAGCCGACGTTTCACCTCGGCCCCGTACGGACGGGCATTACTCGGCGCCTCGCTCGCCGGGCGCATGTCGCCGATGAGTCGCCGCGCCTGACCCCACAACAGGAGCGAGCGACCAAACAGCTCGCCACCATGCGTGCGCGCCTGGCCAAGACAAATCTTTCTCGATTTGAAAGCTCGACGTCAACTCAAAACACTCAAGGAGGAAAAAATGAAATCACACCCGACTGACAAATGGGTACTGCAAATCTGCGAACGCACATACCGCCGCAGCGGCAAAGAGTACGAGGTGTGGCAAACCATTAGCCGCCCTCTGCCGCGGCTATTGGCGATGAACAAGCTTGGCGCCCGGCGTTGTCACCCAAAGCCACACCGGATCTTGACCGGTGTGACGGAAGCCCTGGCCATGCACTCGGTGTTGCGGGAGGTGCTGGCATGAGCCTCCATCAAATGCTGCTGATTACAAAAAATCGTGTTGAATTTCACCCAGATTTTTTAGCAGCACTGATCGCCAAATTGCGAGCCGGTCAGACATTGCTGGCCAATGGCCGAGAACTTGCCTGGCGGATGCAGCACTTTTGTGATGATGGCCAGGACATTCCTGAGGCGCTTGAGTCTGCCAAACAGCAGATCCGCCTGAGTGTTGTTCACAACGTGTGCGCTCAATTTTGGACTGAATATCGGATCGCCAAATCAATGCACTTGAAGTCAGGCGGTAATTCGCCGCCAGCCGCCGATAACCCGTTACCTATCAGGAATTTGATATGAACGAACAACAACCCACTGCAGCTCCCAGCGCGGAAGATTTTTTTGAAATTTGCTTGCAAATGCTTGCTGCGGCGCAGTCACTCCACGACACAGCGGTTCGGCAGGCCGAAGAAATTCGGCACCTGATTTCAGAATTCAAGGAAAAACATCCATGACGCTGCGGGTATTTGTGAACACTGCGGCGCCGCCGGCAATGTCGGGGTGGTTTGACCGCATGCTGGCCCCGACCATACAGGCTTGCCGTTTTGCCGGCGAGCCGCCCCCCGTGGAGGTGCGCAGCAGAATGCAGCCGGCCGGCCGCATTCGACGTGACGATGATGACGGGCGAGTTGTCTTGGCCGGACGGGCCACATTGTGGAATCAATTTACTTTAATCACCGTTTACCTCCACGAAGTGGCACATGCACTTTGTCATGGCCTGCCCCGTGCCGAGAAAGTTGAGTCGCATGGGCCGGTCTTCTGCTTGGTACTTTTGTGTTTGTATCGTCGCGCAGCGGCGGCACCACATCTTTCTCAGCTGCCTGACTCGGTATCCTTCTATGACTTTGCCGATTGCCCACCGGACCTCGAATGCGTGGTTGATTGGCGAGCTGAGGTCGTTCGATTCTTGGCTGCTGAGTCTTCTCGGCTGGCAGGCAGTCCTTGCAGTGCGGAGGCGCTTGCTGTAGGTGCACAGGAGGCGTGGCAGCACTTCGTTCTTACGCGAATTGCTGGGCAGCAAGCGAGGGCGGAAGAGTTGGCGCGTCAGCGCTTACTCAATCAGCGCCTCATCAAATTGAGGACGCGTCTGCGCACCTCCTATCGATCAAATGCTTGGTGGGTGGCGTGTGCTGTGGTTGGATGGTGTTTTGCCATTTTTAACGGTGCAGCTTGCCAACTCAAATGATCCGGGAGTGCCGGCGGGGCCGACCGGGCTCTATTCTGCGTTGCAGAACGGGGCCTGTAGTCCCCGCCCATTCGGGTGACGATCCCTCACTCACACTCCCAGGGAAGGCGCCGCGCGCCACCCCTGCCGCTGGGCGCACCCTGGGAGATGGCGAGGCAAGCGCCACACCGGGAGAGCCGCCCTGCGGCAGGTTCGCTGCGCTCAATGGTCAGTGCGGCCCATGGCCGCAAGGGGCGCTCGGCGCGCGCCGTCTCTCTCGGTCCGTGGTGTTTTTCCTGCTCCGCGTCCCCATGCCTTTTCTTGCGACTGTAGCCAGGCTCCACCCAGATGCAAGGGTGCGCTGCGCCCAGTCCTCACCCGGTCCCTCCCTGCGGTCAGGCTGCGGCTTCCGGGCTGGCCCTTGCATCTGGGCTCCACCTGGCTCTTTTAGTCGCACGGCATTGGGGCTCACGCGAAGCAGGAAAAACAAAAGCACCCACGGATCGAGAGGACCCCAAACGAAGACAGCGGGGTCTTCTTAAAGCAGGAATTTTTAACAGACAGGAGCAGTGAGATGGACTTGACGAAAGACGAGCTCTATGAAATCAACGATGCGCTCAATGAGGTTGTGGAGCGGATGTGCACTCGAGGTCAAACCAAGCTTGAGATCAAGCACCGATCCTTGGCCAACTTGTGGAGTGCCTGGCCTAAGGTTGTCGAACAAATCCTTGGGACCACCGACACGCCCGGACTGCGGAGCATTGAGCAAAAGGTGCTGAAGAACATCCAGCGCCCAAAGATTTTGAGCGACAAAGCAGGTGTCATTTGATGCCTAAATGGCACTAGATTGGCAAGGTGAGGGGGCGCAAACGGTTGCTTGATGCCTGAATAGCACTAAATGGCCTCCGAGGCCTCAAATTTGAAGCATGGTGGTGTGCTTCTGATGCCTAAATGGCACTGCTTTGGTCGTATTGGTGAACTCTCTGCGCTACCTGATGCTTAAATGGCACTAAAAAAATTTCGATGAATTACAGGAGGACTGTATGGGTGGATTGATCAAGGGGTACGCGGATGGCTTGCAGAATTCACGGAGCCGCAATGCAGAGTCCGCTGCGGCTGCGGCTCAACGAGACGCATACGATGCAGAGCGCCGTGCCTCCCAAGCTCAACGTCATGCCAACGAAATAAAAGCCTTGGCAGCTTCTTGGAAGCAGGATGCTCTGCGGTACCAGGGTACGAAGGATGGATTTAAAGCACTGTTCTTGGCCCTCTATAGAGTCCATGTAGATTCACTGCAGGGAGATGCGCGCGATCGAGCCCACAAGGAGATATCGATAGCTGCGAAACGGTGGATTTCAACCAAGTGCAGTGATGCTGAGAAGGCTTTGATTCGTGAAGCGTGGGGCGCTTCTGGCATGCAGTCATGGAATCAAACGGTGGGACTTGTTCCGCCACCAAAACCTGTTGCAGTTCCTGTACCGCAACCACCGAAAGAGCCGACGATGGACGTGGTCGAGATTCGCCGCCCGCATCTTATTTTTAGCTCACGGCCCGCTTGGCACTATGCCGGCATCGACTATGACTGCGAGGTTGACGCACGAAAAGCGAAGTCGGCCGCAGAGGCGAAATATCAGTCTGAATGCGCGGCTTGGCGCCAGGCTGTGGAGGCATCAGGAAGTCAATACAGAGAGCAACTTGCCGAATATGAGAGATGGGTTAACAAATTTGGAGCAGTGAATCGCCCCGGGTTTCCTAGACAGACCTGAGTCTCAGGAAATATTGCTTCTCGAACTCTACAGGAGACAGGTC